>DBLB01000066.1:0-1036 GCA_002298695.1 Clostridiales bacterium UBA735 | reverse complement strand
GATTTGGACATCTTGCGGCCCTTGTCGTCGCGGACGAGGCCGTGGATGAAGACGGTCTTGAACGGCTCCTTCTTCATCTGCTCCATGCCGGAGAAGACCATACGGGCCACCCAGAAGAAGATGATGTCATATCCCGTGACCATATCGGTCGTCGGATACCAGTATTTCAGGTCTTCCGAGTTCAGATCGGGCCAGCCGAGCGTGGAGAAGGGCCAGAGCGCCGAGGAGAACCACGTGTCGAGCACGTCCTCGTCGCGCGTCAGGTGCGTGCAGCCGCACTTCTCGCACTTCGTCGGATCCTCGCGGCTGACGTTGATATGGCCGCACTCGTCGCAGTACCACGCCGGGATCTGATGGCCCCACCAGAGCTGCCGGGAGATGCACCAGTCGTGGACGTTTTCCATCCAGTTGAGATAGATCTTCGAGAAGCGTTCCGGCACGAACCGGATCGTCCCGTCCTTCACGACGCGGATGGCTTCCTTCGCGAGCGGCGCCATCTTCACGAACCACTGCGCGGAGATGATCGGCTCCACGTCGTTGTGGCAACGGTAGCACGTGCCGACGTTGTGGGAATACGGCTCCGTCTTCACGAGATAGCCCTCGGCCTCGAGGTCGGCCACGATCGCCTTGCGGCACTCGTAGCGGTCAAGCCCGCAGTACTTGCCGCCGTTTTCGTTGACCTTGCCGTTGTCGTCAAGCACGCGGATGATCTCGAGATTGTGCCGCAGGCCGACCTCAAAGTCGTTCGGGTCATGCGCCGGGGTCATCTTGACCGCGCCGGTGCCGAAGCCGATCTCGCAGTACTCGTCGCCTACAATCGGAATTTCGCGGTTCATGATCGGCAGGATGCAGGTCTTACCGATGAGGTGCTTGAACTTTTCATCCTCGGGGTTGACGGCGACGCCAGTGTCGCCCATCATGGTCTCCGGCCGCGTCGTCGCAACGACGATGTCGCCGCTGCCGTCGGAAAGCGGATAGCGGATATACCAGAGGTGGCCGGGCTTGTCGACGTATTCGACCTCCGCGTCGGAGAGCG
>DBLB01000090.1 GCA_002298695.1 Clostridiales bacterium UBA735 | reverse complement strand
GCGGAAATTTTGGCAGGCATCATGATCGCAGGAAAACGGCTGCTTAGCAAGTAACCGTTATAATATTGCATTGGCTAAAATCGTTATCTTCGACGCGATCTCTTCTTTCGGCAGTTCCTGAATAAACCGAATCGCGGCTTTTGCGAAAACATTGGATTTTACCGTATCCCAATCAGCCAATCGGACGATCTCCGCTGTGCCGTTCTCAAAATCAAACCGCAGCTCGCCCCACTCGCCGTCGTTGTCCACCAGATATTCGTAGACAGCGGCGGTGATCGTTTCACCCTTTTTCTGGCACTCTGTCTGCCGCAGAGAAATCGTGTGTGGCTCATTGCCCTTCCATGCTTTTGCGGCTTTCATCGGAAGGACCGGTTTTTCCGGAATATCCATCTCAAACGGTACGACCACGGATTTCAGCAGTCTCGCCTCCGGTAAGCTCTGAACAAACCGTATCGCCGTCTTTGCAAAGATATTGCTTTTCACCGTGTCCCAATCTGCCAGCCTGATGATCTTCGCTGTACCGTTTTCAAAATCAAACCGCAGCTCGCCCCATTCGCCGTCGTTGTCCGCCTGATACAGGTAGACCGCGGCGGCTATTTTTTTGTTCCTTTTGCGGCACTCGGTCTGCTTCAGCGTTACGGTATGGACAAGGCCGCTTTCCAGCAGCTTCAGGCGCAGCTTGTCAAGCGTCCGCCGGTAGAACCGTTCCGCGCCGCTGGCTGTTGTTCCCTTAAAATCCACTGCCAAGTCCTCAAAGGTGGACTGCGTGGACAAAGGGCTGACGCGCCCGCAGGTCATGCAGACGGCGTTCCGCTTTTCCAGATACCACTGCTCTTTATGCCGAAAAATGACCTGCTTGCGTTCAAAATCCACATCGCGGTTTTGGATATTCCGAATTGTGCCCGCTCGACAACCGCAATTCACAAGGAAGTTGATAATGACCCAGTTGCGGTATTCGCAGAAATCACAGTTGCGCGCTGGCTTTTGGAGCAGGAGCATGAGTTCCGCGTCCGTGTAGGTTTCTTTCACGGTTTCTTTGTCCTTGTAATTCGCCATCTCCAACTCCGTGTAGCCTGCTTTTCTTGCCCAATTCAGGAATGTGCGAAACACGCGCAGATAACTGCTGATGGAATTATGAGCCAGCCCGCTCCGACGCATCGAGATAACCATATTGTCTAAATCTTCTTTTGTGAGTGTGGCGAGCGGGGCGGAGAAATCCAAGTGCTTTTGGAGGGAATGGAGATGCGAATAGTAGTTCCGAATGGTCTTATCACTGACACCTTTTGCGGTTTGCGACGCGACGAAGCGTTCAAAAATCTCTGCGACAGTCTGATGGTTCGACTGTCTAAATAATTGTTTTTTGGACATCAAAAACGGACACCCTGCCTTTCGTAAAATGGACAAAAAGGCAGGGTGTCTGAATTTTTACAGGATATAAGAAAAACCCTCGAAAACGTAGTGTTTTCAAGGGTTTGGTGACCCGCCGGAGATTTACCCCTTCGGGGCATAAACCTCGAATCACCTGGCGTTCTACGAAAAAAATCCGCTCCGCCCGCTGGGCGAATCGGATTTTTTGGTGACCCGCCGGAGATTCGAACTCCGGACACCCTGCTTAAAAGGCAGGTGCTCTGCCGACTGAGCTAGCGGGTCAGGTGGCAGGGATGGCAGGATTCGAACCTACGCATACAGGAGTCAAAGTCCTGTGCCTTACCGCTTGGCGACATCCCCGTACGCGCTGTCGGCAGAAATCCTGTATAAAAAAAGAATGGGGTGAGTGAAGGGACTCGAACCCTCGGTCTTCAGAGCCACAATCTGACGCGTTAACCAACTACGCTACACCCACCATATTCATTTTTCTTTGCGGTAGCAAGCTCCGCTTTGGCACGCCAGGAGGGACTCGAACCCCCGACCTACTGCTTAGAAGGCAGTTGCTCTATCCAGCTGAGCTACTGGCGCATAATGGAGCGGGTGACGGGAATCGAACCCGCGTCCCCAGCTTGGAAGGCTGGTGCCCTGGCCGTTGTGCTACACCCGCAGGCATACTGATACAATCAGCTTAAAGATAATACCATATCCGAACCGCAGTGTCAAGCGATATTTCGCATTTTCCCGGTATTTTCGGGCGGTTTGAAGACGCTGCGATGCAGCAGTCCCGCTGCCGGGAAGGGGCAGCGGGACGAACGGAAATGCAGAGACGGTCAGCCGACGGGATGCTCCTGCGCCCACTGCGCACCGTAGCGATAGAGCTCGTCGAGGTAGATCTCGTTGTTCTTTTCAATATAACAGACGCCGTTGGCGATGCCGGGGAAGAAGCGCCCGCCGGGGCAGTACGTATCGATGGCGCGGCGGACCTCGGCGCGGATGTCAGCCTCTGTCGCCGTCGGGACATCGATCTTCGGACCGTCCACACCGCCGACCATGGCCAGTCTGCCGCCGGTGATGCGCTGGATCTCAACGATGTCGTTCTGCGGAATGGCGCCCTGCCAGATATCGATGCCGATCTCGACCATGTCCTCCGCCAGCGGCTGGCAGATGCAGTCGGCATGGTGCATGAAGAGCATGCCGCAGTCGTGCGCGGCCTGTACGATCTCGCGCTGAAGCGGCTTGATGAGCTCGCGCCAGACGCGCGGAGGCAGGAAGACGTTCTGCTTCGAGCCCCAGTCATCGTGGAAGAAGATGACCTCCGGGTGCAGGTGCCGGGCTGCGGCGTGGATGTAGCGGATCTTGTAGTCTGCAATGACGCGCAGCAGCGCAGCCATCTCGTCCGGATTCGTCAGATAGGCCATGAGTGCGTTTTCAAAGCCCATCAGATAGTGGGTGCGCTCAAACAGGCCGGCCGGGGAGAAGCAGCAGGCGAATTTCTGCTCGCGGTCGACCGCGTTGGCATACGCCTCTGCATAGTCCCAGTCCAGTGCTTCCGGATCCGGTACGGTGACCTGCGACTGCCAGTCCTCAATGTCCTTGATGACGGCATTGTCGTCGTTGACGATCGGCATCTGGCCGGGTTCGCCGATACGCCAGATGCGGGTCGTGCCCCAGGTGTCGAGATGCTCGACTCCGTCCTGCGGCGGGTTGTCGGTGTCAAATACGGGGTCTGGCATGAGATCCACGGCGTGCATGAAGTCCACATACCGCTCGGGCTGCCGGCCATCCAGAATGGCCTGTGCGTTTTCTCTAGGCGTCATGCGAAATACTCCTTTCAGATTGAGATCAAAAATGGGCTGCCGGAGCTCAGACGGCGGAGCTGCGTGTCCGCCGGAAGCTGCCGAACAGGAACAGCGCGGCAAAAATTACAAGGCTGACGATCCCGGCGACAAGATATACGGCGGAAATGGAGCCGCCGGCCGCGGTGGAGACCAGATCTGAGATGGCCGGAGACACGAAGAAACCGACGCTCAGGCAGGCAACGGCGAGGGAGACCGCCATGGGTGCGGTCGCCGGGGTGGAGACTTCGGCGGCACGCGCCAGAATGTACGGCGTGAAGACGGCTGCGGCGATGCTGCTGCACATGACGCCGAAAATGGCGGCCGGCAGCCGGACGACGCCGCCGATGACGACATAGCCGACGCCCATGAGCAGGAAGATCAGGCAGAGCGTGCGCTTTTTCGTGGCACGGTAGATCGGCGCGAACAGGCAGGCCGCCGCACCTGCGACGCCGCAGGCGACAGAGGTGATGGCACCGGTGGTCGAGGCGCTGCCGAAGCCGTAGCTTTCGATATAGAGCGAGATGTGCGTATTTGTGATGAAATACAGGATACCGAAGACAAAGTCGGCAAGAATAATCTCCCAGATGCCGGGATTTTTCAGGAAGCTGCGATATTGGCTTTTCCCGTCCTGCGCAGTGCGGATGGGCTGATCCGGCGGCAGGCAGGGCGCGACGATGCACATCGCTGCGACTACGAGCACATAGGTCAGATAGACATAGTTCCAGCGGATATCGCCGAGCAGGCCGGCGAGAAACAGCGAAAACAGCCGCCCGAACTGCACCATGCCGGAAGCAATACCCATGACATGGTTCTGCTGCGCCGGAGAGATGTGGATGCTGACGAGCAGCGGAAACGTGGTGGACAGGACACCGTAAGCGAGGCCCATGACCACGCTGGCGGCGAACAGCAGCGGCAGGCTGTACGGCCAGACCACGTAGATGGCCGCGCCGAACAGCGAGAGGAGCTGCGCGCCGAGCGACAGCGTCTTCTGGGACAGCCGTCCGCTGAGTGCAGGCACCAGGAACGAACCGACCAGACAGGCCAGACTCGGAACGGTCAGCAGGTACTGCACCGTGGTGGGCGAGGCGTCCGGAAACGCCGCGACCGCGCCGGCAATGGACACGGACAGCACCAGATAGATCAGCATATTGAAGCAGATCGCGTAGATGGACAGTTTGGCTTTCACGTTTTGGATTCCCCCTGACAATCAATGGAACGGTCAGACGGAGCGGGGATGCGCGCGGACAGATCAGCAATTTCTTCTACCAAGCTGAATCATAAAGGAGTTTTGGACAGATGTCAAATCATTTTTAACAAAAACAATGCCGTATAACACGAGATTTTGGTCACTTTTACGAAAATGTGCCATCATTCCGGGATTTATGGCGCGTTGTGTGTAGAAATCGGGCGGGCGCTTTTCTTATAATGGA
>DBLB01000126.1 GCA_002298695.1 Clostridiales bacterium UBA735 | reverse complement strand
GCTTTTTAACAGATTCTAGTATAATACGAAAAAATCGGCGTCTGCACCCCAAAACGGGATGCGGACGTCGGTTTTTTAATCTTCAGGCAGGAATTTGTCGAGTTCGGCTTCGACGCGGCGGTTGTGCCTGAACTTCGGATGTTTGATCAGGCGGCCGCGCGCCATGACGAGCTCCACATGGCGCAGCGCGCGCAGATCGTCCAGCGGATTTTCGGCCGTGACGATCAGGTCGGCGCATTTGCCGGCTGTGACGGTGCCGGTCACGCTGCCGATGCCGGCCAGCTCCGCGCTTTTTGCCGTGGCGGTATGGAGGGCAAAGGCGTTGGAGACGCCGATGTAGTGGTGGAAATAGCAGAGTTCCCGCCAGAAATCGTACTGCGTGATCCAGGGGCAGCCGACGTCGTTGCCGAGTACAACCGGGATTCCCTGTTCCAGCGCCGCCTTTGCGCAGGCGATGATGCCCTCGAAGACGACGTTGCCGTTGAACTGTTCGACTTCCGTTGCATTGGTGACCGACCGGTCGAACAGCGCGTAGGGCAGCGCGGGAGAGAGCGTCGTGCAGAGGAACGCGCCGCGTTCACGGAACAGGCGCAGGATCTCCGCGTCCGGCTTTGCGCCGTGCTCGATGGAGTCCACGCCGTTTTCCAGCGCCACGCGCACGCCCTCCGGCGATTCCACGTGCGCCGCGACCTTGTATCCGGCGGCGTGGGCCCGGTCACAGACGGTGCGTACCATCTCTGGCGGCATTTTCAGTTCGCCGGGAACGCCTTTTTCTTTCGCGTCCATCACGCCGCCGGTGATCATCAGCTTGATGAGGTCGACATGCTCGCGCTCGGCTTGCTCCAGATGGCGCAGCGCCTCGTCCGCCGTGTGTGCCGCGATGGCCACGGAGCCGGCCATGTGGCCGCCGGGGACGGAGATGCCCTCGTTGGCCGCAAGAATGCGCGGGCCGATTTTTCGGCCGGCGGCGATCTCGTCACGCAGGCGGGTGTCGAAGCTGCCGAGGCCGCCCACGGTGCGGATGGTCGTCACGCCGCTCATAAGCTCCTCGCGCGCAAAGCCGCAGACCAGGCCGTAGGCCGCGGCGCGCGTGAGCGCGCTGCTCATGATGGTTCTGACCAGCTTTTCGTTGTCGCGCTGCTTTTTCTGCGGTTTGCCGCTGCCCGCGAGGTGGACGTGCATGTTGATGAGGCCCGGCGTGAGATAGCGGCCGTGCAGGTCGACGATCTCATAGCCCTGTAGGTTCTCGCTCTGCGGCACGACCGCTGTGATGTTTTCGCCGTCCGTCAGCACGCAGAGACCGATCTGCACCTGCATGCGCTCGGAACCGTCGAGCAGATTTCCGTTGATGAATGCATACTTCATAAATTTCCCATCCTCCGGCGTTTCAGCCTTTCAGGGTCTGTTTTGCGTTCAGAATCGCATCGCGCAGGGCATAGACGTCCGTCTCGTCGTTGTCAGCCGAGAACGAGACGCGCACAGAGCCGTCGATGACGGCGGGCGGCAGGTGCATCGCGTCCAGTACGTGGCTGCGGTGGCCCTTCGAGCAGGCGGAACCGGCGGAGACGAAAATGCCGTCCGATTGCAGGCAGTTGATGATGCCCTGTGAGCGGACGCCGGGCAGCGACAGATTCACGATGTGCGGCGCGGTCTGCGCGCCGAGCAGGACGAGGCCCGGAACCTCCGGCAGGATCTCCCGCGCCAGATCGCGCAGCCGCGCCATTTTTGCGATGTCCGCTGCCGCGTCTGTCACGGCGACTGCCGCGCCGAAGCCGCAGATGCCGGGGAGATTTTCGGTGCCGGAGCGGAAATTGCCCTCCTGCCCGCCGCCATGGATAAACGCGGGCAGCGGCAGGCCGGGCTTGATGTAGAGCGCGCCGACACCCTTCGGCCCGTGGACTTTGTGCCCCGAGATCGAAATGAGGTCGGCCCCGAGCGTTTTCGCCTTGAAGGGCACTTTCAAAAAGCCCTGCACGGCGTCGGTGTGGAAGAGTGCCAGCGGCGCAAGCCGCCGCGTTGTGCGCACCATGTCTGCAATCGGCATGACCGCGCCGGACTCGTTGTTGACCATCATGATGGAGACGAGGATCGTATCGGGGCGGAGCGCGGCCTTTAATGTCTCCACGGAGACGAGGCCCGTCTCATCCGGCTGTAAGTACGTGACCTCGAAGCCCTGCGCTTCGAGCTGCTGCATCGGATGCAGCACGGCGTGGTGCTCGACGGCGGTCGTCACGATGTGGCGGCCGCGCTTGCCGAGGCGCTTTGCCGTGGAAAAGATGGCCCAGTTGTCGGCCTCGGTTCCGCCGGAGGTGAAAAACACGCGCTCCGCCTCGGCGCCGAGCGCCTGCGCGATCTGCGCACGCGCTGTTTTCAGCCGATGCGCCGCGTCCATGCCGGGCCGGTAGACCGACGACGGATTGAACCAGCAGTCCGTCAGAAGCTCGTTCATCGCGGCCACACAGGCTTCGTTCGGCCTTGTCGTCGCGGAATTGTCCAGATAAATCATGTTTATAATCCGCCTTTC
>DBLB01000028.1:6960-7443 GCA_002298695.1 Clostridiales bacterium UBA735 | reverse complement strand
CGGCGCAGATTGAGCGCGTTGCCCAGATTCACCTGAAAATTGCTCTTGATGAACTCAATTGCCCGCTGCAGCTCATAGACGCTGAGCGGCGCATGATAATTTTGCGGAATGGTCAGCTTGCTCATACGACAAACCTCGCTTTCTTAAAATAATACGCTATATTATACGCGATTGCGCTGCGATATGCAAGAAGAAACGAAAAAAATGCCGCGCCCTTTGGGCGCGGCAGAAAACGCTATTTTTTGCTGCGGTATTTGCGGAACAGCTCCCAGAGAATGACCAGGACCTGTGCTGCGGCGCAGACGACAAAGATCAGCTCCAGGTTCGGCACCGGAAGCGACAGGTAGATCGACAGGCCGAGCGTCCAGATCAGCAGTGAGGTAGAGACTCCCTGCCAGAGAATGCCCCACCAGAGGCTGGTGAAGACAATGGCGATGATGGACGAAACGGGCAGCGCATAGATGAAGAACAGCCAGGCATGGA
>DBLB01000028.1:0-6949 GCA_002298695.1 Clostridiales bacterium UBA735 | reverse complement strand
TGAACAGGAAAAACACGAGCGTCGCCACGGCGAACGTCAGCGCCACAGAGAGGATGAGAATGAACATGTGAAAGCCGGGGCGGTCCTGCTTCGGCGGCTCTTCTTCGCCGATCAGGTTGCTGACCGTCACGCCATAGAGATCGGCGATCCGGGTGAGGATATAGATATCGGGCAGACTTTCCCCACGCTCCCATTTGGAGATGGATTTGTCGGAATAATTCAGCTTCGCGGCCAGATCCATCTGCGTGTCCTTGTGGGCCTTGCGGTAGGCGGCGATATTTCTGGAAACGGTGCGCCGCAGCGCGGCTTCTTCGACCTGCATGAAGTCCTCCTGTGAAAAACATTGAAAACACTGGGAATTCTACTGGCAGTAGAGTGTGCCTCTCCCACCCGGGGACGGGGATTCTCGGCGGTAGGATGACAAATGCGGCGCAGCACGCTATGCTGAAAACAGAGAAGAGATGTGCTTTCATCCAAGTGCATTCTTTAAAAGTATAACATACTTTTCCCGTCCGCGCAAGCGGCGGAATGCAGGTTCCGGCGTTCCACACACCGCGCCGGGCCTGCGCAGACACCGCCCGTTCCGGCTGCTGCCGGGGCGGGCGGTGTCTGCGTCTCTTGACGCGGCGGTGCGCTTCGTGTAGAATACAGGAAAGCATGCAGGGGGGGATCAACGAATGAATCGGGAAGCAATCGAGCAGGCGCTCTCCGCGCTGCCGCTGGCGCAGTTCGGATGGATCGATACGGCGGAGCTGATATTTTCAGACCGTATCCGGCATGTATGCGAGCAGGAGTGCCCGATGTACGGAAAATCCTGGGCCTGTCCACCGGCAGTTGGGACTGTGGAGGCGTGCAGGGCGCGCTGCCTGTCCTATCCGCAGGCGCTCTATCTCACGACGCTGACCGAGGTATCGGACATTGCCAATCTGGAGGAGACACTCGCCACCCGCGCGCCGCATGAGGAGATCACGCGGCAGGCGCTGGCCATTCTGCGCCCGGCAGTGCAGGATGTCATGGTCCTCTCCACCGAAGCCTGCGCCATCTGCGAGCGCTGCGCTTACCCGGACGCCCCCTGCCGGCACCCGGACCGGATGTTCCCGTGCGTGGAAAGCCACGGCATCGTTGTGACGGCGCTGGCTGAACGGGAGAGCATCGAATTTTATGCTGGAAACCTCGTCACGTGGTTTTCTTTGCTCCTGTTCCGGCCTTGATCCAATCAGAAAATCAGACGCGCCCGGGCGGAAACTTCCGCCCGGGCGCGTTTTGCCGTCCCGGCACCTATTTCTGCTGCAGATTGGGCGGCAACACCTTTTCGTTCTGTGCAATCAACAGACTGACGCCCAACGCGAGCACCATCGCGGCCACGGCGATGGTATACCAGGGATGAACGAAAGCCACTGAGTCGGACGAGGCATAGCCGATCATCAGCGTCACGGCGGCAATGATGAACAGCACGACGCGGACGACGTTGCAGACCTGATTGTACCGCATCAGATAGGCGAAAAATGCATTGTCATCTGCAAAGCAGGCTTCAGCCAGCCAGGGCGTGAACATCTTTTTCATGGCAGTTCTCCTTCTTCGGTGTGAGACGGGCGCGGACTGCGCCGGAATCAGTATAGCACAGTCGCGCGTGGATTGCAATGTACGGGGCCGTTCCCCGGTGCGGACGGCGTTCTGCCATTCTGTCTGCCGCCTGCGAGCCGGGGAACGGGGCTGTCATCCGTTGGAGGCGGAATTGCAGGAATTACACGAATTACAGGAATTGCATCCGCAGCGGCGGCAACCGCAGGAACTGCATCCGCAGGTGGAACCGCTGCTGCTCGTGCCGGCGACGGAGCTGCCGCCGCAGGTGCAGGACGTGGAAGTGGAAGCAGAATTGCTGTCGGACGTACCGCCGACCGTGCCGGACTGACTGCGGCAGCATGGATTGCAGCAGGAACCCGCGACGAAGCCCGGGAACACCAGTCCGTAGCCGGAATTGCAGGAATTACAGGAATTGCACATATACGTGGCCTCCATAAAAAAGATGTCATGGAGCATCAAGCTCCATGACATCTTATGTCGAACGCCGCCTGCACGTTACGAAATTGCGCGTCCGCTTCCGGAAACAGCCTGCTGCACGCCCTGTACGATGGGCACTGCGGGATCTTTGACCTCGTGCGGCCGCGGTTCCTGCTCCTGCTTTTTCATGCGATCACCCCAGGCATAGCATGTGCGCCGGGGCGGCGTTTATTCGCGGATCAGCTCCACGATCTCCTGAAAACGGGCGTTGATGCGGTCATAATTTTCCCGCTTGTGCGGGAACTGACAGTTACTGCAATCCTTGATGCCCTTTTCCGTATAGCGGAAATTGCCGCCGCACCTGCGCCCAAGGGCGTAGAGCGGGCAATAACAGAAAAGGCAGTTGAAATTCTCCTCGTCTGCGCCCGCATGGCACGGAAAATATTCACATGCCCGGTTCTGAAAAAAAGCGTAGTGCCGTTCTTTGCTCATTTGCCTTCCTCCCGCAGCTGCTCGACCAGCGCTTCGTCCGGCGTGACCATACCGGTCTGATACCGGTCGTAAATCACCATGCCGGGCTTCGCACCGGCCGGTTTTTTCACAAATTTCACCGGCGTATAGTCGACCGGAACATTCTGCCCGCCGCGCGCCTGCGAATAGTAGGCGGCGAGCACCATTGCCTCTGTCACCGTCTCGTCGGACGGCTGCGCGCCGTTCGTCTCAATGATGACGTGGCTGCCGTGGATTTTCTGCGTATGCAGCCAGATGTCGCCCTTTGCCGCCTGCTTCAGCGTCAGCTGGTCGTTCTGGCGGTTGTTGCGGCCCACCCAGATGACGAATCCCTCCGTCGAGCGGAAGCGCATCGGGCGGCTTGGCGGCAGCTTCATGCGCTTTTTGCCCTGTGTGTCGCGGACATAGCCGCCCTCGACGAGTTCCTGGCGAATCTCCTGTACGTCGCGTTCCGATTCTGCGCGCGTCAGTTCGCTCAGCACGCTCTCCAGATACGAAAGCTCCGCCGCACCCTTTGCGATCTGCTCTGTGAGCACCTTTTCAGCCGTTTTGGCTTTCTGGTATTCCTTATAATATTTTGCCGCATTCTGCTGCGGCGATACGGCGGGGTTGAGCGGGATGGTGATCTCCGCCATGTCCGGGTCATAAAAATCCACCGCGGTCAGCCGTGCCTGCCCGCGCGAGATGGCGTGCAGATTGGCCGTGACGATGTCACCGAGGCGGCGCAGCTGCTCGCGGTCCTTTGTGCCGACCAGTTCCCGCCGCTGGTTTTCCAGCTTCCGCGCGGTACGGTTGCGGAGGTTCGTCAGGCTTTTGCGCAGTGCCTGTGTCTTCTGTGCCATGCGTTCCTGCTGGTCGCGCCGCCCGTAAAACCGGTCGAGCAGAGCGGAAAAGCTTTCGGCCGTCTCGGCCCGGACGGCATCGCCGTACTGCGTGATGGGCAGACAGGTGAAATCCAAGGGCCGTCCGTCCTTTTCCAACAGGACGGGCGTCTTCGGTTCCGCCTCAAGGCCGTCCAGCTGTTCGCTGAGGTGCACGGCCAGCGCTGCGCGGTCGTCTGGCAGAGGCGCGTTGAGTGAACCGAGCAGCTGCACGGCAAGCTCCCGGCACAGCAGCGGCGAGAGGCCGCCGAACGTCTCGAGCAGCCACTTGTCAAGCGGCTTGCCCATCGGCACGGCTTGCAGCAGCGCGGCGACGGATTCGGGTGTCTGTGCGAAAATTTCCTGCTTGTCCTGCCGCGACGGCTGGCGGTAATAGAGGCCCGGCAGAACCTGCCGCTCGGCGGACATCTCAAAATCGACGCGGCGCAGACAGTCGAGGATGCGTCCGTCGCCGTCCGTCAGAATCAGGTTGGAATTGCGGCCCATGATCTCAAGGATCAGGTGCTTCTGCGCAGGACTGCCCATTTCGTCGGTGCAGTCGAAGCAGAGGTCAACCAGCCGCTCCATCCGCGGCTGCGTGATGGCGGCAAGCCTGCCGCCGACGAGATGTTTGCGCAGCAGCATGCAGAACATCGGCGGCTGAGCCGGGTTTTCCTGTGGGAGGTCGGTAAAGTGGATGCGCGGCTGGTTCGGTGAGGCCGTCAGCAGCAGCCGTCCGCCTCCGCCCGGGCCGCGCAGCTGCAAGATCAGCGTATCGCGCATCGGCTGCTGGACCTTGTCCACGCGGCAGCCCTCTGCGCGCACGCGGAGCTCCGCGGTGAGGGCCGTCAGAAATAAAGCGTCAAGCGGCATGATCTTCCTCCATCGTCCGGGTGAACAGCTCGTTGATCCGCGCTGTCTGCCCAGTCAGATACAGCGCACCGAACAGACACTCGAGGCCCGTGGCCTTGGCATACTGTTCATGCGTGGCATTTTTCGGGATCTGGTGAACGTGCGCATTGCGTCCGCGCCGGTAGTAGGCCAGCTCCTGTTCGGTCAGCAGCGGCAGCATCCGGTCGACCCGCGCTGCCTGCGCCGGGGCGCAGACATGCGCTACCGTCTCCCGGTGCAGATTCCGGGGCAGCGCCCGGCCGGACGCGCACAGCCAGCTGCGCACCAGCAGCTCAAACACCGCGTCGCCGCAGTGCGCCAGCCCCAGGGCGCTGATCTGATTGACGTCCCGGCTGTCCATGGAAAGGGAAAAATAGTTCTGCAAGACAAACGTCCTCCATGATGGTTTAATCTGTATTTAGTATATCACACGATGCAAGCGGTGTGTCAAAGAAATGGTTACAAAAGCAACGCAAATTTGTTGACATTTTGGTTACAATCTGTTACAATCAAAACAGACGTTTTCGAAAGGACGATTGTATGAGACGACTTTGGACGCGACTGCTTGTATGTCTGCTCTGCCTGGCGCTGCTCTGCACCGGTGTTTTTGCCGGAGAAACGACGCTTGTGCTTCGCTTCCGGCCCATCGGTGAGGGACTGTTTGCTGTGGATTCCCTCTATGGTGTAGAAGCCCGCTATCAGAACGGCAGCACGATCTACTGCTCCGAGCTCGTTTCCCGGTTCTATGAGCAGATCTACGGCATCACCGTTCTGGTCGGTGAGGGCCCGATCGTCCGCGATACGGATACATACTGGTTTGAAACCACCGACACGCCGCAGGCCGGCGACGTGGCCTATGCCGCGCCCGCGCGCCGTGGGAAGGGCTATGCGCACTATGCGCTGGTCAAATATGCCGATGAGGACAGCGAGACGGTCACACTGATCGAGCAGAACTGGAGCTGGAACGGCGGCGCGGCCTATGAGCGCACCATCCCCTACAGCGATGACTGCTATGCCTTCTACACGCTCCGCTGTGCTTCCGGCACGCCGAAAAAGAATCTGCCCGTCGAGGACACGGTCTCGCCCTGGGCAAAGGACTATGTGGCCCGCGCCGACGAGCTGGGCGTCTCCGAAGGGCTTGCCGGCGGTTACCGCCGGGCTATTACGCGCGGCGTGTTGGCACGGCTGTGCGTCAATGCAGCGGAGACCGCAGGCTGGAAGGTCGACCAGACCAATCCTTACGGCGCAGCCTGCGCGCTCGGCATTATGAGTCAGGACGAAAACGGCGAATTTGCTCCCTGGCAGACCGTGACGCGTGCAAGCGCGGCGGTCGTGCTGACGCGCCTGCTGGACTGCATCGGCCGTGCGCCGAGCGTTTCCGAGCGCGTGCTTTCCGCGTACTCCGATGCGGATGCGATCCCGTCGTGGGCGCGCAGTGCCGCAGCGGTCATGACCGCGACCGGCCTGATGCAGAGCACGGATGATGCCTTCCGTCCGAGCGATACGATCAGCACCGAAGAAATCCTTGCCCTGCTGGTGCGGATGTTGGAAAATCCGACGCCTGCTGATCTCAGCACAGCCGTTTCCGTGGACGCCGAGCAAAGCGCTCCGGCAGCGGCCCGCAGCGCCGGTCAGGTCATCGCCTCCGGCAGCGCCGTCAGCCGTCTGCTGAGCAGATCTGCTTCCTGAATGTAATTTTTCGGGCGCAGCGCCTTTAGGAGCTGCGCCCGCTTTTTTTCTTTCCGGCCCGCAAAAAACCTGCGCCCCACAGCTTGTGGGGCGCAGGTGCTTGTATCCGGGAGATCAAGCTTTTCCGGCGCAGCCAAGGACGTCGCGCAGCTTATGGCGGACGAGCTCTTTGATGTTGGCACGGGCGGGCTTCAGATACTCGCGCGGGTCGAACTTGTCGGGATGCTCATTGAAGAACTGACGGATGGTGCCGGTCATGGCAAGACGCAGGTCGGAGTCGATATTGATCTTGCAGACGGACAGCTCGGCTGCATGGCGCAGCTGCTCTTCGGGAATACCAACGGCATCGGGCATCTTGCCGCCGTTTTCGTTGATCATCTTCACGTATTCCTGCGGAACAGAAGAAGAACCGTGCAGCACGATCGGGAAGCCGGGCAGGCGGCGGGAGACCTCTTCAAGGACGTCGAAACGCAGGGGAGGCGGAACGAGGATGCCCTTTTCATTGCGGGTGCACTGCTCGGGCTTAAACTTATAGGCGCCGTGGCTGGTGCCGATGGCAATGGCCAGAGAGTCACAGCCGGTCTTGGTGACAAACTCTTCCACTTCTTCCGGACGGGTGTAGGAAGCTTCGTGCGCGGCGACCTTGACTTCGTCCTCAATGCCGGCGAGGGTGCCGAGTTCCGCCTCGACAACGACGCCGTGGTCATGCGCGTACTCGACGACCTTGCGGGTGATCTCGATGTTTTCTGCAAAGGGCTTGGAAGACGCGTCGATCATGACGGAGGTGAAACCGCCATCCACACAAGCTTTGCAGGTCTCAAAATCGGGGCCATGATCCAGGTGCAGTGCGATGGGGATGTCCGGGCATTCGATGACAGCCGCTTCCACCAGCTTGACCAGATAGGTATGGTTGGCATAGGCGCGGGCGCCCTTGGAAACCTGAAGGATCACAGGAGCATGCTCTTCCTTGCATGCTTCGGTGATGCCCTGCACGATCT
>DBLB01000195.1 GCA_002298695.1 Clostridiales bacterium UBA735 | reverse complement strand
CGTTAAGCCGATAAGCACAAATTTTTATCAGGCTTTACCGTGCGCCGCCGCAGCGGGAAACGGCGCTGGATTTCCTTCCGCGATTCTGTTATAATCATACGCGGAAAACGAAATTGAAACGAAACAGGAGGCGGCCATGGAGACAATTTTCAGCGGCTACTGCCGGACGCAGGACGCGGCGCGGATGGTGCTGTGCGAAGAGGCCGGCGGCGTCTGGGAAGCGGACTGCGATTACGATCTGGGCTGCGCCTGGCGCGACGTCTGCGAAATCGCAAAGCAGATCAAAGAACTGGAGGAACCGGCATGAACATCTGTCTGTACGGCGCATCGAGCACGGAGCTGGACACGCGCTTTCTGGATGCGGCCTACGACCTCGGCCAGAGGATCGCCGCAGGCGGACATACGCTCGTCTACGGCGGCGGAGCGCAGGGCGTGATGGGCGCGGCGGCGCGCGGCGTGATGGCCGGCGGCGGGACGCTGGTCGGCATTGCGCCGGCATTTTTCCGGGACGCGCCCGGCGTGCTGTTTGACGGCTGCACGGAATTTATTTACACGGAGACGATGGCGGAGCGCAAGACGATCATGATGCAGCGCGCCGACGCGTTTGTCATGGCGCCCGGCGGCATCGGCACGTATGAGGAATTTTTCGAGGTGCTGACGCTCAAACAGCTCGGGCGGCACAATCCGGCCCTCGCAGTGCTCAACACCTTAAATTATTATGCCCCGATGCAGGCGATGCTCGAACATACGGCAGCCATGCACTTTGCAAAACCCGTGTGCCTGAAAATTTATCGGATGTTCGGCGAACCGGCGGCGCTGATGGACTATCTCGAACGCTATGACCCGGATGAGATCGACGTCCGGCACATTAAAAATATCTGAGGTGTCTCATGAACGAACCCTATGATTTTTATCTGAAAAGCGCGGAGTATGTCCGCGCGCGGATGCCGTTCCGGCCGGAGATCGCGGTGATCCTCGGCTCGTCGCTCGGGCCGTTCGCGGCGGAAGTGCAATGCCGGACGGAGATCGCCTACGCGGACATTCCGAATTTCCCGCGCTGCACTGTGGCCGACCACGCAGGTCAGCTCATCTTTGGAGAACTGGCGGACAAAAAACTCGTCTGCCTCTCAGGCCGGTTCCACAGCTACGAGGGCTACGACTTCGAGCAGCTGACGCAGCCGGTGCGGCTTCTGAAGCTGCTGGACGTGCGCGCGGCGATCCTGACAAACGCGGCGGGCGGCGTGAACCTCGGTTATCGTCCGGGCGACGTCATGGTCATCTCTGACCACATCAAGCTGAACGGCCCAAGCCCGCTGCGCGGGCGGAATGTGGACGAATTCGGTGAGCGGTTTTTCGACACGACGCGCATGTACACGCCGGAGCTGCGCGCGCTTGCGCTCCGCTGCGCGGAAGGCAGCGGCCTGCGCGTTCACGAGGGCGTCTACTTCTTCATGCCCGGCCCGCAGTTTGAAACACCAGCGGAAATTCGGGCGATCCGCGCCCTCGGCGGAGACGCTGTCGGCATGTCGACCGTGACCGAGGCGCTCACCGCCGCGCACTGCGGCCTGCCCATCCTGGGCCTCAGCGTTATCACGAATATGGCCGCCGGCGTGACCGGCGCGGTGCTCTCCGGTGCGGAGGTCAACGAGACCGGCGCCGCCATCGGCGCAAAATTCAGCGCTTATCTCAAACGGATCATCAAGGAGCTGTGACTATGGAAGCAAGAGCCGACGCCGGATTGGCGTATATGCTGCAATATGAACACGTCGCGTGGTATGAGGACGGGGCCGTCCGCATCCTCGACCGCCGCGTCTACCCCACAAAAGTCGAATATGTCACCTGCCGCGACCATGTGGCCGTGATGCAGGCCATCCGCGATATGGTCACGCAGTCCGCAGGGCCGTATACCGCGGCAGGCATGGGCATGGCCCTCGCGGCATGGGAGTGCCGCGGCAAAACCGCGGCAGAGCAAATGGCATACCTGCATCAGGCCGCCGAGACGATCTCGAACGCCCGTCCGACGACCCGTTCGCGCATGACCCTCATCTGTAACGGCTGCCTGAAGGCGGCGGAGGCCGCGCTGGCCGAGGGGCGGACGGACATCGATCTTGCGATCCGTGCGCACGTGATCCGCACGAATGACCGCCGCTACGGCAAGATCAACAGCGTCGCAAAATACCTTGTCGATCTCTTCCCGGCGCATGGGACGGTCATGACGCAGTGCTTCGGCGAAACCATCGTCGGCATGATGCTGAAGGAGGCAAAGCTGGCCGGCAAGGACATTCGCCTCTTCTGTCCGGAGACGCGTCCCTATTTCCAGGGCGCGCGCCTGACCGCGACGGTCTGCCGCGACATGGGCTTCGACGTGACGGTCATCACCGACAACATGCCGGCCTTCGTGATGGAGCGCGAGGGCGTCGACCTGTTCACCTGCGCGGCGGATGCCATCTGCCTCGACGGCTACGTGGTCAACAAGGTCGGTACGATGCAGATCGCCATCTGCGCGAACCATTTCGGCATCCCGACGTTCGTCACCGGCGCACCCGACATCGGCCACCCGACGAAGGATACCGTCCAGATCGAGATGCGCGATCCGGAATTCACGCTCCAGGCCATGGGCGTCCGCACCGCGGCCAAGGGTGTGAAGGGCTATTATCCGGCGTTCGACATGACGCCGCCGCACCTCATCTCCGGCATCGTCACCGACCGGGGCGTGTTCTCCCCGTTCGACCTGCATCGCTATTTTGCCGACGGCGGCGCGGGTGAATACGAGACGGTCGTTTGATGGCAGAATCCTCGCCGGATTTCACAAATTTTTGCGTTGAATTTCGGCGGTGCGGCTTCATTTTGCAGCCGCACCGCCATTTTTTCGCTCCTGGAAAGCGGATCCTGCAAGTTTTCCGTGAAAGAGGTTGCATCTGCGCGCAGGAGACCACAACGCCTGATGCAGATTTTCGCCTGTTTCCGCGTCCGGCACGGAAATTCTGCATGACCGGACGGAGGCTGCTGCATTTTCAAAACGCAGGATGAAATGTAGGAAAAACTTCTTGCATTTCACGGTTTTGTGTAAAACGCATAAATTGCAATTTGCGAATTTGTATATTCTGGTTGATTTTTGCAGAGAAACGTGTATACTGAAGATACAAAGAAACACAAAGCACCCGCGAAATGCAGGATGCGCTGCAAAGGAGAAATTCATATGGTATCGATGGTTGCTGCATTTGGTCTTGCGTATCTGGCTGGCATGGTTGCCATGACCATGAACGGCCTGAAAAAATAAATCGCGTTCTCTTTCCACAGCTTCGACAGGTTCTGCACATCCCAATGCATCCATCCCAGCAGGAAGGTTCGCCGCCCATAGATGACACGGAGTGCCCGCCGGAATTTCCGGCGGGCACATTTTTTACAGATTATTGCAGAGACGGCGGCTGCCATGAAAAATGACAGCCGCCGCACAGTCCCTCAGAGGACTTTGGAGAGGAAGGCCTGCGTTCTCGGGTTCTGCGGATGGTCGAACAGCGCATTCGGCGTGTTCTCCTCGAGGATCGCGCCGCCGTCCATGAAGATGACCCGGCTGGCGACTTCACGGGCAAAGCCCATCTCATGCGTGACGACAGCCATTGTCATGCCGTCCTCGGCGAGCGAGCGCATCAGGTCGAGCACCTCGCCGACCATCTCGGGGTCGAGCGCGGAGGTCGGCTCGTCGAAGAGCATGACCTCAGGCTGCATCATCAGTGCGCGGACGATGGCGATGCGCTGCTTCTGCCCGCCGGAGAGCATGGCCGGGAAGGTGTCCGCCTTGTCGGGCAGGCCGATGCGGGCGAGCATCTCACGGGCCTTTTCGTCGGCCTCGGCCTTGCTCAGGAGCCTGAGGTGGACGGGCGCGAGCGTCAGGTTTTTCTGAACGGTCATATTCGGGAACAGGTTGAAATGCTGGAAGACCATGCCCATCTTGCGGCGGTGGAGATCGAGATCGATCTTCTTGTCGGTGATGTCGACACCGTCGAACCAGACGGAGCCGGACGTCGGCGCCTCGAGCAGGTTGAGGCAGCGCAGCAGCGTCGATTTCCCGGAGCCGGACGGGCCAATGATGGCCACGACCTCACCTTTCTGGATGCTGAGATTGCAGTCGTTGAGCGCCTTGACGCCGCCGTCAAATTCCTTGACCACGTGCTCGACGCGGATCAGCTCGTTATTGCTTGTCGCCACGGCGCATTCTCCTTTCGACGGCCTCGATGGCCTTGCTGGCAGGGTAGTTGATGCAGAAATAGATCAGGGCTGCGAGGGTGTAGGGTGCGAGGGAGACGTAGGTTGCGCTGGCGACGGCCTTTGCGCCGAACATCAGCTCCTCCATGCCGAGCATGGAGCAGATGGACGATTCCTTGACCATCGTGACGACCTCGTTGGCCAGCGCGGGCAGGACGTTCTTGATCGCCTGCGGCAGCACGACGAAGCGCATCGCGGCGCCGCCGGACAGGCCCAGCGAACGCGCGGCCTCGGTCTGGCCCTTGTCGACGGCGAGGATGCCGGCACGGAAGATCTCCGCCACATAGGCCGAGCTGTTCAGTGCCAGGGCCACAACGCCGGGGATGAAGCGCGAGAGATCGACGAAGCCGAGGATCGTGACGCGCGGGATGGAGATGGCCCCGAAGAGGCCGAAGTAGATGATCGACAGCTGTACAAGCAGCGGCGTCGACCGGAAGACGGCGATGTACGCGCCGGAGATGCTCCGCACGATGCGGTTGCGGCTCAGCCGCATCAGCGCCAGCAGCAGCGCCGGGATGATGGCCAGCAGGACGGACACGACCGCCAGCAGCAGCGTATATTCCAGCCCGCGCACGAACGACGTCGCGTATTTGGGCAGGAAGGAGAAATTGAAGAAGTTCGCCTTGTTCATGTCGACGAACAGGTTGCTCCACCACATAATCGGCAGGTTTCCTTTCTTTATTCCTGGGAAGCCTTGCTTCATTCGGCTCTGGAAGAAGCACGCCTTCCCTTATTTTTCAATGAGACGTCGAACGTGCGCAAAGTGCAGGGCTGAAGATCAGCCCTGCGCTTTGCAGGAAAATGGAATGACAGTGTAAGTGATTATTCCGCAGGAGCGTCAGCCGAGACTTCCTCGGCCACGCCGCTCAGAGAATCGGCCAGCGCGACGAACTCCTCCATCTTGTTCTCTTCGTTGATCTTGGCAATGGCCTCGTTGATGCCGGGGAGCAGGCCCTTCGGGTCGCCCTTCTGGACGGCGACGCAGTACGGCTCTGCCGCACCAAGCTCGCTGGAGGCGTCCGCAATGACGAAATCATCATTTTCGGCAACATACTGGTTGGCGACGCTGCCGTCGACGACCACGGCGTCGACCTTATCATACATGAGCTGGTTGACGAGGTCGGTCACGAGCTGGAGGGCCACGAGGTTCGCGCCGGGCATATCGTTCGTGACGATGTCGGCCTTGGTCGTGCCGGTCTGTGCGCCGACAGCCGCGCCTTCAAAATCGGCCAGCGTCTTGTACTTGTCGGCGTTTTCCTTCTTGACGAGGATCATAGGCGGATAGTCGGTGTAATAGGGGTCGGAGAAATCGGCGGCTTCCTTGCGCTCGTCGGTGGCTTCCATCGCGGCGATGACGATGTCGAAATCGCCCTTCTGGAGGGAGGCCAGCAGATAGTCAAAGGCCATATTCTCGGTCTGGAGGGTCTTGCCGGTGTAGTCAGCGATGTACTGCGCGACGGAGACGTCGATGCCGCCGTAGACCATGTCGCCGTTGTCGTCCGGATACATGAACTCGAACGGAGCGTAGTCGGCAGACGTGCCGAAGATCAGCGTCTCAGAAGACGTGCCGGCCTGTTCGGTGGATTCGGAGGAAGCGTCGGTTTCAGCAGAGGTGTCCGCTTCCGCGGAAGTGTCGGCCTGTTCCGTGGTCTGGGAATCGGCGGGTGCGGCGGTGTCGGTGGAATTGGAATCGGTGTTGGATGCGCAGGCCACCATGCCGAATACCATCAGCGCGGCCAGCGTCAGTGCAAGCAGCTTTTTCATTTTGAGAACTCCTTTTTCATTTCATGTTATGCTCTGTGTTTGGATGCAATATCGTGCATGTTTTTGTGATGGCAACAGTATACAACGTTAATTCATGCAAAGTCAAGCTAAAATATTCATATTTTATGCAGACGCTTCTGCACTGTTTTTGTGCGAACTGCCAAAGGGTGAAAATTGGGCTTGCATCCATGACTTTTCTACCATATAATAAAGAAAAAATGAACAAAGGCTGCGCAGAATCGGCGTCCATGGCTGCCCCGGGCAGAACGGCATGGCCGCCGCTGTCTGCGGCATGCAAGCAGGAATGAATATATGCAAATGAATATTTCGATGAATGGAATGAATAATTCGGTGTTGGAAACCGACCTGCGCCTCGTCTGCCGCAATGCGGAAACCATTGTGCAGACGCTCCCGGCGGGCACCGCGCTGTTTCCGGTGCTCAAAAGCGACGCCTACGGCCTCGGCGCGGCGGAGATCGCGCGGGCTCTGGAGCCGATGGAGGCCGTGGCGGGCTTCTCCGTGGCGCACGTGTCCGAGGGGCTGGCGCTGCGGCAGGCCGGGATCCAAAAGGACATTCTGGTCATGAGCAGCGCCCTGCCGTGGCAGCTTGCCGCCGCAGTCGAAGCAGATCTGACGCTCACCTGCGGCCGTGCGGGCTTTGCCTCGGAGCTGGAGGCCGCCGCAAAAGCGGCCGGCAAGACCGCTGCGGTCCATATCAAGATCGACACAGGCCTGCACCGGATCGGTTTTTTGCCGGAGGAACTGGAGGGATTGCTCGGCGAGCTGCAAAGCGCGCCGTCACTGCGTGTGACCGGCACGTTCTCGCATTTTTCCGATACTTCAGACGCGGCGCTCTGCGCGCGGGAGTATCAATTATATGGATCCGCGCTCGAAGCGCTGCGCGCGGCGGGCATCGAGCCGGGGCTGCGGCACATAGCCTGCTCTGCGGCGAGCGAGCGCTATCCGGAATACTGCCTCGACGCGGTGCGCGTCGGGCGGCGGCTGTTCATGGATGCCCCGATGGCCCCGCGCGGCAATATCGCGGAGGTGTCGACGTGGCGGAGCTTCGTGACGATGGTGCATGCGCGCCGCGCGGGCGAACGGGTCGGCTACGGCGGAGCGGTCACACTGGCGCATGACGCCGTGATCGCGACGGTCGGCGTCGGGTACGGCGACGGTCTGAACCCCGCTTTGGCTGCGGTTCACGCGCCGGTCCTGATCGGTGGGAAGCGGTGTGCGCTGCTCGCCTGCTGCATGGATCAGTGCCTGATCGACGTGACGGGGACGGACTGCCGGGCAGGGGACGAGGCCGTATTTTTCGGCTGCGACCGGTTCGGGAACTGCCTGCCGTCGCAGGAGGTCGCGCTGCTGATCGGCGGGGACGAGGGCTGCGGGCTGACTGCGGCGCTTGCGCCGCGCGTGGCGCGCACGTATCTCCGCTGAGTGCGTCGATGGCGGAAGTATACAAAAATATTGTGGGTTCCTCCGGAATTTCTGACGGAACCCACAATTGCTTTTTCGTGTAAATGCGCATATAATGGCTGACGATAAAACTCGAAAGGAAGTGTGCGCCATGATGAAGCTGAAAACTCCCGTCAGAACGCGCAGTTCCGTTTTTATTTGCGGCGGCCGTGTTTCCGGCCCGGTGTTTTCATTCATAAAAGAAGGATTTGAATTGTGAGATCGGTGTTTCCGTTCCACAATTCTTTTTTTATGTCTGGACACCGCGCGGCGCGGCCTGAAGAAAGAGAGGAGAAATTATGGCAAAGTACAAAATTCCCGAAGAGGGCATTTATGATGCCCGCCCGCTGGGCAAAGGCCGGATGTTCCTGCTGGGCTTCCAGCACATGTTCGCCATGTTCGGCGCGACCGTCCTCGTCCCGATCCTGACGGGTCTGGACGTCTCCACCACGCTGCTGTTCGCCGGCCTCGGCACGCTGCTGTTCCATCTCATCACCGGCGGCAAGGTCCCCGCGTTCCTCGGTTCCTCGTTCGCCTTCCTCGGCGGCTACGCGGCTGTCGCCCCGATGATCGACGGC
This sequence comes from Clostridiales bacterium UBA735, assembly GCA_002298695.1. Lineage (GTDB taxonomy): Bacteria > Bacillota > Clostridia > Oscillospirales > Oscillospiraceae > CAG-170. The sequence goes on along the minus strand of DBLB01000195.1, from coordinate 42 downwards.
CAGCCCAACCTTGAGATGCTGCCCTATGCCTGTTTCGGCGTC
>DBLB01000003.1:6520-8429 GCA_002298695.1 Clostridiales bacterium UBA735 | reverse complement strand
CAAAATCTGAAAAGCATGGTAATACAGCGCAGTTTTCCGAAGTGGAGCGTAGCGGAACGCAGGAAAACTGCGGCGGCATCAGATCAGGCTGCCGTCTGCGCCTGTGCCCACTCCCGGTACTTCACGGGCGGCAGTCCCAGAGGGTTGTGCGTATAGATCCTGATGCGGTTGTAGTAGATAAAAATGTAGCGGAAAATGATCGTTTTGACCTGTTCTCTCGGTAGCTTATGTGCTGCGATCCGGTAGATCTTCTCTTTCTTGAGCGTGGCAAAAAAGCTCTCCATCCGTGCGTTGTCGAAGCAATGTCCGGTGCCGCTGAGGCTTTGTATCACGCCGCAGTGAGACAGTTCGGAGCGAAAGGCTGCGCTGGTGTATTGACTGCCGCGATCTGAGTGGAGCACCGCTCCGCTCAGGCTCGGATAGAGCCGCTCCAGCTGCCGCACCGTGTCAATGCACAGCTCCTTCTTCATGTTGTCACGCATTTCAAGCGCGACGATCTCCCCGTTGAAGCAGTCCATGATCGGCGAAACATACAGCTTGCCGTCTGCACACTGTACCTCGGTGATATCTGTGAGAAACTTCTCCGAAGGGCGCCGGGCACTGAAGTCCCGTTTCAGAATGTTTTCCTGCTCCTGCGCTTCTGTCGTGGCTTTTGTGATCCCATGTGGAATGCGCCTTTTATGGAGCCAGCCATTCTCTTTCATCACGCGATATACTGTCCTCCGGCTGACGTCAACGCCGTCCTGCTCAAGCGCAAGGCAGATGCGATCTACGCCGTAGTTTCGGTTATCCGGATGCTCTTCGAGGATCTTTTTGACCTTTTCCGCAAGAAGCTGACGGCTGCTGTGCCTGCCCCGGTTTCGAAGCCACCGGTAATAACCGGACTCGCTCAGGTGCAGAACACGGCACATATCCTTTGCCGTGTAGACGCCCTTGCGTTCGACTACGAACAGGTGCCGCTCACACGCTTTTACTTCTTGCGGTCTTGCGCGAAAAAACCGAGTGCGTCCTTAAGAATATTGTTCGCGGTCCGCAGCTCGGCATTTTCTCGCTCAAGCTCACGGATGCGGATCGTCTGTTCCTCCGCGCTCGCGTCTTCGCGGGCGGTGTATTTCGGCGTATGCTGCGCCAATCCGCCAGTGTGTAGTACGCAACACCGAGCTGCTGTGCAGCCTTCTTCACGCCGATCTCGTCTGACAGCTTCAGCGCCTCTTCCTTGAATTCTTTGCTGTAATGTTTCATTGCGATTCCCTCCATCTCTGTTCTTTCAGTTTAACAGTTTTTTGGGGATTTCGCGACTGCACTTACAGGGTACTACTCCACTGAGCAGTTTGACTCAAAGGAGGACAGACAGCATGTCAAACCAGAAGAAAACCGCCCTCTACTGCAGACTCAGTCAGGACGACGGCTTAGCTGGCAATTCCAACAGCATCCAGAACCAAAAAAGCATTCTGCAAAAGTTCGCAGAAGACCATCATTTCCCAAGCTCGTGCTTCTATGTGGATGACGGTTTTTCAGGCGGCAATTTTCAAAGACCTGCATTTCAGCAGATGATCGCGGACATGGAAAACGGGGAGATTTGGATCATCGTAACCAAAGATTATTGTGCGATAATAGGACTAAATCAGAAAGACCTTGAAAACCAAGGCATTCTGGCTTAGTCCCTTCTTTTTTTGACCGAAAACAAAGGACTTTCACAATAATCAAGCAAGTCGGAGGGTGCCGCTGCACACTTCCGGCAGAAGGAGGATATAGTGGGTGCTATCAAAGTCTTTTTGAAGGAGGTTGTGCTTCCAATCGCGCTTGCGTTCTGCCTCGCGTCATTTCTCAAGCCGATCTATATGCCTGACGGCGTATGCGACTACTTCCTCATGTGGATCTGCGTCGGCTTGCCGTTCGGCATCCGGAG
>DBLB01000003.1:0-6373 GCA_002298695.1 Clostridiales bacterium UBA735 | reverse complement strand
TTTTTTGTTGCCCAAAAGCCGGAATATCTGCTGGCGATGCGGCGAAGGAAAGGAGTTTTTAAGCATGAAACGCATGACAGCCGGTGATCTGCAAGCACTGGAATTGCTGATGCAGTCCACACCCGGCTTTGAGCATTATGACAGCGGCGTAGATGGCACTCTTCCTGAGTGCCGAAGCTGCCGTTTTCACCGCCCCTTCTGGAAATATCAGTCCTGCGTGTTTGCAGAGTGTCCCTACTGCTGCAAGCCCGTTTCCACCCTCAAAAATCAAAGTGGCGCATCTGCTGCCGGAAAGGAAGTCAGTTATGGATAACAAAATCGAAGTCTTCAAGAATGAACAGTTCGGTGAGGTCCGAACGATCCTCGAAGGAGAGACACTCCTGTTCTGCGGTTCGGATATTGCGGAGGCGCTTGGATATGCCCGCCCCGGCAAGGCAATTATTGATCACTGCAAGGGTGTCCTAAAACGCGACACCCTTACAAGCGGTGGTATCATGAACCATTCCCGGCTATACGCCAATAGAAAACCCGGCTGATGCATAAACACCAGCCGGGTGCTCCCGCCACCGTTGTTACCCCTGTCAGGGAGCAGCAAAAGCGCCGGGGCGTTAATATATCAATATCAATCAAAATCAGGAATCTGAAGCCGGTATCTCTCATGCTGATTTTTGATTAAAACATTTAATCAAGAATCCCGTGTGCTACGCACACTCGCATCGTGCGAACGCACGATGCGACGTCTCATGCAGGATCATTCGTAAGGCAGGCCCATGCGGTAGCGCTCCATCGTGTGCTTGAAGAGATCGGCGGTCGACGGCGGCGTATAGGTGATCGCGTTTGCCCCGGCCTCAATGGTCTGCAAAACGCTTTTGTCCGTCGACCCGCCGGTCGCCATGACCGGCATATCCGGAAACTGCGCGCGGATCTCACGGACGATCTCCGGCGTCTCGCTCCCTGCCGCCACATTGAAAATGGCCGCTCCGTCGTCGATGCGCCGACGATAGTCCGTCCCGCGGTTGGCCACAGTCACAACGATCGGAATATCGATCGTATGTTTCATGCGCGCGATCACCTGTCCGGATGTCGGCACGTTGACGACCACGCCCATCGCGCCCTGCATCTCGGCGTACATAGCCAGATTGACCACACGGTGTCCCTTCGTCAGCCCGCCGCCGACGCCTGTGAACACCGGGATATCCGAGGCCATGAGCAGCGCCTCGTTGATGATCGGCTGCGGCGTGAACGGATAGACCGCAATGACCGCATCGGCATTGATGTTCTTGATGATGGCAAGGTCGGTGGAGAAGACCAGCGACCGGATCTTCTTTCCGAACACCAGGATGCCGCTGCACTGCCACGTCGCCTCCGGCACGCGCAGCGCGGTCTGCCGCAGCGTGCTGTCGACGCTCGGCGCGGTTTTTTTCGGGATCCGTACCTCCTCCGGCACTTCCAGCTGCCCGAGCTCGTATCTGGCCCAGTGCATCATCAATCTGCTGCGTTTTGACATTGGCATCATCCTTTTCATTCGTTTTTTCTATTTTATCAGAGCGGATTTTGACGCGCAAGATGCTTTTTATTAACTTTTGTTCAAATCTTCCGCTGCTCTGCTTGCAATCGTCCACAGCCCTGTGATATAAATAGAAAAAATCATTCGGAAGGAGGCAGCCTGCCGTGCGCCCCGATTCTGTTCTGCAAACGCTGCGCCGGGCCGGCTTTGAAGCCTGGTATGTCGGCGGCTGCGTCCGCGACACGCTGCTCGCCCGCCCCATCCACGACTGGGATGTCACCACCTCCGCCCTGCCGGAGCAGGTGCTCGCCCTTTTCCCGAAAACCATTCCCACCGGCCTGAAGCATGGGACCGTGACCGTACTGGCGGACGGCGAACCTGTCGAGGTCACGACCTACCGCACCGACGGTACCTACCGCGACGGCCGTCACCCGGACGGCGTCCGCTTTGTGCGCACGCTGCGCGAGGACACGGCCCGGCGCGACTTCACGGTCAACGCCATGGCCATGTCTCCGGACGGCACGATCTGCGACTACCACGGCGGACAGGCCGATCTGGCGGCCCGGCTGCTGCGCTGCGTCGGCGAACCGGAGCGGCGGTTCCGGGAGGACGCACTGCGGATGCTGCGCGCGTGCCGTTTTGCCGCGCAGCTTGGCTTTTCCATTGAGACACAGACCTGGAAGGCGCTGCTGCGCTGCGCCCCGCTCTGCGCGGCGCTCTCGCGGGAGCGCATCACCGAGGAGGTCGGAAAAACGCTCCTCTCCCCGGCCCCACAGTGGGTTGGAACCATGATCGAAAGCGGCCTGCTCGCCTCCTGCGGCCTGTCCGGTTCCCATGATCTTTCCTGGCTGGCCGCGCTGCCGCGGACGGCGGAGGCCCGCTGGGCCAGCCTCGGGATTCTGCTGCCGGAGTTGGACTTTGCCGTATTCCGCCTGCCCGCCCGGTTTGTCCGCCTCTGTCAGACGGCGCGGCGCTGCTGGCCCGCGCCGGAGAATTCTCTCGGCTGGAAGCGCCTGATTGCCGCAGAGGGCGCCGAAGCGGCGCGCCTGCTGGGCGCACTGTCTCAGGTGGACGCTGTGGACAAAATTCTTGCCTCCGGCGAGTGCGTCAGCCTGCACGATCTGGCCGTTTCCGGCCGGGATTTCCCGGCGCTGCGCGGCCCGGCGCTCGGCGATCTTCTCAGCGCACTGCTGGAACACGTTCTGCAAATTCCGGAGGACAACCGGCGCGAAACGCTCCTGTCTCTTGCCCGCACACTTTTGTCTTGAAAATCGCCGTCTCCGGCGCTACAATACCCTGGGTGTATCGAAAAACAGCGGATGCACCCGGGGTATTTCTCGGAAGAAGGGATTTTTATGACCGGTCTTGGCACCATGCTCAACGCCGCGGCCATCGTCGCCGGCGGCGCGCTGGGGCTGCTGCTGAAAAACGCGCTGCCGCAGCGCATCGGCGACGGTCTGATGAAGGCCATGGGCGTGTGCGTGCTGTTCATCGGCCTCGCCGGCGCACTCTCAAATCTGCTGACCGTGCAGGACGGCGCACTCGGCACAAGCGGCACCATGATGATGATCCTGAGCTTTCTCGGCGGCGCCGTGACCGGCGGGGCGCTTGATCTGGAGGGCAAAATGGAGCGCTTCGGCCTCTGGGTGCGGAAAAAATCCGGAAGCGATGGGGACAGCTCGTTTCTCGAAGGGTTCCTGAACGCTTCGTTTACGGTTTGCATCGGCGCCATGGCTGTGGTCGGTGCGATTCAGGATGGGCTGCTGGGTGATATTTCGCTGCTGGTCACAAAATCCGTGCTCGACGGCGTCATCATCATGGTCATGGCCGCCTCGATGGGCCGCGGCTGCCTGTTCTCCGCGCTTCCGGTCGCCGTTTTTCAGGGACTGATCACGCTGTTCGCCCGCTTTTTGCAGCCCGTCATGACCGACGCCGCAACCGCGAATCTCTCGCTGACCGGCTCGGTGCTCGTCTTCTGCGTCGGCGTCAACCTCGTCTGGGGCAAGCGCATCCCTGTGGCCAACCTGCTGCCGACGCTCCTGTTCGCCGTCGCGCTCGCCTTTGTGCTCTAGGGCGTATCTGAAAACTGCCAACGCGCCCGGACAGCGGGCCTTTTTGCGCTGCACCGCGCCATTTTCCCTCGAAATACGTCAGTATTCCTGCAAAAAAATGTCTTGTTCGGCACGAAAATTCCTCGCCGCCGGTCACATCACCAGTTTTCAGATACACCCCAGTTCGATCCCGCAGTTCAAAATCGGCAGGAGGTTTCAGCAACCATGACCATTCCCATCTCCTGGTTCTGCACGCGCTTGTGACATCGCCTTTTCTGATATACCAGTGTCCTGCGGTTCCTTGGAACCGCAGGACGCCTTTTTATACTGCCGCGGCGGCGCGGAGCGCAGTTTCGTACTGGCTGTCGTTGACGACCATCAGCAGTGCCGGCGCGGCGCGCAGGACATGGTGTACCGGCACGCCCGCACCCTCGACCGCCCGCAGAATGTCCGGAATGGGCGCGCTGCTGCGGCAGACGGCCGCCAGCACACTGAGATTTTCCCGCAGCTCCATCTGCTCCGGCCGCAGCTGTGCGCGGAGCGCCTCCGACGTGCCGTGGAGCGCCTGCCCATCCGCCATCGGCAGCAGCGCCGTATACTGCCCAATCGCCTGTGAGGCGCAGAACGGCCGCATCCCCAGCGCGCTCAGCACCTCCGGGACACTGCCCGCCGCACCGCTCACACGCAGCATCGCCATCCGCCGCCGCCCGGCAAAGCCCACGACGTCCGGCTCCCCGACAAAGCGGCGGGCGCGGATGACCGTCCCGGGCAGCTCCGGCCGGAGCGTGCTGCGGATCTGCAATGGGATCTGCATCTCCCGTACCGGCGCGACCGCGCTTTCATGCAGCACCTGCGTGCCGACCTGCGACAGCTGCCCCAGCTCCTCGTAGCTCATCTGAGGGATCGGCGCTGCATTCGGAACGATTCCCGGATCGGCCTTCAGAATGCCGGGCACATCCGTCCAGTTCTCGTAGACGTCCGCCCGCAGCGCCGCTGCGGCCAGCGCCCCCGTGATGTCCGAACCGCCGCGCGAGAACGTATGGATCCGCCCGTCCGGCAGCGTGCCGTAGAACCCCGGCGTCACGATCTTCCGCCCGTCGGCCAGCGACGCGAGCTTCGCATACGAATCCGCCCGTCGGACCTGTCCGCTGTAGTCAAATTGCAGCCACTGTGCCGCATCCACGAATTCAAACCCCAGCAGCTCTGCCATCAGCCGCGCCGCCAGATACTCCCCGCGCGAGGCCAGCCAGTCCTGCTCCGTCTGCGCGGAGAATGTCCCATAGATCTGCTCCAGCTCCCGCTCCAGTGGGAAGCGCAGCCTGCAGCCGTCGCGGATGGCGAGATAACGGTCGCACACATGCCGCCAGAGATCCCAGCAGGATACGCCATAGCGCAGATGCGCATGGCAGAGATATAAAAGGTCGGTGATCTTCTGGTCGCCCGCATGCCGCCGTCCCGCCGCCGAGACGATCACGACCCGCCTTGCCGCGTCGCCCGCCACGATCTCCCGCACGTGCAGGAACCGCGAAGCGTCCGCCAGCGAAGATCCGCCGAATTTACAGACTTTCAGCATCGTTGTTCACCCCTGTCGTTATCGCGGCGGGGCATTTCCCCGTCCGCCGCCTTATTCTATGTACCGGCAGAGGCAAATGCCGCAGAGATGGGATATTTTTCGCGAAAAAGCGCTTTACTTTTCAGCGGGTTTATGCTATTCTTAACGAGATGGCGCATTGCGCCGCGGCCCCTCTCTCAGTTTAGGGACAACGCCGGATTTTTACGTCGGCACACACCAGGCCCTCCACTTAGAGCGCGGGAAAATTTTTGAAAGGTGGAAAACACACTATGATGCGCAAAGAAGAAAAGACCGCAATTATCGAAAAGTACGCGACCCATCCCGGCGACACCGGCTCGCCCGAGGTCCAGATCGCCGTCCTGACCCATCGGATCAACGACCTGAACGAGCACCTTCGTGAGCACAAGCAGGACAACCACTCCCGCCGTGGTCTGCTGATGATGGTCGGTAAGCGCCGCAGCCTGCTGGACTATCTGGCCAAGAAGGACATCAACCGCTATCGTGCGATCATCGCGGAACTGGGCATCCGTAAGTAATGCGCAACCGGGAGGCCCGTTCGGGCCTCCCTTTTTACGCCATCCGTTCACCGCGCGGGGATATTTAGCAGTTGAAAGAGGACCGGCGCGCCGGTTTTGTTTCAAGTGCTAAACCTCCCGCGCACCGACACATGTTACAGGAGGTTTTTATGGTTACCAGAAAACAGTATCCCAACCACCACATCTTTGAGACCGACATCGGCGGCCGTACCTTTACGGTCGAGACCGGCAAGGTCGCAGAGCTCTGCAACGCCGAGGCCATCTGCCGCTACGGCGACACCGTCGTGCTCGTCACCGCAGTCGCGTCTCCGCTGCCGAAGGCCGGCATCGACTATTTCCCGCTGACCATCGAGCTTGAGGAGCGGATGTACGCCGTGGGCCGCATCCCCGGCAGCTTCAACCGCCGCGAGGGCCGTCCGTCTGAGCGCGGCATCCTCATCTCCCGCCTCATCGACCGCCCGATGCGCCCCCTCTTCGACGAAGAGCTGCGCAACGACGTCGTCCTGACCAACACCGTCCTCGCGCAGGACTATGACAACCCCGTTGAGATCGTCGCCTCCATCGGCTCGTCCCTCGTCATGGCCTATTCCGACATTCCCTGGAACGGCCCGACGGCCACGACCAACGTCTGCTACCTCGACGGCAAGTATATCGTCAACCCGTCTCAGGACGAGCGCAACGCCTGCCAGTGCTTCGTGACCATCGC
>DBLB01000040.1 GCA_002298695.1 Clostridiales bacterium UBA735 | reverse complement strand
CGGAAGTGCATCCCGTGCCGCCATCATGTGACAGCTCATTCGCCCGGTCTTGTTTGCCCGCCCCAAATCACCTTTCCGCTCACAACTACGCGCCGCACGCTATCTTGATGATGGCGGACAGACGACTGCTGTACGATTTCCATACGCCGCGGGGATCCAAGGGCCAAGGGCCCTTGGTCGAGCGGGAGAGTCCAGAGAACCGACCGAAAGGTTCTCTGGTCGTCTCTTTCTTTTCTTGGCGGTGCGACACGGTTCTTTTCTTTCTCCGAAAAGAGAAAGAAAAGAATGGGGGCGCAAAAATGCGCTGGTTTATTCAGGTTTGATCTGCTCCATGACGAAGCACTCAAAGATGTCGCCCTCTTTGATGTCGTTGAACTTCTCGATCGACATGCCGCACTCGTAGTTCGCGGCGACCTCCTTGACCGAGTCCTTGAAGCGCTGGAGCGAGCCGAGCTTGCCCTCGTGGATGACGACATTGTCGCGCAGCACGCGGACAGAGGCGTCGCGGGTGATCTTGCCGTCCTTGACATAGCAGCCCGCGATCGTGCCGATGGCGGAGACCTTGTAGGTCTGGCGGACCTCGGCGTGGCCGATGATGACCTCGTGATACTTCGGCGCGAGCATGCCCTTCATGGCGTCGGAAATTTCATTGATGGCGTCGTAGATAACGCGATACATCCGCATATCGACGTTGTCGCGCTTGGCCGCAGCCTGCGCGAGGTCGTTCGGGCGGACGTTAAAGCCGATGACGATGGCATTCGACGTCGAGGCCAGCAGGATGTCGGACTCGTTGATCGCGCCGACGCCGGTGTGGATGACGCGGACGCGGACCTCGTCGTTGCTGATCTTCTCAAGCGAAGCCTTCAGCGCCTCGGCAGAGCCCTGCACGTCGGCCTTGATGATGAGGTTCAGCTCCTTCATCTCGCCCTCCTGCAATTTGGAGAACAGGCTTTCGAGCGTGACCTTCTGGTTGAGCTTGTTGGCGTCATCCTTGATCTTCTGCTTGCGCTGCTCAACGAGCTGGCGGGCCATGCGCTCGTCCGCGACGACGTTGAATTCGTCGCCCGGCGCGGGCACCTCGGCAAGACCCGTGATCTCGACCGGGATAGACGGCCCCGCGTCCTTGACCTGCGCGCCCTTGTCGTTCGTCATCACGCGCACACGGCCGACGGCCGTGCCCGCGATGATGAGGTCGCCCTGATGGAGCGTGCCGTTCTGGACGAGGAGCGTCGCGATCGGGCCGCGCGCCTTATCCAGCCGCGCCTCGAGGACGCAGCCCTTGCCCGCGCGGTTCGGGTTCGCCTTGAGCTCTTCGACCTCAGCGGTCAGGATGACAGTCTCGAGCAGATCGTCGATGCCCATGCCGGTCTTGGCGGAAATTTTGCAGACCTCGGTCTCGCCGCCCCATTCCGCGGGCGTCAGGCCATGCTCGGTCAGCTGTGTGAGGATGCGGTCGGGATTCGCGCCGTGCTTATCCATCTTGTTGACCGCGACGATGATCGGAATATTGGCAGCCTTCGCGTGGTTGATGGCCTCGATGGTCTGCGGCATGATGCCGTCGTCCGCCGCCACAACCAGAATGGCGATGTCGGTGCACATTGCGCCGCGCGCGCGCATCTCGGTGAACGCGGCGTGGCCCGGCGTGTCGAGGAACGTGATGGGCTGGCCGTTGATCTCGGTGGTGTAGGCGCCGATGTGCTGCGTGATGCCGCCGGCCTCGCCGGAGGCGACGTGGGCGTTTCGGATATAGTCGAGCAGGCTGGTCTTGCCGTGGTCGACGTGGCCCATGACGACCACGACCGGCGGCCGGGTGACGAGCTCGTCTGCAGTGTCCTGATGATCATCGAACAGCTTCTCTTCGATCGTGACGACGACCTCTTTTTCGACCTTGCAGCCCAACTCGACCGCGACGAATTCTGCCGTATCGAAGTCGATCGTCTGGTTGACCGTAGCCATGACGCCGTTTTTGATGAGGCACTTCATGACCTCGGCGGCGGTCTTCTTCATGCGGGAGGCCAGCTCACCGACGGTGATCTCATCCGGGATCTTGACCACAAGCTGCGCCTTTTTCGCAATTTCCAGCTGAAGCCGGCGCATTTTCTCCTGTTCCTCGGAACGGGACTTTGTGCCGAACTTTCTCGCCTGCTGCTGGCGCTTGTTGTTCTTGCTGTTGATCTTCTGCTTGCCGCCCTTGTAGTTCTGCACGCGCTCGGAGACGAGAGAGTCGACGTGGTCGTCATAGCGGTCGGCGTTGACGGTGACGGCGGAGGTGTCGATGACGCGGCGCTCGCGCTTGCGTTCCGGCTCCTTGGGCTTGGCGGGCTGCTGCGGCGCGGAATTCTGTCCGCTCGGCGCGGACGTTTTCTGTCCGCTCTGCGCAGGCGGATTCTGCCGCTGCGGGGGGGTCTGGCGCTGCGGCTGCGGCTGGCGCTGCGGTTGCCCCTTCGGTTCCGCAGCGGTTCCCGGTACGGTTCCGGGTACGGTTCCGCTCCCGGTTCCCGATGCGGCTGCCGCAGGGGCAGGCTGTGCGGGCGCAGGCGCTGCGGCGGGCTGCGGCGCGGGTTCGGCGGCCTTCACCGCGAACACCTGCTCGAGTGAATCGATCTGATGTTCCTTCGTGATATGGTCGAAGATCACGTTGAGCTGATCCTCGTTCAGATTCTGGGAGCTGCTTTTCGGCTTGGCATAAAACTTCCCGACGATCTCGATCACCTCTTTGGCCGGCATCTTCAAATCGTCGGCGACTTCCTTGATCTTCTGCTTGATTTCAATACTCAATACAGCCACCTCCTGTTATTTCTTTCCATGTTTGACGTTGTTCCTGTGGGCCTTTTCCTCCTGGCGGCGCTTTTTCACACGGTCGGTCTGCCGCGTGAGCTCCTGCAGGACGGCGGCATGCGTCTCGGGTTCGCCGAGCGTTTCGACAAACGCAAGGGCCAGTGCGGGGTCGAGCACAGCGCACAGCGCGCAGGCATTGCAGCCGAGGCCGTTGCCCAGTTCTTCCTTCGTGAAGGGCGCTGTGATGTTTGCGGGCTTGCCGCTGCGGCAGAACGACTGCGCACGGCGGAAGGTGTGCTCTCCGGCGTCCTGCGCCACAAGAAGCAGCCGCGCCTTGCCGCTGCGGCAGGCGATGCCTGCCGGCTCCTCGCCGATGGCGAGGCGGTTTGCCTTGCGGGCGATGCCGAGCAGATGCAGCGCTTTATTCTTCTCCATGCTCCGCCTCCATTCGTTCGACGAGCGCGTCATAGACCTCCTGCGGAATCTGGCAGTCAAAGGCGCGCTCGAGTGCTTTTGCTTTTCTTGCCTTCTTCAGGCAGGCCGCATCCGGGCAGACATACGCGCCGCGGCCGGGGGCCTTGCCCTTGAAGTCCAGAGAGATCTCGCCCTCCGGGGATTTGACCACGCGCACAAGCTCGCGCTTGGGCCGCATCTCACGGCAGCCGACGCACTGGCGCATGGGGATCTTTTTCTGCATGGCGCATCCTCCCTGTGATGAGATTTACGCTTCTTCGGCTTCTGCGGCCTCTGCCGCCTCGGGGGCGTCTGCCTCTTCCGGCTGCTCCGGCTGCTCAAACTCTGCGGCCTGGGAGGCGGGCTTGATGTCGATCTTATAGCCGGTCAGGCGGGCGGCCAGTCTGGCGTTCTGCCCCTCCTTGCCGATGGCAAGCGAGAGCTGATCGTCCGGGACGATGACGCGGCACGCCTTGCCCATGCCGGGCAGGAGCGTGACGGAAATGACGTCCGCCGGGCTGAGCGCCGCGGCCACGAACCGGCACGGATCCTCCGACCAGACGACGATGTCCATTTTCTCACCGTGCAGTTCGTCGACGATCGCGCCGACACGTCCGCCGCGCGGACCGACGCAGGCGCCGACCGGATCGACGTTTTCCTCGGTGGCGTGGACAGCGATCTTGGTGCGGGAACCGGCTTCGCGGGCAATGGACTTGACTTCGACCGCACCGGAGGCGATTTCGGGAACCTCAAGCTCAAACAGGCGCTTGACCAGGCCCGGATGCGTCCGGGAGACGATGACCTGCGGGCCGCGGTTGGAGCGGCGCACCTCGACCACGTAGACGCGGAGCATGTCGCCCTCTTTATAGTGCTCAGTACGCACCTGCTCGGAACCGGACAGGAGCGCGTCGGTCTTGTCGCTGCCGCCGCTGATGCGGAGCGTCATATCGCCGGTGGCCGGCTCGATGCGGAGCACCGTACCGGTGAGAATTTCATGCTCCTTGGAGGAGAATGCATCGAACACCATGCCGCGCTCGGCCTCGCGGATGCCCTGGATGATGACCTGCTTGGCGGTCTGCGCTGCGATGCGGCCAAAGGCCTGCGTCTTCACGTCGACGTTGACCAGATCGCCGAGCTCGGCGTGCTTGTTGATCTTGCGCGCCTCGTCGAGCGAAATTTCCGTGGCCGGGCTGATGACGTCGTCGACGACCTCTTTCTGCACATACATGTGCATGTCGTTGTCCTTGACCTCGACGAAGACGTTGTCGGTATAGCCCTCTTTGTCCTTCTTATAGGCGGCGACGAGCGCCTGGGTGATCTTTTCTACCATGTAGTCCTGCGGGATGCCGCGCTCCTTTTCGAGCTGGGCCAGCGCCGCAAAAATCTCTGCGTTCATTTTTCCGGATTCCTCCTCTTAAAATTCGACGCGAAGCCGCACCTGCGCGACTTCGGATTTTTCAAAACGTACCTCTTTTTCGCCCTGCCGGATGGTAACGGCGCCGTCTTCATAGGAAACGAGCGTCCCGGCCTGCTCTTTCAGGCCGTTCACGGGCTTGTAGAGCTTGACGGTGACGGCGCTGCCGAGAAACTGTGCAAAATCGGACGGACGCTTCAGCTCCCGCTCCAGCCCGGCCGAGCAGACCTCGAAGCTGTAGCTGTCGGGGATGGGATCCTTCTCGTCCAGGATCGGGTCGACCGCGCGGGAGATGGCCTCGCAGTCGTTGATGTCGACGCCGCCATCCTTGTCGATATACAGCCGCAGGAACCAGTCGCCGCCCTCTTTGACATATTCCACGTCCCAGAGCGAACAGCCATGCGCCTGCACCACAGGTTCGGCAAAGGCCCAGACCTGCTCGGTGATCTTCACGAAAATTCCTCCTTTTCAGCAAGAAAGAGTGGGGATCAAATCCCCACTCTCAAGTTTACACTATCAAGTTATCTGAATTATAGCACCGTTTGCAGAAAAAAGCAAGGGAAATCTTTGAAATAATTTGGAATTTTCCATGTTTTTTCGTGGCCGGACGATTTTTTCAAAAAGCGGAACGGAAGGATTGTAAAAAGCAGGCAGGTTGTGCTATACTATCATTATTCTTCAAAGCACTCCGGAGGTATCCGTTATGAAAAATCGTCCCTTCCGGCTCAGCATCCCGTATGTGGCTGCACTGGCCGGCGTGGCCGGGTATTTTTTCCACAGCGCGCTGATAGACGGCGGAAAGGTCACGCTGCTGGCAATATACAGCATCTTTCTGTGTCTGCTGTTTGCGCTGGCTGCGGCGGCGCTCGAAAAGCAGAGCGCGTTTGCAAAGGTCTTCGCGGCGTCGAAGACGGAGGCGGTATTTTCGCTGGCCGGCGCGGCGCTGCTCGGGGCCGGGTGCGTGATGGGCTTTTCCGGGACGATGTTCCAGAAGATCCTGGCGCTGCTGGGGCTGCTGGGCGCGGCCGGATGGGCTGCGGCAGCGGTCATCCGGGTACGCGGGCAGAAGCCGCAGCCGTTCTGGATGGTGTTCGCCGTGCTGTTCTTCGTGGCGAAGCTGTTCTATGATTTCCGGCACTGGATGGTCGACCCGGCGATTCTGGACTACGCATTCTCGCTTTTCGCGCTGATCTGCTTCATGATCGCCAGCTATCAGGCGGCGGCATTCTGCTGCGACCACGGGTCGCGGCGGCAGCTGGAGTTTTTTGCGCTGGCGGGCATTCTGTTCGGCGCGACGGCCATGGCCGGGATGGGCACCGCAGAGGCGCTGATCTACAGCGGCGGCGAGCTCTGGATGCTGGGCTGCGCCGTGCAGGCGGGCGGACAAAAATCATAAATCAGACACCGCACAGAGATGTGCGGTTGTTTTAGGCAACACCGCACAATTGCGTCCTCGCGCTTGCCGAATTGTGCGGTGCTGCCTTAGAATCTTGTGTTCCAATTTTATGCAGAGCTGCATGAATTTCTCGGTTCTGTATGATTTTTCAGGAGGTATTCTATGAAGAAGCTGACCCGGATCTGGATCCTGACAGCAGCGCTGATCGCGCTGCTGTGCGGCGCAGTCTGCGCCGCGGAAGACGATGGGCTGATCGCGCACAGCAAACAGACATATCTGGCGTCTGTGCCGATGGAGGACGCCAACGAGACGCTGCTGCGAAAAGCGGAAGAAGCCATCGTAGCCGGCTTCCGTGACCGGTCGAATCCCGTGGAGCATGACGGAAAGACCTATTACCGGACTGCGTTTTTTGAGTCGCCGTTTGAATGGCCGGGCAGCTTTACGGATGAATACTGCGGCCAGCTGTTCAATCTCTTCTGCCGGACGCTGTTCGACCATCCGCAGGAAGGGTATGACATTTTTACGGAGGTCTATTATTACAAGGACAGCCGCGGTATCGCGATGGATTTCCTGCATGTCACGGATGGGACGCAGGACGCGGCGTTCGATGCGGCGGTGGACGACGCGGTGCTGGACTGCTTCGGGCCGTATTGGGGCCGCATGACCGATCTGGAAAAAGCGGCTCTGTGCTACAGCTATGTGATCGGAAAGGTTACATATTCCGCAGAGTACGTCACAAACACGGCGGAACCGTTTACGCCGTATGGCGCGCTGATGAACGGGAAGGCCGTTTGTCAGGGGTATACGCAGCTCTACAAGCTGCTGCTCGACGCGGTGGGCTTTGACGGCGACAGCTGCATCGTCACGACCGGGAAGGCCAACGGGAACCACGCGTGGAATCTGGTGAAGCTGGACGGCGTCTGGTATCACGTCGACCCAACGTGGGGCGACGGCTATGGTTTTCCGGGCGTTGTGCTCTGGGACTATTTCCTGCGGAGCGACGACGAGATCCGGGCGCAGAATCACACGGAATGGAACGTCACGGACGAGGGGCATGCGTGCCCGCAGTCGTTTGCCGGAAATGCATTCTGGAAGTATCAGGAAGACAGCAAGGAGAAGGTGATCCGGTCGCCGCTGTTTGCGTCGAGCTGGCTGCTCTGCTATGCGACGGACTATGATATGTGGTACTCGCAGGCCGGAAGCGATTTCGGTGATACAAAAAATGAAAGCTCGCTTTTCAGGATCAACGGGTTTATTTCCGGCACCGCGGCAGCCGGGGCCGTGTTTTACGCAGATGTGACAGGCAACGTCTACATGTATCTGCCACTTTACGGGGCAAATATCCCGATCGAGGAAGCAAGCGGTCTGACCGGAGGATGGATCTACATGGACAGCGACGGGGAGACGCTGCATCTGTATACCTGGGACAGGAACTCGGAAAACGACGCGGTCTGGGTGAAGGACGTCGCCGTCACGGAGACGACGGACCGGAGTCAGCCGGTGCGGTTCGTCCGGAATCGGTTCGTCACGCCCGATCTTGCAGACGGGAATCCGGTCTATATCCGCACCGCGCCGACACAGGAGTATTATCTGGGGTTGGCCACCTATGATGCAAACGGGCAGATGATCGACTGGAGCATCTGGGCGGAACCGTTCACGGGCAACGCGCTGTATATACCGGGCGATTTGCCGGATGCCTGCGCCGAGGTCCGGTACTTTGCGCTGGATCTCGAGGGACGGCCGCTTTCGGAGTCGCTCGCGATACAGCGGACGCCCGTGACACCGCAGGCCGCAGCCTGATGAACGGCAGAATCGAAAACCGGAAGACCCGATCGCTGTCCCCTGACAGGGGTAACAACGTT
>DBLB01000041.1 GCA_002298695.1 Clostridiales bacterium UBA735 | reverse complement strand
TCAGCGGCGGCGGCTCCACCGTTTACGGCTGGGTAAACGCTGCGGACATCTCGACCGGCAACGCCGGCACAGCGACGAGCTACCGCGTGCGGACGACGGCCAACGTGCTGAACATCCGCAAGGGCCCCGGCACCAACTACGGCGTCGCCGGCCAGATCAAGGGCAAAGGCATCTACACCATCGTCGCCGAAGCCGCAGGCCCCGGCGCGACCAAGTGGGGCAAGCTCAAGAGCGGCGCGGGCTGGATCTCTCTGGACTACGTCACGAAGCTCTAAAACCGCATAGAAAAGCAGAAACCCGCCCGGAGATCCCGGGCGGGCTTTTTCTGCTATGTGGGACTTTACTCCTCGACGTCAGGATCCGGCGCTTCACCGGCGGCGGCGAGCTCGGCCTCCGTGGGCTGGAACCGCAGCACGCGGCCCGCGGAGTCATAGAAACCGCCGAGCGCGATGGTGAAAATATCGACCAGCCAGCCGATCCCGCAGGCTCCGGCCGTCAGCAGCCAGATGACGCCTGTGCCGGTTTTCCCGACATAGAACCGATGGACACCGAAGAAGCCGAGGAAGATGCACAGCAGCAGCGCCACCGTCTTGCTTTTCGGAGACGTCGGTCGCTGCGCTGCGGGGATGCTGACCGCGCCCTGCTGCGCGCCGGACTTCCCGCCGGAGCTCGTCGTATATGACAGGCCCGTCCCGGGGATCCCGACGGTCGTGTGGCTTTTCCCCGTCGTGCTGACCGTGTGCTTCAGACCCTTCGGGCCGAAGCTGATGCTCGCACTCTTTTTGTTCAGGTTTACCCGGACACCCGGGGCCACCTTAAAGCTGCGTCTAAACCTTGTACCCATGCTTTTCCCTCCTATGTGCGCTTTTTAGCGTTTAGTCATCTTTGGCATAATATTACCATGCCAAAACTGGTAAAGTCAATATTGCATAGTCATCTTTAGCATAAAGGGAGGCGAGGGCTGCGAAAATATACAAACCAGACGGCAGGTGCAACATCTCCGGGGAGAGAGTCAGAGAGGAGCGGCTGCGGGCAAATCTATCACAGGAACAGCTCGCCTACAAGCTCCAGATCATCGGGCTGGACGTCACGCAGAAGGTCATCAGCAGGATCGAGAACGGCAGCCGAGTCGTCGCTGACTACGAGCTGGACTATCTGGCGACCGCTCTCGGCACCACCATCAACCACCTGCTCGGGAAAGAATGAGAAAACCGCACGGCAGCGACGCCGTGCGGCTTTTTTTCGTGGAAAATCGCGGGAAAATGTTGAAAATCTGCCGAATTATGCTTGACATTATAGAGCAAACGCTCTATAATATAATCACAGGCAAGGGATAGCCGAGTACAGAAAGAAAGGAGAACAAAACCGCGGAAAGGAGGCAAAGCCGTGGATGCTGAGCAGATGAAAAAACTGCTCGAGCTGCTGGAACAGGCTCTAAAGTGTGAACAGGTTGCCACCATTACGATCACAATAAAGCCGAACCAAAAGCCCAAGCAGTAAGGTCGAAGGACGGCGGGAAAAATCCCGCCCGCCGTTCCTTTTCATTATAACCACGAAACCACGGCAAAGTCAAGCGGGAGGAACAACATGGACATCTCGATCAAAGTGACCTACAAAAGCGAGGGGCTGCAAAAGCTCCGCAAGGCTGCCGGCCTGTCTCAGTCTCAGCTCGCCGATCTGGCCGGGATCAAGGTGCAGGTGCTCCAGCAGTACGAGCGCGGCGCCCGGGACATCAACGGCGCGAAGCTGCCGACGCTGCTGAAGATCTGCAACGCGCTGGAGTGCAGGCTGGCTGACATCATCACAGACGAGGAGACGCTCGAGCTCCTGAAAAAGTACGAGGAACACTGACACACAGAAGGGGCGGCCGGCGGGCCGCCCCTTTTCTTTTATCACGGAGGGGAACACAATGGGACAGCACTGGAGCCATCTGACGCCGACCAAGCGCATCCAGCTCGACGCCTTCATCCGCGCAGGAATGAAGCCGACGGACATCGCCAAGGAGCTCGGCGTCCATCATACGACCATCTACCGGGAGCTGAAGCGGTGCACCTATGAGCATCGCAACAGCGACTACACCACCGAGACCAGATACAACCCCGAAGGCGCACAGGCCCGCTATGAGGCAAACCTCCGCGCCAAGGGGCCGGAGCTGAAGATCGGCAACGACTACGAGCTGGCCGACTACCTGATCGCCAAGATCCGCGACGAGAAGTACAGCCCGGAGGCCGCGATCGGTGAGGCTGAGGTCAAGGGCTGGCCCTTCAAGACCCACATCTGCGCGAGCACCGCCTACAACTACATCCGCGGCGAGATCTTCGGCGACGATCTGACCGTCTCCATGCTGCCGCAGCACGGCAAGCGCCACCAGCCGGAACGCCCGGCCGGATCCATGCCCCGCAAGCCCGCCGGTCGGAGCATCGAGGATCGCCCCGAGTATATTAACAGCCGCAAGGCTTTCGGACACTGGGAGATGGACAGCGTCGAAAGCTGCCAAGGCGTCAGCAATACCTACATCGCCATGACCGAGCGCAAGACCCGCCGCGAGATCATCATTCCCTCGCCGATATGTACGGGAGTCGGGAAAGTGAATAAATTGCACATGATCCTACTCCCCTTCATAGCGAAGTACGGCAGCCATGGCCGCCGTACTTCCGGTTGAAATCACTTGCCATCAGGCGATGTCTTCCGCTGCTTTTGAATGCTGATATAGATATTCCGGCGCAATGTCAATGTCACCGTCATTCCAAACAGTCACACCGTAGTCAATATAGACGCCTGCGAAGGTGTGTTCATCCTTCAGCGGCGCAAAACCCGCATCCTTCAGCAAAGGCGTAAAATCAAAAACTTTTGCTTCTCCGGTTGTAAATCGGAGCCAAAGCTTGTGACCGGGCAGCGGACGAACGCCGCAGACCTTGATGACAGTCTCCTGCTCCCCTGCATACGCAATTCCGTTTTTGATATACATAGCGTTCCTCCTTATCTCAGTGGTTCGATTTTTCCAAACGGAATGTTCTGCACCGCTTTATTCCATGCGGCATAGAGTTCATCCTCGTGGATGGCTGCCCAAGCCTGCACCAGCTTCAACTGTTTGACAGGAAGGCTGCCTGCGATCAATTCGCCGTCCACACCAACTGATGCCTCATACTCGTTGTAATAAACATGAAAGTGCGGCTTGTGGTGCTTGTCAGTATCGCTGAAAATCATCTTGATAACGATATTATAAAATCTGCAAAGTTCCGGCATGATTTTCCCCTCGCTTTTTCCCATGTCCAAAATCGTACTATCATAGCTCCGGTAATTCTATTATGCCATATTATTTTTCTAAGTCAACAATGAACGTTTTTCTTGAGCAAAAAAGTTATGCCGATGCCTAATCTTCCGATATTTGTTTCATCAACATCGGTCAACCGATGTTACCGAATGGTATTTTGCGCTTACCGATTGGTAGTATTTCATAATTTAGTCTTCTTGCTGCAATGTATTTTTGTGCAAATTCACGAAATAAACATTGCGTCACCGAAGCTCACGCGAAGCGTGATTTTCGCCTTTTCTGCATAGTAATTCATCGTTTCCTCCATACTTTGCAGATGCAAGGCGCAGCAGTCAAGACCGCCGCGCCTCACTCTGCAATCTTCCTTGAAGTGCCTCCACAACGGAGGCGTTCTTTATTCCTCTTCTTCCAAGGCCCGCATCAGTTCGTCCATGCTGTGGAAGACTTCGTACCGCTCAGGGTGCTTCGCCATTTCTTCGACTTCCTTCATCGCAGCTATGGTCTCCTCATTCGGAACCTCGGGCCGTTTCTGGGTATCGTGCTCCATCTCAGCTATGAACCATCGCCCGGATGGCCTGCTCCACGGCCTTGTTCAGCGTCACGCCCTCGGCCTGAGCAAACACGGACACCTCGCGGTGCAGTTCAGGAGAGATGCGGACATTGAACAGCCCGCTATACTCCTTCTGGGGCTGCTTGCCGATCTCTGCGCAGAACTCCAGATAATCGTCAACCGCCTTGTGGAACTCTTCCTCCAAGTCCTTCGCATTCTCGGACTGGAAATCAACCAAATCGCTGATCCCCAAAATCTTGCCGTAGAAAATACGGTCTTCGGCGGAATACTCGGGCCGCGCCGAATATCCCTTGTATCTCAGCAAATCACTGTTCTTCATATATGACCATGCTCCTTCAAGAATTTTACCACCGAGTCAACGGCCGCTTTTGCCATTTCGTCTCCGGGGTGCGGTTTGTGCAGCAATAGCACCGCCTGCGTCTCGGGGTGATAGAACTTCACTCTCGAACCAGAGGTCGCGCCCTTGTTGGACTCCAAGTACCCAAAGTAGGCCATGATCTTTCTCAGGTCAGAGAAGCGGAAGTCGGCCGGTGTGGGTTTCGCACATAGTTTATCCAGCAACGTGTCTATTCTTGCCATTCGTTTTTTACCTCGCCTCTTCTGTAACTGTTTTTTAGTTACAAGTATATTATAGCATACCTGCTACCTATGTCAATATATTTTTCAAGAAAAAGACCGGAGCATGGTTGCCCCGGTCTCTTCCCTACTCAGTCTTCGGTTTTCAAGGTGCCAACACGCCGCCGAACGTCATTGACGGCGTAGATGGCATCCACCACTCGGCAATCTCCAGCCAGACGGTCGAGGTCATCCGACACCTTCCTGATGGCGTCCCAAAGGGCATAGAAGGCATCCGCCGCCATGTCGGCTCGCGCTCTGTCAGCCGGCGCCACATCCAGCTCCAGATAGGTATTCTCGAAAGCAAACATGATGGCCTCCACCTTTGCGATGTCGAAAATTGCCTCGTTCAGATTTCTGTTCATTTTCTTTACTCCTTCGTGATGTATTGGCACTCGTACACCGGGGTAAAGACTTCATTCATAGCGGCGCTGTCGGCTGCTCTCATGGGTGGGGAGTTGTTACGGGCCCTGTGCGAGCGTCGAGAGCAACGTCCGTGCCTCTTTTTGCTTTCCGCTTCTGTATTTACTTTGCCGCATGGGCCGTCACGAATCGGCCCAGCATTTCTCTCGCGTCCTCCACTCTGCCGGCGGCGCAGACGTCGAAGATGTACGCGCAGTCCTTGGCTGACATGATATGCTCTGGCAGTGTGTCGTCGCGGATCGTGTCGAGGAACAGTTCCTCGCGCTCATGGAGTGTCAGGTGCGTCTCCCAGACTACGCGGCATATCTGCTTTGCGAGGTGATCCTCGATGACCGGCTCGGCGTACACGCCACTCGTGGCGAAGTAGAACGTCAGCATTCCCAGCTTCAGGGCGTCGGTATATCGCTTCTCGCTCTCAAGGATCTCGGCCATCTCCGTCAGCCATTCGACAGCTTGTGCGATCTGGCCGGTGCGGATGCAGTCGTTGTACTGCCGTGCGGCGGCCTCGTAGCCGCCGTGCTCGCCTGTTGTCATAGTCATTCCCTCCGTTAATCATGTCAGGGCAGTTCATGCGGCCGAAGAACGAAGCGGCGCGGTACTGGATCATCACGTCGGGCATGGTCTTCCACTTACTGCCGTTCTTGCTCGTCCAGCCTTCGTCATTCGCCATGTTCATCGTGATTTTCGGGCCGTAGACTTTGTGACCGGAGTAATCCTCCGCCCAAGCGCGGCAACTCAGGCCACCGTCGGCTTTATCGCGGCCGAACTCGAACTGCAGCTCAGTCTTATACCGGCGGCTGCTGTTAATCATGGCGATGATCCACTGGCTCGACCACGCAGGGCGTCCATTGACGATGTAGAGGTTCTGCATCACCATCATCGGACTGGTGTTGATGCGGGACGCCATCTCAATAGCAATCATGCAGTTTCCGACGTTGTCGTGGTACTCCTTGGGGACTACCGTAGACGACGCGAGGCATTTCGCCATGCGCAGAGCCGTTTCAAAGCTCGCGCTGTCGGCAAAGACGCTCAAGGCTCCTCCGCCTGTCGTTCTCTGGGTCACAGTTCCAGCGGGAACCGTACTCAGTTTGTTTTCGTTGCTCATGTTGACCTCCTGTTATTCTCCGGTTTTACCGGGTGCTGACGCTGGTGGTATAGGTTTCGCGGAACTTAATGCCGGGGATCTCGACCTGACCCTTGGACATCTTAATCAGGCGAAGCACCGCGGCCTTATCGACCGGGCGCAGCTCAATGCCAATGAGGGACACAGGAACCTTAGACCAGTCACACTCGGACTCGCAGATTTCCCACGTCTTGCTCTGGGAGATGCCCTTGACCTTGGGTGTCTGATGCTGGACACCGCCGGCGATGGACACCCCTTCCATCATCTCGGCTTCGGCCATAGCATACTCGGCGCCAACAGCGTCGCCGTTGGCCTCAGCTTCGGCAGCTTCGTTCAGGTGGCGGTCGATCTCGGCCTGAGCCAGTCGGCGCATAGCCTCCTCCTGCTCACGGCGCTTACGTTCCTGCTCCGCGCTGTACTCGTTCACCTTGCCCTTGACGATCTTCTCCGCCTTTTCCAAGGGCTCGATCATTTCCTTTCTGTGGGCCAGAACCTCGTCGTAGCTCTTCTTGGCGGATACGCGGAGAGGCTCCCAATAGTCCTTGACCTGCTTCTGTGCCTGCTTGATCTGCTTCAGGAACAGGCCAGCGTCCTCGAAATCCACCCCAGAGGCGACGACGACCGCTTCGGCCCGCTGCTCAATCAAGCTGACTTCTTTGCCGAGCTTGCTCTCTTCAGCGTTCATCACGGTCACGTTCTCTTCTGCGGTGTCAAGGACAAGGGCATTGCTTCCGATGGTCTTTGCGTCGTTCATACTGACACTCCTTTTCGTTTATTTGTAAGACTGTTCATAGTCGTACAGCAATTTCAGCGCCCCGACTACGAGGCATCTGGTGGGGTCTTTGGCTGGGAACTCGCGGAACGCCCATTTCCCGTCCTTTTTCAGATGCAGGATGTGCTTCCGCTGCGGCGTGATGCCGTGAGAAGCAAGAGCCTGCGAGTAGGCTTCAAGCTGGACGCCGCAGGTCATCTCCAGCAGCGAGTACGTCGTCTTGAAGTCGATAAGCTCCAACAGGCCGCCGATCTCGCAGAGCAGGTCAATCGTCCCGCCGTAACGCATCTGCTTGTGGTAGATGCGCACCTCAGAGCCGAAGACTCGCGGTTTGTACTGCTTCCACCACTCCATGAAGCCGTTGAAGTAGCCACGATGCTCCGACGGAATATCGTCGATGCCGAACTTGATCCAGTTCTCGATGCTGTTATGCACCGAGGAGCCTTTGTTGGCGGCGTTCTCAAGCGTCCGCTTGCTGATGCCGCCGTAGCACCGGTCTTTCAGCGGCTCCATCAACTTCGATACGCTTGGGATGATGTCACCATTCAGCCGGTAGCTGTGGCCGGCCTCGTCAAACGTCAGCTCGGGCAGTTCGGGAACCTCAACCATCATAGCCATCAGGGATGTCCTCCTCGCTTGCCGTTTTCCAGTCATGGCCGCACCGCTCGACCAAATCGCAGAGCGGGATGTCTTCGAGACATTCCTCGCAGAAGGCGTCCCCGTCGATCTCGCCGTATTCCGTTCCAATCGGAAGCGGCTCGGTGTCTCCGCAGCACTTGCAGTCCACGCACTGGACGTTTTCGCCATCCTGCACCGTCTTCCACTCCCAACCCAGCTTCGGGATCAGGACGCAGAGCGGCAGGTCATCCAAACATCCCTCGCACCACGCCTCACCGTCGATGACGGCATACTCGTCGCCGGGGACAATCGGTTCGCCACACGAACGGCAGTACGTCACCGGCGTCGGATCGGGCGCGTTCGGGCAGCCGCTCAGGCAAGGGCTGTGCAAACAGATTGAGCACATAAGTTTCTCCTCCCAATCGCATTGATTCGCTCACGCATCACGTGGTCTTCCAGCTCGTTCCTGAGCAGCAGCGGCACATACGCCTCGTCCTTCCCGTTCAGGTCTGCCTTGCGGATGGTGTGCTGGAAGATGGCAACCATGTCATCCACATCGAACCAGAAGCCGGTTTCGTTCTGGACATCCACGACGATGTTGCCCAGTTCTTCAAAGTTCAGCTTCATCGTGTCGATCATGCCAGCACCTCCGCCCATGCGTCTGCGTATTCCATCACCGTGCGGCTGTACGACGTGGTCGTGTAGCCCTTGCTGAAGACGTGCTCCTGGGCGCCGCCCTCGCCGTAGTTGTAACAGATCAGGGCTTTATGCCAGTCCCCGTACTTCCCGTACAAATCGCTCAGGATGAACACACCAGAGCGGATATTCTGGTACGGGTCGGTCAGATCCGTGACCCCGATTTCCTTCGCCAGCCACTCGGAATTGATGCTATTGATCTGCATATAGCCGTAGCAGCTTCCGTTCGAGGCCGTGGCCGTGAACGAGCTTTCGGCCTGAATGACACCCAGAGCCACGCTCTGAGGGACACCGTACTCTTCGCAGACCGTAATCAGGTGGCACTGCAGGTCGAAGTCCAGCGGGATCTCCTCGTGCAGATAGCCTTGCTCCAACAGGGCCGTCTCGATTTTCTCGTTCTCGTCCTCTTCCTCGACGGGTTCCGGTTCCTGAGCTGGCTCGGCCGTCATCTGGACGGACTGATATGTACTGTCCTGCTCTGCGACCAGCAAAACCGGCTCAGCCTGCAACGCAGGCGGCTGCGGCGTAGGTTCGGACGCCGTTTCGGCCGCCCCTCCTGTCAGGGCGACGATGCTGGCCGTTGTCAGCGCCAGCACGGCCGCTGTGGTTGCCAGTTTGATTCGCAAGATGCGGCGGCGTCTTCTGCGCCGTTCCATTCGGGTCATGATGCTTTGTCCTCCTTCGTTTTCTCAGGTGTCGCACAGAACGGAGCCAGATCCAGCGGTTTCATCCGCCGAATGGCCTCCGCGAGTTCCTGCGGGCTTTTGATGCCATACTCTTCTGCGAGAATAGCCATCAGACTACTTTGTTCCATGAGCATCACCATCTTCGTTTAGAGCCATCTCTCCGATGGTCTTCAACTCACTCACGGTCTTTGCCAGATCATCGAGGTAGGCCAAAACCTCTTGAAGCGCCGGCTTCTCGTCGTCGGTGATTTTCCCGTCAGCCGCAATGTCAAGAAGCGTGTCCTTGACCTCTCCGAGCTTTTCGGTCTTCAGACTCTTCAGCAGCTTGACCGTCACGCGGTCAATGCCAACCACTTCGTCGGAGAGTGAATGCCTGCACCCAATCGGGCACTCGTTCAGGCAGTAGTGGTTCAGCAGCCACGGGGCATTGTACCTGTCGGCCATGAGCACCGCCTTATCGACCGGCATGAACTTCGTGTTCCCCAGCTCCGCGTCTGCCAGCGAAGATACCGACATTCCGAGCTGCTCGGCCGCGCTCTCACGGCTACATAGCCTGTCGTCATATTCAGCAGCCTTTTTTCTGGCTTGATACCACGGATTTCCCGCCGCTTTCGTAGCGTCACGTCCCATTTTTTCTGAGCCTCCAATCGCCTATAATTACCGTAGTGGCAAGGTAAATTATCCAAGCGGCTAATCATCGGGTAAAAAATATACCCCGACGCCGATGATGGCCTCGATTAACCAGTTGGCAACTTGCCGTCGAAGAAAAAGTCGTTCACCTGCGCATTGTTCAGCGTGAGCAGGCTGGCGACCTCCGGGACTTCAGCCAAGGTAAACTCTACTTCGCCTCTCTCTTTTCTCCCATAGGAGACTTCCGTGAGGCCGAGCTTCTCTGCCATGTACTTCTGCGTAAATCCAAGCCTTGCGCGGGCTCCCTTGATTTCGAGTGGTTTCATAATGTTCACCCCTTTCTGCCTATCTTTTTTTGAAGATAATTGACCTATGTGATTATTATAATTATCCACGTGGCTAATGTCAATAGTTTTTTGCAGTTTTCTCGCAAAAAATGTTTGCGATTTTACCCAAAGAGCTTTACAATGGCTAATACGAACAATCACGCTGGCAAAGGAGAAACATCATGGAACTCGAACTCGATTTTACCGCCTTCAAGAAGAACCTGCGCGACCTGATTGAAAGCAGGGGTCTCTATTCCAAGGACATCGCCGCGGAGATCAACGTCTCGACGCCCACCCTGTCGAGATACCTTCAGGGCGTCCGTGAGCCCGAACTCAAGTACGTCGTTCGGCTCGCCCGCTACTTCGGCGTTTCCGTTGACTGGCTGCTGGGTCTCAGCAACGACCGCTACGAGGCTCTCCCCGCAGAAGTCCGCGAGTTTGCCACTCTGTACGCTCTGGCTTCGCCAGATGACCGCACAATCGTCGAAACCGTACTCAAAAAATATCGAGAGGAGAACTAACCATGATCTTCGGCAAAGACTTGGGACGTTCTGCCTCCTTTGCCGAAATTGGCTCGGAGGTCGAACGTCTGGACAACATCCCCAGCAATTATGCGAACCTCGTCTGCATCGGGCAGGGCGTCGTCCTCACCGATGCCGTCGGACGGGAGTATCGCATCGACCTATTCATCTCGCCCACCGGCTGTATCGCCGTTCGGCTCCCTCTTCCCCTTGCCGGTGCGTCGCCGGCCGATGTTGAACCCAAGCATCTACGCCGCGTCGCCTCCATTGTGCGGGCGTGGAGCGTGGAGCAGCTCAACGAGGTCTGTGCCGACCATTTCTACCACGCCGAGGGGCAGGCTGCTGACATCATCGACATCCTCGCTCGCGCCGGCCTCGCAGGCTTCTCCGATAAGGGCACGGTCGGCAAGGCTCTCGCCGCAACGCTGGCCGGCGGCGAATTGCTCTTCGAGGTCATCGACTCAGCCTCCGCGCACAAGGTCTTTACCAGCCGTGAGCTCATTGACCGCTTCTCTGCCGCAAAGGGCGTTGACCCTGACGACGTGACCGAGTTCATCGGCTCCCTCGAAGTCATGGACGGCTTCAGCGCCGTCTCCATCGGCCGCGAGATCATAGTTCAGTATGCTCCGCTCGGGGATGGCCGTCCGTGCCAGCTCTTCAAGTTCACCATCGGGCAGCATCGCTCGGACGTGGTGGCCGAGCCCCGTGTCACCCGTCACCAGCTTCAAAGTAACGGGCGAGATCCTGCCGAGGCCGACAGTTTCTTCGAGGCTCTCGTTCCCTATGCGGACATGGCCTCCATGAAGCCTGCGCCTGATGGCTCCATCAGCGTCTTGCCTCTCAGTATTGACGCCCTGATGGATGGCACGATGGGGCTTGTCGCAGCGGCCAGAGACTTCGCAAAAGCGGTCTCGCAATAAAAACACATACGGGGCATCGCGCCAGCGGTGCCCCAAAGCTATATCTAACGGTTACGTTACGTTTACGGTATAGGTTACGGTTACGGTATGGTTACGGTTATACTCGGAACGTCCGTGGATTTTTGGTCGGACGTTCCTATGGAATATCCCGAAAAAGGAGGACTTCGTATGGCTTCTCGCATCGCCGAGAAACTGGCCGCGAAGAAGGCGGCCATCTATATTCGCGTCTCTACTCATTGGCAGGTGGACAAAGACTCCCTCAAAGTCCAGCGCCGTGAGCTTATCGCCTATGTCACGCTGGTTCTGGGCATCACCGACTACGTCGTGTTTGAAGACCCCGGCTACTCAGCCAAGAATACCGACCGCCCAGAATATCAGGCCATGATGGATCGCATCCGCACCGGAGAGTTTACCCACCTCGTCGTCTGGAAGATTGACCGTATCAGCCGCAATCTGATCGACTTCGCCGCCATGCACGACGAGCTGCAGTCCCTCGGCGTCACCTTCGTCTCCAAGAACGAGCAGTTCGACACCTCCTCTGCCATCGGTGAGGCCATGATGCGCATAATTCTGATCTTCGCCGAGCTGGAGCGCAAGACCACCGCCGAGCGCGTCACAGCCGTCATGCTCTCCCGCGCCTCAGACGGTCAATGGAACGGTGGCCGCGTCCCCTACGGCTATTCATGGTCGAAGGAAGCGAAGACGTTCTCCATCATCCCCGAGGAGGCCAAGGCCATCCGCCGCATGGCCGAACTGTACGAGCAGTACCAGTCCTTGCTCTACGTCGCCAAGTACCTAAACGACGCAGGCATCCCCACGAAGACGGGCAGCCAGTGGACTCCAACAACGGTGCGCACCATCCTGACAAACCCGTGGTACATCGGCCAGTATGTCTACAACGTCCATTCTGGCGGCAAGGGAATCGAGAAGCGCGACTCCGACGAATGGATC
Organism: Clostridiales bacterium UBA735; assembly: GCA_002298695.1. Classification (GTDB taxonomy): domain Bacteria; phylum Bacillota; class Clostridia; order Oscillospirales; family Oscillospiraceae; genus CAG-170. Next base: position 1,204 of record DBLB01000041.1, on the reverse strand, counting down.
ACCGTCGAGAACCACCACGAACCCATTCTGAGCGACGACGTGTTCTACCGCATGAAGTTCCTGCTGACGCGGAACAAGCGCGGCGGCGTTCCCTCTCACAAAACATACGTCAGGAAGAACATCCACGTCTTTGCCGGTCTGCTCCGCTGCGGCCAGTGTGGCTCCAACATGACAGCAAACCTCGACCGGCGGCGGGCGAACGGCTTCCGCCCCTCTCAATATGCCTGCGGCAGCCGGCGGCGCAAAGGAACCTCCTGCACCAACAAGTACATCTCTGATCTCACGGTCGGTTCCTTCGTCCTGAACTACGCTGCCAATATCATCAGAGCAGCTCGCAACAGCGCGGCAGATATACAGCCGGATGTTCTGGAGCGCAAGCTGCTGCGCGGCGAGACCTTCAAAGCGGTCGAGAGTGTCAATCCCGAAGCAGTTCAGCAGCTCCTGTCTTCGTTCGCAGAGGCAGGCGAAGCGGTCGAATATCGCCCGCAGTATGCTTTCACCTCAGCCAGCGGCGAAGGGCGGGACATGGACAACCTGAAGGCGCGAAAGCGGAAGCTGGAGACGGCGCTCTCTCGCCTGAACGCACTTTTCCTGTACGACGACGAAGCGATGCCGGAGAAGGATTTCATCGTCGAACGTACCAATATCGAGCGTCAGCTCGCAGAGACAGACAAGCGGATTACAGAACTTGCTGCGACCGGTCTTTCAAACAGCGAAGACAGCTCAGACTTCCTGAAAAAAGCCAGCTACTTCATCATGGTCAACAAGCTGATTGAAGACGCCAGCGTCGACTACGAGAAACTCGTCCGTACACTCGAACCCACAGCGATCCGAGATTTCGTTCTGAACATCGTGCAGGAGGTAGAGGCGACGGACGGGAAAATCACCGCTATCACGTTCCGAAACGGCACAGTCCACCGGTTCAAATACAAGGCATAAAAAGAAGCCCCGGCCAATCTTGGTCGGGGCTTTCTCATATCCACAGATATGCAGCAAATATTCAATTTCTATGCAGAAAAAAGTTGGTCAATTTCATACACATACCCTCGATGTTGCGGAGTCGGGATGTGCATTTCATTACCGGTCGGTTTCGTCTCTCTTGCCCTCCGGTACGGTCGCGTCCTCTGAAACGCTTGAAATTGCTGACTTTTTGCCATTATCGCCGTTTTCGGACATCCCGACTCCAATGAACATCGCATCGCCG
>DBLB01000121.1:489-20348 GCA_002298695.1 Clostridiales bacterium UBA735 | reverse complement strand
TGCAGCGCCTGAACGCCGGAAAATGCTTTTGAGATATTTCTGACTTCTATTTTGCTTTCCATTCATTTCTCCCTCCGATACGCCCCAGCGAAGTCTCTTGATAAAGCAGATGCAGTGAAGAAATTATTATTCTTCACTGCATCCGAATTGTCTATACGATTTCAACCACCGTTACAGGAAGTATGTTATCGAACGTATTCCGTATAATTCTCATATGTAATGACATAGCCGGAGATCGTCTGCGTACCATAGGTCTGACCTGCTTCAATATTATCAGAGAACACATCCTTCAAACTGGCTTCTCCGCGAACAACAGACAGCAATCCTTCTACAACGGGACGTGTAAAGTCCATCGCCGTATAGTAGCAGCATCCATACCAGGGAGCAGTCGTCCCTGCTTTCCACTCCGGGATCGCCTGTTCACCGCCCATACTCATCATAATTGTTTTCTCTGCATTTCCCGTTTCCTCGATTGCACGGCAGGCGCCCAATGCATAATCATCCTGCACGCCAATTACAATCCATGCTTCCAAATCCGGGTGTGCCGCCAGCACAGCAGATGTTTCTGTATAACCGCCTTCTGTATAGTCCGATGAGCTTGCCGAGATATCAGCAACATAGTAGTTCTCGGCCGGGATATCCGGGAACAGTTCCTGCAGCTTCTCTGTCGCGCCGTTTTGACGCAGCACTGCATTTTCCGTCAGCGAATTTGTAACCATGATCACGCCGACCGCAGACTGGTCGCTCAAATCGGCGCTGGTGCTCTTCCAGTTGTCGTATACCCACTGTGCATCAACTTCACCGCATCCAGCTGCATTCAGAACGACACAAGGCGCAAGCCAATTTCCGTTACCGTCTTTCAGCGGAAGCGATTCACCAATAATCGGGATACCTGCTTCATTGGCAATCTCGACTGCTGCTTCCGCAATACCTTCTTCCGCGATATGCATGAAAAATGCATCAACATTCTGATTTACAGCGTCATTCATCTGATCCAGCATTGTCGCAGCATCACCGCCGCAGTCGAATGTCAGCACACGGAAGTGATACTCCTCGCCAAGTTCGATCAATGACGCCTCAATATTCTGATTCCATTCGGAGGCCAACGATTTCATCATCAGTGCGATGACGATCTCGTCATCTGTCGAACCCGTGTCACTCGTTTCCTGCTGAGCTTGGTCCGTCGTAGAGTCCTGAGTTGCATTGCCTGGGTCACTGGGATGCTGGGCTGCGTCTCCTTTGTCCGTAGAACAGGCTACAGCGCAAAGGGCAAGTGTCAAACATAGCACAATCGCCAAAAGCTTTTTCATACTCTCCCCCATCTTTCTAATGCCTAAGCAAATTTTCTGGAACGCGTTCCGCGTTTCTCCTGTTTCAATTTTCCAGGGTGTATCTGAATCAATGGTCTGCGGCTTTCATCAGATCTTTCCTGACAGTAAAAGCTCTTACCAGACTTTCATCTTCCACTTCCGATCATCGAGTTCCAGGAACTGGCTTCTCTGGAAGCGGGATTTCTGATCATAAGGGACGGTACAATCGAAGATTGTCTTGCAGGATGTCGCGAAGTCGCGGAGCATCGGATTATACTCCGGCCTCTGAGACGGATCCAGCGGGTGGCATCGGACGCCTGGAATAAAAATTGTATCGATATCCCCCTGATAGCGTGTGTTGAGTGCAAAGAGTACATCGTCGGTATCAAAAATGTCGACATCCTCATCCACCAGAATTACATGCTTCAGTTCGGAGAATGCCGCAAAAGCCAGGATTGCAGCTTGGCGTTGGCGGCCCTCATCACTCTGTGCCTTTTTCTCAAATTGGATGATTGCCATGTATTTCCCGCCGCCTGACGGATGACAATACACATTATGCAGCCGACCGGGCATTGCTCTGTCGATCATCTGGATGATACTGGCCTCTGTCGGAATACCAGCCATATTAACATGCTCCTCGCTCGGGCCGATGCAGGTCTGCATGATTGGATTTTTCCGATGTGTGACCGCCTTGACCCGAATGATTGGAACCTGCGGATTGGCTTTTCCCGTATACCCCGGAAATTCCGGCATAGCCTTACCTGTGTTCGTCTGTGCATCTTCACGAATATAAGTATCGGGCAGCAGCTCTCCCTCGATGACATATTCTGCATTGGCAATACACTTTTCCAGCACAGTCAGACACGGTGTCAGCTCCACTGCCTTACCGCGAATGGCGCCGGCGACACTCAATTCATTGAAGCCAAGCGGCGTTGTGGGCGGTTCGAAACAGGAAGCGATTTCAATGGCCGGATCCACACCGATGCTGATTGAGATCGGCAGCGGCCGTCCCAGGCGCTCTGCTTTTTCCCGGAACACGCCGAGATGCCGGGAACCCGGTACAAAGTACATTGAAATCGTATCCGGCCCCTGGAGGCACAGGCGGTGGATCGTGAGATCGGATTCACCCGTTTCCGGATCCGACGCATAGCACATCCCCAGCGTGATATAGGGCCCTGCATCCTCCGGTGTATTGGTCGGAGCCGGCAGCAGCTTTCGAATATCAAAATCCGGTTCTGTAGCAAGGTGGACCACTTCGCGGCAGGCAGCCTGTTCCGGCGGTATGACGATCGGGTCGACGGGATGCTGTACCGCTTCATTGAGGCGGAAACCCAGCCGTTTCGGGTCTTCGTCAAGCAGGTATCCGACCCGCTCCCGCGATGCCAGCAGGCCGATCAGCACGCGTGCGCCCTCGTGTCCTTCCACATGGTTGAACATCAGCGCCGGCCCCTTCTTTGTCGGACGCATAACGGTTCCGCCTGCGCCGACGTAGCGATAGATACCTGAAATTTCGGCATGCGGCTTGACAGATACGTCCGTTTCCGCATACTGTCCGTGGACTTCCTTCAGCCTCTCCAGCGCGGATCTGAGATCTGTGATCGTGTTCATCTTCGCTTTTTTCCTCCTTTCTGCTGGACGCCCGCTGCAATGGTCGAGGCGATTTTAACAAAATTTTCTTTTGTTATGCCAAAATTATAGCACTTTCGACCAACTGAATGCAATTCCTTTCCGTCGCCACAGTTATTCGCGATCGGAATAAATTATAGTCATACTGTACAATTTCGAAGGGCTATGCAGCAGCCATTTAATTTATTATGACCTAAATTTGTGCATTTTCCATGTTGTCCTGAGCTGCGCGGCCACAGAGCACGGGCCGCACAGCCCATTCATGTGGGAGGATTGTTTCTGCCGGCTTGTCAGCCGTAAATCGTCTTGAGATACAGTGCGCGCATATCTGCAACGCTGGTCGAACGGGGGCAATGCTCCCAGATCTTCGTCTTCTGTGCGTCCACAATCATCTCTTCAAGGTGCTCCTCGCCAATGCCCATTTCAGAGAGATTCTTCGGCAGGCCGAGACGGCGGTTGAGATTGCGGAGATAGTCGATGAGCATCTCCGGTTCGAAATCTTCCACTGCAGGATGGTTGCTGCGGAGCAGATTGTAGATTTTCTTATACTTGCCCTTGTCTGCCAGCGCGTTGAATTCCATGGTATTCGGGAACAGCATGGCGTTTGCGCGGCCGTGCGGGACGTGATAGTAGCCCGTCAGCGGATGTGAGAGCGCATGTGCCTGGTTCGGAAGGCAGAGTGAGAGCGTGATTCCGGCAAGTGTACTGCCCATGAGCATATCGGAGGCCGCCTGAATATCCTTGCGGTTTGCAACAAAGCGCGGCAGCGCCTGGCCGATCAGCTCCATGGCCTTTTCTGCAACAGCATCGGAGAACGGCGTCGCAAGATCGCTCAGGTAGCACTCGACCGCATGAATGAGCGCGTCCAGTCCCGTATCGGCCGCGATCGACGCCGGGAGCGTCGTGATAAGCTCCGGATCAAGCAGTGCAATTTCCGGCAGCATCTTGTCGTTCAGGATGACCATCTTATACTTGTTTTCATCGGTGATGACAGTGTTGCGTGTGACCTCGCTGCCGGTGCCGGCCGTGGTCGGGATGGCGATAACAGGAATCGTCTCATTGTCGACAGGCTTGTAATAACCCCAGTAGTCATGGATCCGCTTGCCGCTGTAGCCGATGATGGCCGCGCTCTTTGCCGTATCCATGGCGCTGCCGCCGCCGAGCGCGACAACGCAGTCGCAATGCTCTGCCACGAGCAGGTCATTGGCCGCCTTCACGACCCAGCAGCCGGGATCCGGCTCCACATCTGTGAAGGTGACGAAGGGGATGTCCGCCTTCTGCAAAATGCCCTCCAGCTTCCCGGTCAGGCCGGCCTTGACCAGGCCGGGATCTGAGACAAGCAGAACTTTGGTGCCGTTCAGCTTTCTGACATGATCACCGAGTGTCTCCACGGAACCGACGCCGAAAATGACGTCCTGCTTCAGGGAAAAGCTTTCCAGTTTCATACTACATTTCTCTCCTTTTCCAGTTCATTTACCGTAATTCAATCATAAAAATCCTTGAATACAATGACTTTTTCCTGTACCATCTCGCCAAGCGTAGCGAAGCCCTCACGGCCGACGCCGCTCATCTTGTACCCGCCGAACGGCTGCATCATATTGCGGTAGGTGCCCGTTCCGTTGACGACTACACCGCCGGACTGCACCTGCTGCGCCACGCGCATGCCGCGCTTCCAATCCCGCGTAAACACACACCCGGACAACCCGAAGCAGCTCGCATTGGCGATATCAATGGCCTCTTCCTCCGTGTCAAAGGCACAGATCGGCATGACCGGGCCAAAAATCTCCATATCCTTCATAATATCCATATCCCGCGTAGTGCGGAGAATGGTCGGTTCGAAGAATGCGCCGCTGCGCTTCCCGCCGGTGATGAGCTGAGCGCCCTGCTCAAGGGTCTTCTGCACCTGCTGCTCCACAGTTTTTGCCGCTTTTTCGGAAATCAGACAATTCATCACCATACCCTGGCCATGGAAACTGGAAAAATCGGCGTTCAGATAGCGGTCGAGTTCCTTGTCAACATCGACCGCCGTTCCCATGCGGATCGTTCTGGCAAAATCCAGTGCGCCGTCGGTAAACCGGTCGACCAGAGAACGGTGGACGATGAAGCGTTTGGGCGAGATACAGACCTGGCCCGCAGAGTTGAAGCGCCAGAATGCGCCCTCCTGAATCGCGCGGTCGAGATCTGCGTCGTCCATCACGATGAACGGATCGTTGCCGCCGAGCTCCAGCGCGCAGGGGGCCAGACGCTTGGCCATCAGGTTTGCGACGTTCAGCCCGACGTCCGTGCTGCCGGTCAGCGTGACGGCGTCGACACGGGGATCCGCAATCAGCCGGTCGCCGATCACGCTGCCACTTCCGGAGACGACCTGCAAAACGTTCCCCGGAACGCCGGCCTGCCAGAGCAACTCGGCAACCATGGTCATGGCCAGTGGGTTGGTCGTGGGCGGCTTGGCAATGACGGAGTTGCCAGCCGCCAGCGCAGGCGCGACCTTGTAAGCAAAGAGCATGATCGAGGCATTGAACGGCACAATGGCCACAACGGTTCCGATCGGTTCATGCGTGACGATCTGCAAATCGCGCTCGGTATGGCCGTCATGTCCGCTCTCCGTACCTGGCACCAGCACACGCCCGTCCAGACGCTTGGCACTTTCCAGATAACCACGGAATAGCGCCGGGAGGCCCTGGAACTGCATAAGCGCATTGCGGAAGCTGCATCCGCTTTCTTTGATCAGAGTGGAGAGAATTTCGCGCTTATGCTCCTCGAGCAACTGATAGAATCGTTCAAAAATGCATTCTTTCTCCCGCAGCGGCGTTCTGCTCCAGACCTTCAGCCCTTCTTTGGACGCAGCCAGCGCCTCTTCGATATCTGCGGCGGACGCCATCGGGATCGTATCGACAAAAGCGTTATTGGCCGGGTTGATGACGTCGATCGTCCTGCCGTCCGACGCCTCCGTCCGCCGACCATTGATGAGCATCTTCATTCGCAATTCCTCCGTTCTTCTGTTGTTACATGGTATAGTATCGCATGAGCTCGTCGCATACCGTCTCGCCCGCCGCCTGGATCTGGGGCACAATGAACTTGCTCAGCTCATTCATATAAACGTCCGGATGGCGGCAAAATGTCGATCTCCAGGCGACATAGCTCTGCCCATCGGCCATCTCGGAGAGCATGCGGCGGACCTCCCTGCGCGTTGCTTCCTCGGTTGCGTTTTCGCGATCCAGCACGCCGACATTGTCGAATCCACCGCAGAAGCAGATCTGGCCGCTGTATTGTTTCTTGAGCTCACCCGGGCGATTGCAGATCTGCAAAGGCTGCACCGCATCGGCGCCAAGCTCAATGAAATCCTCAAACAGCGGCGCAATATAGCCGTCAGAGTGCAGAATGTAGTACATCCCGCAGTCATGTACCGCCTGGATTGTCCGTTTCAGGTGCGGTTTGATCAGCTCGCGCCAGGTCCCGGGCGACATCATCAGAGAGCTTTCCGTGCCATAGTCGTCAAAGATGTGCATCGCATCGGGCTTGTAGTATTTTGCGATATTCCGGATGACCTCGATCCGGTAGTCCTCAAACGCCTGGAAGTATTCCTCCATGGCCTCCGGCTCTTCCAACAGGGCACAGACGACCTCCTGAAACCCCATTGTCATATGCGCGCGTTCGAACATCCCGTTAAACATCTGTACAATGGTGAACCGGTTTTCCCGGTCCCAGCCGGCAGTATCGCGTGCCGCCGCTGCCTCCCAGTCCCGGTTCCTCAGATCCGGAAAGTGCAGTTCTTCGCGCCAGTTCGGAATGTCCTTTACCACACGGTCTTCGATGCGGTGGACAGGTCCCCTGGCAGCCTCGTTATAGTCGTACATGCAGCCGAACTCGTCCGGGCCGCTCCCTTTGCCCTCATAGCGCTCCATGACGGCCGACTGCAGCACCATATTGCAGTCCGTCACCACATTGGGCGTCCAGAGCGTCTTCTTGTGTTCCATCGCCGCAATCACGTTTTCGCGTCTCGTCATTTCCGTTCGCCTCCGTCGACATGTCCGTTATGATACACATTTATGATAGCATCCGCGCCTTCATCCGCCAAGCGTATAACCGTTTCAATTTCGTTCAAAGTGATGTCGTCGTAATGAATTCCGCCGGCCGCCAGACTGGGCAATCCCACGGCTGCAAGCCGGTTCGCAAACGCTTCGGTCACAATGTCATCCCGGTGTCCGGAACGGCAGTATGTGCGCACCTTCCCGCCGTTGCTGACACTGCACGCGCCGAGATGCGCCCGTCCGCCCGTCGCCAGTACCCATATCCGTCCGAAGCATCGGATACTGCGCAGCGTAAGCCGCACCCGCCCCGGCGTAGAAAGCACCAGCTTCATTCTTGCTCTCCCCAATGCCGGAAACCGGATACATGCAGTTCAAATGGCGCCAGCAGCTTTCCTACCAGCTGACAATTCATCTGTGTGAGATCCGCCGGGCAGCTGTAATAATTCATCACCATCGGAACGATCCAGACACCAATCCGCGCAAGCTTGAGCAGATTTTCCAGATGGATCGGGCTGAGCGGACACTCCCGCACCAGCAGCACGAGGGGCCGCCGCTCCTTGATTGTGACGTCCGCTGCACGCAGAAGAAGGTTTTCCGAGTAGCCGCAGGCAATGCCTGCGGCCGTCTTCATGCTGCATGGGGCGACGATCATACCGCTGCACCGGAACGAACCGCTTGCAATGGATGCATCCATCGCGTGCAGCGGATGCACGACGTCTGCCAGTGCACAGATCTCTTCTGCTGTCCGGTCGGTTTCATGCGGGATGCTCTGGCGGGCTGCCTCCGTCAGCACAAGATGCGTTTCAAAGCACCCCGTCTGCCGGAGCACCTGCAGGAGCTCTATGGTGAGTGGAGCGCCGCTCGCTCCACTCATCCCCACAACGATCCGTTTCCGGTCGCTCATCTCAGTTGACCGGGCACTCGAACAGGATCGCCCCCTGCTGCTGGAGAATCTCCTGTACCGGCTTTATGTTCTGCTCCAGCTCACGCGGCGTCTTGCTGTCACGGACGCACACACCTGCGGCCACACCGGCAGCCTGGCCGGTGACCATGGTCTGATGCAGATACCGCAGATAAGCCGGTCGGTCGGTCGAAACGCACTTGCCGGCAGCCAGAAGATTGTCGATCTTCTTCGGCACGAGGCAGCGGTAAGGAATATCATACGAACCGCCGTCCTTCGGATAGGCCAGCGCACCCTTGTGCATGACGACTTTGCTTTTGTTGTGAATGGACGTACCGGTTGCTGCGACGTGGTTCAGCGTATCCATCGAGGCGACGTGGTAACCGCCGGCCTTGAAGGAGGATTTTCCGATGGTATCGTCGAACTGACGGCATGCCTCGACGTCGTCCCGCGTGAGAACATAGTCGCCGACAATGCGCGGGCCTTCGCGCAGGCGCAGCTCGGTGCAGACCTTGGTGATATAGGCATTTTCGAAGCCGGGCACATAGTTTTTGAAGAAGCGCCAGGCGATCATGTTCTGCTTGCGGCACTCGATGTTGCAGCGGCTGAGATCCCAGGCGTTGGTCGGCATGCAGTTGTCAACCTGAGAAGAATGCTGGAAGTGGGCCTGGATGTGCCCGCCCTCCTTCGGCGTCAGGAAGAAACCCGCACCACTGAATGGATGCCAGTCGCCGTTTTTCAGCGCAATATCACGCAGCTCATAGAAGCCCATGATCTCGCCGAGTTCCGTGATGTTGTAGCAGTCGCGGTACATCTTCATCACATCTTCCTTCGTGTTTGCATCCGGCAATGGGAAGATCAGCTGTTTGAAAGAGAACTGTTCCGGATGGACACGGATGTAGTTGAGAAGCTTATCCCAGTCCACACCGTCGACGGTGAACGCCAGCGTATGCGGCTGCACCTCGTCACGCGGGACAATGTCGCATTCCACGCCTGCCATCAGCGACAGATAGCCCTCGCCGGTGCAGTCGATGGCGACCTTGCAGGGGATCTCATGACGGCCGTCGCAGTTTTCCACAACGATTCCCGTCACCTTGTCGCCGTCCTTCGTCACGCCGGTCACCAGCGTATCGAGCAGGAGCGTGACGCCCTCTTCCTCCATCATCTCGAACATCAGATAGGTCCACCAGTCGGGGTCGATGTAGGAGAAGCCGTAGCCAGCCTTTTCGCGAACCGGATACCGCAGATGCGGCAGTGCATGTCCCGCGTGATACAGTCTCTGATACGTTTCTTCCACAATGCCGCCGACATCGCGCCGGCCCTGCGGATTGAACAGTCTGGCATACGCAAAGCCCGGAGGGCCGGAGAGGCTCATCTGTCCGCCCAGCGTGCCGGTACGCTCGACCAGCAGCACCTTTGCGCCGGTCCGCGCAGCGGAGATCGCCGCAGAAACGCCGGACGTGCCGCCGCCGCATACGATGACATCATACCCGGCATCATAGCTGCCGACCTGATCCATGCATGTACAATATCCCATTGCATTACCTCCTCTGTCTTTCGCTTACTTTCTCTTGAAATCCTCAATGCTCTTGGCTCTGGTGCCATCGGGAAGCGTCAGCGCTTCGACGCAGCCCTCGCTGTGCAGCGCCCAGGGCAGGATGACGCCGGAGTGGCCGCCGCGGCCGCCGATCGTCACGACTTCGACGTCCTTCGGCGTGCGCGTGACCGGCAGCGGATGGCGGTTTGCCCATTCCTTCGGGCGGACCGGCTTCAGGCCGCGGCCGTTGACCATAGCGTTCTGATGATAAACATACTGATGGATATGCTCCTGGATCATTTCCTTCGTGTAGCCGTCCTTCTTGAGCATCATCGCATGATCCGGCGTCAGGCAGACGACCAGCGGGCCGGGCATGTAGGCGTTATTCGAACCCAGCGTCGTGCAGCAGGCCGTGATGGTGTCGAGCAGATCGTGGCCGTTGAGGCTCAGGAAATCGATGATATCATGCAGCGGCTCTGCCTTGAGCAGATAGACGGTTGTTGTGTCGGAATCGAAATGATCCTCGTTGATCATGTTCCACTGCGCCAGAGACGGCTCTTCCGCAAAGCAGTAGGTGAACTCAGCCTGTGAGGCGATGCAGTCCAGATCGCACACGCCGGGCACAGAACGCAGCACATTCATCAGCACCAGGTTGATCGCACGTCCGATCGTCGCGTTGGCCGGATAGCCGGGGCCCTGGCAGCCCTGCTTGCCGGAAATGCCGATCTGCTGGGCGATGGGGCCGGAGACGATGCACATGTTGCCGCCGGGATGGGACGTGGTGACAGACTGGTTGAAGTTGTAAAGCGGGCTGTTGAGGGCCTTGAACGCCGCAACGAGCACCGGCATCGCCGTGGGCTTGCAGCCGGCCATGACCGCCGCAATCGCCACATCCTTCACGCAGATCTCCTTGCCGCTCGGGCCGGACGGATCGACAAGCTTCATATCCTCGGGCCACGGGCAGTATTCCAGCATCTTCTCATAGCGGGCTCTGGTCGGTGGAATGATGGGCAGGCCGTCGGAGATGTGCATCTCATTGAAGTAGTCCATGACCTCTTCCATATAAGCGCCCGGCTCCTGCGCCTCGGCTTCCCGGTATTCCGGTGCATACGGCAGAAGGCCGTCCTTTGCGGGCGCGACCTTGTCCATCTTGAAGTCAATGTGCGCAAGCTTCAGCAGCTCAGTGCCGTTTGTCGTCAGGGAAGCAAGGATGTAGTCCCACTTCAGGTCGACCTGTGCGGCGACCTCTTCCACAGTGCTGGCCTGGTAGATATCGACAGAGCAGAGGCAGAGGTTGCCGGCACGATAGACACCGACGCCCTCGGTGATGGCCGTTCCCGGAGGCGCGGTCATGTAGACCGCAGGAATGCCGAGCTTTTCAAGCGCAATGGTCAGGACGGTCGTGGACGAAGACGTCCCCATGTCGCCGAAGGCCACGATGGCCGCAACCGGCTTTTCCTCTGCAAGCATTGCGGCGTATTCCCCGAGCTTCTCCGCGTTCTTGCCGCGGACCGTCTCGGTATACTCGACCCATTTCGTCTCGTCACAACCGATGTCTCTCAGATGCTTCTTGATCTGATCGAACACCGTATAGTAGTTGCAAAATCCAAGCTTTGTGTTATTATAGAATAAAATCTTTCCGTGCTTCAGTTCTTCCAACGAGGGACGTTTGGCCAGAGTGATCATGGTTCTTTCCTGATACCCTCTGGGATCCAGCAGTGCATTCATTTTTTGCATGTTTGACTTCCTTTCTATGTTTGAATTTCCGATCCGGGCTTCCGGCGCCGCTTTCCCGTGCAGGCCGGTTCCACCGTGCCTTTGGGCCGTGCGGGCAATTTACTGTCCAATATGCCCAATCTTCTGTGCTCCTGACATCAAAAAGTATAGCATTATTACCATCTTCGACGCAATTCCGTTTTTTCCCCACAGTTATTCCGAAACAGAATAGTTATACGTGATTTTGATTACAATCGTTTTACAAGGAGGTAGCCCTTGACTATCAAACAACTGGAATATCTGATCGAGCTGGCACAGACGAAGAATTTCACCAATGCATCCGATAAGCTGTACATTTCCCAGTCCTCCCTCTCCAAGCAGATCCGTGCGCTGGAGACGGAGGTCGGCGTCCAGCTGCTCTCCCGCAGCACACGGACGGTAGAGCTCACATCGGCAGGCAAAGCGTTTGCACAGTACGCCCGGGAGATCACGCACACATATAATCTGATGATGAACGCCATGCGGGTGTATAAAAAATTTGACCAGGAGACGCTGCGGATCAGCATCATCCCAGTCGCAAGCAGCTATGGAATTTTGGAAAATATCGTGGAATTCCGCAATTTTTACCCAGAAATCGAAACAATTATGGAGGAGCAGGATCCCGTCATCGCGATGAAGAACCTGCTCAGTCGAAAGGTCGACGCCTGCATCCTGCGCAACTGTCTCCTCTCCGACGAACGGTGCCGGATGGTGCCGCTGATCACAGACGAGATGGTGCTCGTCGTCTCCGCTGCACATCCATTGGCGAGTCGGGAGAGCATTTCGCTCAGCGAGGCGGCCAATAATGTCTTTTTCTTCATGAACCGCCAGACCGGTCTGTTCCAGTACTGCATGAATCTCTGTGAGGAAGCCGGCTTCACACCAAACGTATCCAAACAGTTCCTCCGACTGAACACCATCCAAACGCTGATTGAAAGCAACGCCGGCGTTTCGCTCATCATGCGGCAGGTTGCCGAAAATCTGCACAATGAAAAACTGCGTATCATCCGTCTGGCCGAGCAGCCGCTCGTCGACCTTTCCATTGTTACGCGCAAGGAAAATTACAGCGACGCCATTGTCCTGTTCTCCAATTTCCTGCAAAAGCAGTACAGTCGGCGGCGTGTCTGAATCACCCTGACAGAAACAACCGCGCCCCGCAGATCAAAATGATCTGCGGGGCGCGGTTGTTGTACACTCCGGTTTATTCGATACCGTTAACGGTGTAGTCCTGATCTTCGACGGCCTTTTTCAGCACCACGTCGTCGACCGGCGCGCTCAGCGTCACAATGGCTGTGCCGGTCTCGTGGCTGACCTTTGCCTCGGCCACACCCTCGACGGCCTCGAGCGCCTTTTTCACTCTGGCCTCGCAGTGGCCGCACATCATACCGGTGATCTTCATGGTCTTTTCCATTTCGTTTTTCTCCTTTACTTCGTGTTTTTTCGAATGTTTGACATGTTTATGGTCGTGCCGCGCATCGCGCAGCTTGAACAGGTTCAGCCGCAGCGCGTTCGACACCACGCAGAAGCTGGACAGGCTCATCGCCGCCGCGCCGAACATCGGGTTCAGCGTCAGGCCCAGCGGGATGAACACGCCCGCCGCCAGCGGGATCCCGATCGTGTTGTAGAAGAACGCCCAGAACAGGTTCTCGTGGATGTTGCGGAGCGTTGCGCGGCTGAGGCGGATGGCCGCCGGGACGTCGGACAGGCGGCTCTTCATCAGCACCACGTCCGCCGCGTCGATGGCCACGTCCGTGCCCGCGCCGATGGCGACGCCGATGTCCGCCCGCGTGAGCGCCGGAGCGTCGTTGATGCCGTCGCCGACCATGGCGACCTTGCCCTCTGTTTTGAGCTTGCGGATCTCGCGCTCCTTGCCGTCCGGCAGGGCGCCCGCGATCACCTGATCCACACCCGCCTGCGCGCCGATGGCCTTTGCCGTGCGCTCGTTGTCGCCCGTGATCATCACGACGCGGATACCCATGTTCTGCAGCTCCCGCACGGCCTGCGGGCTGTCGGCCTTGATGACGTCCGCCACGGTGACCACGCCGAGCAGTCTGCCGTCATAGCTGAACCAGAGCGGCGTTTTGCCCGCCTCCGCCAGCTTCGCGGCCTGCGCCTTCATCTCCGCAGAGACCGGCGCGGTCGTAGCAATGAACGTATCGTTGCCGCCGCAGAGTCTTTTGCCGCCGAGCGTGGCCGTCAGGCCGTTGCCGGGCAGGGCCTGGAAGTCGGCCACTTCTTCTGCACCGACGTTCTGCTCCTTCGCGTATTCCAGGATCGCTTTCGCGAGCGGATGCTCGCTCCTGCGCTCCAGCGTATTCGCCAGGCGCAGCAGTTCGTCTGCCGAGACGCCCTCCGCCGGGAGGACATCCGTCACCTTCGGCTCGCCGGACGTGATGGTGCCGGTCTTGTCGAGGGCGACGATCTCGATGCGCCCCGTCTCCTCGAGGGACGCCGCCGTCTTGAACAAAATGCCGTTCTTTGCGCCGAGGCCGCTGCCAACCATAATGGCGACCGGTGTCGCGAGGCCGAGCGCGCACGGGCAGCTGATGACGAGCACCGATATGCCGCGCGCGAGCGCGTATCCAAATGTCTGCCCGACAAGCAGCCAGACGATAATGGTAACGGCCGCGATGCCGATCACCGTCGGCACGAATACGCCGGCGACCTTGTCGGCGGTCTTGGCGATGGGGGCTTTCGTCGCGGCGGCATCGCTCACCATGCGGATGATCTGCGAGAGCGCCGTATCCTCGCCGACGCCGGTCGCCCGGCACCGCAGGAAGCCGGACTGGTTGATCGTACCGGCGCTCACCTTGTCGTTTTCCACCTTGTCTACGGGGAGGCTTTCGCCCGTGAGCGCGGACTCGTTTACGGCGCTCGTGCCGGAGAGGACAATGCCGTCCACCGGGATGCTGTCGCCGGGACGGACAAGGAAAATGTCGCCGAGAACGACTTCCTCCGCCGGGACGACGACCTCTTCGCCGTTCCGCTCCAGCCGCGCCGTTTTCGGCGAGAGCTGCATGAGCGAGCGGAGCGCGTCGGTCGTTTTTCCCTTGGAATGTGCTTCCAGCGTTTTGCCGACGGTGATGAGCGTTAAAATCATGGCGGCGGATTCAAAATAGAGATCGGCTTCCGCCATGGGGTCGATCGTCAGCGTGAAGAGCTCGTATACGCTCCAGAGATACGCTGCCGCCGAGCCCATCGCAACGAGCGTATCCATGTTCGGCGCGCCCTTCACGGCGCTCTGGAAGCCGCTGATGAAGAATTTCTGGTTGATGACGAGCACGATGCCCGCGAGCAGGAGCTGAATAAGCCCTATTCCCACGCTGTTGTGGTGCAGCCAGTGCGGCATCGGTGCGCCCCACATGTGGCCCATTGAAAAGTACATCAGTACGAGCAGCACCGCCACCGAGGATATCAGCCGCTTTTTGAGCTTCGGCGTCTCATGGTCGGCCAGCTCGTCCGCTGCCGCGGCGGGCGCTGCGCCCTTCGCGCCCTTCAGACTTGCGCCGTATCCGGCGTTTTCCACCGCGCGGATGATGTCCGCGGGAGCCGCGGTACCGTCCACACCCATGGAATTTGTGAGCAGGCTCACCGCGCACGAGGTAACGCCCGGCACGGCGGAGACCGCCTTTTCTACCCGCGCAGAGCACGCCGCGCAGCTCATGCCTGTAACAGAGTATTGCGTCATGGTATTTGCCTTTCTATTTATATTGCGTTCTTGACTCATTTCATCAGCTTCTGCAAAAGTTCCGTAAGC
The DNA here is from genome assembly GCA_002298695.1 of Clostridiales bacterium UBA735. Classification (GTDB taxonomy): domain Bacteria; phylum Bacillota; class Clostridia; order Oscillospirales; family Oscillospiraceae; genus CAG-170. The sequence continues at coordinate 5,431 of DBLB01000121.1, read as the reverse complement.
TCGTCCACAACGGAATCGTCGCCCGCGCGGATGTCACGCACGACGCAGTTATGGAGATGCGCGTTCAAAAGTGCGCGGTTGAAGCCGTTCATCGCCGCGCTCACCGCCGCGGACTGCGTGAGAATGTCCGCGCAGTAGGCATCGCGTTCGAGCATCCCGCGAATGCCGCGGATCTGCCCTTCGATCCGGCTCAGGCGATTCATGAGCGCCCGGCGCTCGTCTTCGCTCCGCTCGGTTTTTTTGCAGCAGCAACACGTTTTTTCTTCGTCCATGGGTCGTCCCTGCCTTTCGGTATGCATTATATACCCCTGGGGGGTATTGTCAAGGGGCTTTTTCAAAAAATCGAGGCGTAGTTTGACTTCATTTTCCGCTTGTGTATAATATAAGCAAAGAATCCCATGCAAGGAGGCGCTGACCATGCCGGCGATCCGCTCCGGGAAGACGCGCGCGGCGCTGCTCCTCGGAATCTTTCTTCTCATGCTGCTCGGAAACATCCTCACGCCGTACGCGGTGGACGACTGGGCGTATATGCACAGCTTTGCGACCGGCGAGCGACTCGCGCGTTTCGGCGAGATATTTCCCTCAATGGCGGCGCACGCGCAGACCATGAACGGGCGGCTCTTCGCTCATTTCTGGGCGCAGCTTTTTCTGCTGCTGCCGAAAGCAGTATTTAATATAGTAAACACTATGATATTCACGGCGCTGATCGCGCTCCTCGCCCGGATCGCGCAGCCGGAGGGCGAGCGGAACAATCTCATCCTCCTTATGATCTTCTGCGGCGTATGGGTGTTTGTCCCGGCGTTCGGGCAGGTTTTCTTCTGGCTGGATGGGGCTTGCAATTACGGCTGGGGGTGCGTCGTGGGCCTGGCTTTTCTCATGCCGTACATCCGCCTTTTTGAGCGTGATGTGAAGAAAAAACCGCTGTTCTGGATTTTGTGGATGTTCGTGGGCTTTTATACCGGCGCGTATCTGGAGAATATGGCGGCCGGGGCGATCTTCCTTTCCGCGCTGCTGCTTCTTGGCCGCCGTGTGCTTTGCAGGAAGAAAAACGGCGTCCTGCCGTGGCTTCCGGTGCTCGCGTCGGTCGGCGGATTCCTCTTTATGATGACCCGCCCGGCGGAGAGCATGAAAAGCAGTGCGGAGAGCTCGCTCATGTCCCTTGGAACAGGGCTTGTAGCCGCGCTGGAGAAGTACCGCTCGCTGGCGGTGCTGCTCGTTGTTTTTGCTGTGTCGCTCGTTATGGCGCTCTGGTATCGTGTCCGCCGGGAGAAGATTTATCTCGCCGCGGCGCTCGTGCTCGGCTCGCTCTGCGCCAACTTCGCGCTGAGCGTCGCCTCGTATTACCCGGAGCGGTGTCTGGCGTTTCCGGCGGTGCTGCTCATTGCGGCGGACGCCGTGCTTCTGTCAGAGCTCTTCTCCGGAAAAGCAAAGCTCCCGGTGCTGTGCGCGGCGGCGGTGCTTGTTCTGCCGACGCTCTACTGGGGCGTTTTCGGCTTTGCCGACATAACGAATGTATATCTTCAGGTTCGCTCGAACGAAACGGCTGTCACCGAGGCGGCTGCGCGCGGCGAGAGCAGCGTGACGGTGCCGTATGTCGAGACGCTGACGCGCTATTCGGCGCTGTACGATCTCAAATATCTCGACACAGAAAACCCACAGAGTTGGCCGAACGCGGCTATGGCGGATGTGCTCGGCATCGGCGAGATCCGGTGTGAGTCGGACACGGCGAAGGGGGCGGAGTGATGCTTTCGGTAGTGATCCCTGTCTATAACGAGGAGGCCGTGCTGGAAAAGACGGCTTCGGTCATCCGCGGCGTGCTGTCCGATGCTGCAATCGGCTGTGAGCTTATTTTTGTGGACGACGGCTCAAAGGATGCCACATGGGAGAAAATCACGGCGCTCTCCGCATCCGGCGGCGTCCGCGGGCTGCATTTCTCCCGCAATTTCGGCAAGGAGGCGGCGATCCTCGCGGGACTGGCTTCGGCGAAAGGAGACTGCTGCGTTGTGATCGACGGCGATCTCCAGCACCCGCCGGAGAAGATCGTGGAGATGTACCGCCTGTGGGAGCAGGGCTACGAGATCGTCGAGGGCCAGAAGGCCAGCCGCGGCGCGGAGAGCCGCGCGCACGGTCTCGCGGCGAGAGCGTTCTATTCCCTCATCAGCCGCGCGACCGGCATCGACATGGCGAACGCGTCCGACTTCAAGCTGCTTGACCGGAAAGCGGTCAACGTTCTCATCAATATGCGCGAGCGGAACGCCTTCTTCCGCGCGCTCTCGGCCTGGATCGGCTTCAAAACGGCGAGCATCCCCTTTGATGTGCAAAAGCGCGCGGGTGGGAGCTCCAAGTGGTCCACGATGGCGCTCACCAGATACGCCGTGGATAATATCGCTTCCTTCTCCGCTGCGCCCATGCAGATCGTTACGGTCCTCGGCGGTATCATGCTGCTCGTCTCGCTCGTTCTCGGCACGATCGCGCTCGTGCAGAAGTTCTCCGGGCGGGCGCTTGGCGGCTTCACCACGGTGATCCTTATCCAGTTGTTTTCCAGCAGCATCATTATGATCAGTCTCGGCATCATCGGCTATTATATTTCCAAGATCTACGAAGAAGTAAAGGGCCGCCCCCGGTATATCATCACCGACACCTGCGGCGACGAGAAAAAATAACATAACAGAAAATGCGCCCCGCCGGACAGCTCGTCCGGCGGGGCGCGTTTGTCTTATATGACTTATAATCCGTAAAGCGAAGCGACCGGGGTGGCGAGCACTACGGTGAGCAGTCCCGCCACGACGAGCGAGAGCGAGCTCATTGCGCCCTGGATCTCGCCCATTTCGAGCGCCCGGGACGTTCCGATGGCGTGCGCGGCGGTCCCGATGGCAACGCCCTGCGCAATGGGGCTTGTAATGCGGAACACCCGGCACGCGCCCTCGGCGCAGATGTTGCCGAGAACGCCGGTCAGAATGATCGCCGCGACGGTGAGCGAGACGTAGCCGCCGAGCTCCGCGGAAACGTCCATGCCGATCGCGGTGGTGATGGATTTGGGAAGAAGCGTAGCGAACAGAGAGAAGTCCAGCCGGAAAAGCGCCGAGAGCGCAAACACCGTGGCAAGGCTCGCAAGCACTCCGGCGGCGATACCGAGTGTTATGGCAAGGGCGTTTTTCTTCAGCAGCTCAAATTTCTCATAGAGCGGCACGGCAAGGCATACCGTCGCCGGGGTGAGCAGGAAGCTGATGTACTTCGCGCCGTTGAGATAGCTTTCGTAATCGATACGGAACAGAAGCAAAATCCCGATGGAGAAGAGGATCGCAAGCAGCAAGGGATTAAAAAGCGCGAAGTTCCACTTTCTCCGGATGGCGCGCCCCAGCTCGAACGAGGCAATGGTGATGACAGCGCCGAGAAAGGCGGAGGATTCGATCAGCTCACGCATCATCTTTCGTCCCCCTTTTCTGGCGCAGACGCATCACGCGCTGCGCGGTGCGTCCTGCGGCAGCGAACACCGTGAACGTCGATGCGATGACGATCACAGCAAACGGCAGCCACACGGGACGTAGCACGTCCCACCTTTCCAGAAGACCCACGCCCGCCGGGACGAACAGCATCGGCATGATCTCCAGCAGAAACGCGCTCGTTTCACGAATAGCGTCCACCTTCAAAAGACGCGTTTCCAGCGCCGTGAAGAGCAGAACGATCCCGTAAATGCTCGCCGGGACGGGCAGCGGGAGCAGATAATGCAGCAGCTCGCCGAGGAACGATATCAGCAGAATGATGCCGAGCTGACGGATGTATTTCATACGCTTGACCTTCTTATGAAAAAATCTTTTTCTTTTTACCCAATTTGACCGCGTTTGTCAAGACGTTCCCAGTTGAAAAATTAAAAACATTGTGATATAGTATGTTTATAGAAGCGATCAGGAGGAAGAAAATATGCTGATCTCGACCAAGGGACGCTACGCGCTGCGCGTCATGGCGGATCTTGCCCGCAATGGCGGGGAGGAATACGTTGTGCTGATGGACATCGCCCAGCGCCAGAACATATCCGAAAAATATCTCGAAGGTATTGTCGCCGCGCTCAGCCGCAGCGGATTTTTGCAGACGCAGCGCGGCCGCGGCGGAGGTTACCGGCTTGCCCGCCGCCCGGAGGAATACGCCGTCGGCGATATCCTCCGCGTTGCGGAGGGCTCCATAGCGCCGGTGTCCTGCGTCAAGTCCGGCGAATCGGAATGCCCGAACGCCGACAACTGTCTCACGCTGCCGCTCTGGAAGGAGTTAGACCGCGTGATGAACGACTATCTGGAGAGCGTCACGCTCGCCGACCTTATAAACGGCAATATTGCCGCGAAATCGACCGATTCCGGGGAATAACCCGGCGCGAAAATGCTCCTTGGGAAAAAACCTATTGACAATATATGTTTATGATGCTACATTGTAAACATACAAAAAAAGTAGGGTTTTGAAAGGAGCTTTTTCCATGTTTGTATATGCGGACAACGCGGCGACCACGAAGATGAGCAAAACGGCCATCGACGCGATGCTGCCGTATCTGGACACCTGGTACGGCAACGCTTCGAGCCTTTATGAATTCGGTCAGAAGTCGGCGGAGGCGCTCGCCGCGGCGCGTGAAACAGTCGCCAAGTGTCTCGGCGCCGAGGCACGCGAGATCACCTTCACCTCCGGCGGTAGCGAGGCGGACAACCAGGCCATCCTCTCCGCGGCGGCTATCGGTGCGAAGAAAGGCAAAAAGCACATCATTTCCACGGCGTTTGAGCATCATGCTGTGCTGCACACGCTCAAGAAGCTCGAAAAGTACGGCTACGAGGTCACGCTGCTGGATGTCCACGAAAACGGCATCGTAACGCCCGAGCAGGTGCGTGACGCCATCCGCGAGGACACCTGCCTCGTGACGGTCATGTACGCCAACAACGAGATCGGCACCATCCAGCCCATC
>DBLB01000121.1:322-456 GCA_002298695.1 Clostridiales bacterium UBA735 | reverse complement strand
GATCGGTGCGGTCTGCCGCGAAAAGGGCGTCATCTTCCACACGGACGCGGTGCAGGCGGCGGGTCACGTCGCCATCGACGTGAAGGCGGAGAACATCGACATGCTCTCCATTTCCGCGCACAAGTTCCACGGCC
>DBLB01000121.1:0-204 GCA_002298695.1 Clostridiales bacterium UBA735 | reverse complement strand
GCGGCAAGCGCGCCGGTACGGAAAATATCGGCGGCATCGTCGCTATGGCCACGGCACTCTCCGAGGCATGCGCGAATCTCGATAAGAACGCGGCGTATGTAAGCGCTCTGCGCGACAAACTCATCGCCGGGCTCAAGACCATCCCGCACGCGGCACTCAACGGCGACGAGTCGAAGCGTCTCCCCGGCAACGTGAACTTCTGCT
>DBLB01000069.1 GCA_002298695.1 Clostridiales bacterium UBA735 | reverse complement strand
GGTGCATCACGCCGTAGCGGACAAATTCCGCGTCATGCAGCGCGGGGATCATGGAAAAGACGCGCTTCTGCTCCGGGAATTTCAGATGCGTCTGGAAGCCGACGATGTTGTAGATGCTGCCCTGGGCGTTGTCGCGCCGGAGCTGCACCACGGCATAGGGTTCTTTCCCGGTCTTCGGGTCCTTCAGGCCCACGGGCTTCAGCGGACCGTAGCGCAGCGTGTCAAATCCGCGCCGCGCCATGACCTCGACGGGCATGCAGCCCTCGAACACTTTTGCGTCCTCAAAGCCGTGAACCTCCGCCTCCTCGGCAGTGGTGAGAGCCTCGACGAATGCGGCATACTCGTCGCGCTCCATCGAACAATTTACATAATCTGCTTCCCCGCGGTCGTAGCGGGAGGCGAACCAGGCTTTCTCCATATCAATGGATTCAAAGCTCACGAGCGGCGCCGCCGCGTCGAAAAAGCTCATATAGTCCGCGCCGCCGAAATAATCTTGGATCGCCGCGCCGAGCGCGTCGCTCGTCAGCGGCCCGGTCGCGATGATGACCGGCCCCTGCGGGACCTCCGTCACCTCGCCCTCGACCACGGTGATATTCGGGTGCGATCTGATCTGCTCCGTCACCATGCCGGAAAAGCCGTAGCGGTCGACGGCCAGCGCGCCGCCGGCCTCCACGCGGTTGGCCTCGGCACACTGTAAGATCAGGCTCCCCAACCGCCGCAGTTCCTCTTTCAAAAGACCAACTGCGTTTTCCAGCCGGTCGCCGCGCAGCGAATTGGAGCAGACCAGCTCCGCAAAGTCATTGCAGTGGTGCGCGGGCGTCATCTTCTGCGGCTTCATCTCGTGCAGCGTCACATAGACGCCGCGCGCGGCCAGCTGCCACGCCGCCTCACATCCGGCTAGCCCCGCGCCGACCACGGTACATTCCAGTTTCATTCCGTATCCTTCTTCGCCGCCTTTTTCGCGGCGGTCGTCTTTGTCGTTGTCTTCTTCGCGGCTGGCTTTTTGGCCGCCGTGGTCTTTTTTGCCGCAGTCTTTTTCGCAGCGGGCTTCTTTTCCGCCGTCTTTTCGGCCTTTTCCGCCTTCTTCGCGGCAGATTTTGCCTTTTTCTCGGTCAGGATCTCCTGCTCGGCCTCGGCTGCCGCCTCGGCGTTGCTCTCGGCGGTCGCCGCGCCGGTGGACGTCGCCTTGCGGCGATAGCCGCGCTTGTCCTCCGGCAGGAAGTTCTCACACTCGGGATTGATGCAGAACGGCTTCATCGCGCCGCGTCCGCTGCGCTTGAACATCGTCTGACCGCAGACCGGGCAGTCCTGATCTGTCGGCACGTCCCACGTCATAAAGCCGCACTCCGCGCCGCGCTCACAGGCGTAGTACGCGTAGCCGCGCTTCGACTTGCGTTTCAAAATTGCGCTGCCGCACTTCGGGCAGCGGCCCGGCATCTTCTCGGTGATGGGCTTTGTGAACTTGCACTCGGGATAGCCGGGACATGCGAGGAACTTGCCGAAGCGGCTCGTCTTCACGACGAGGTTCCGTCCGCAGAGCTCACATTTCTCCTCCGTCACCTCGTCTGGCACCTTCAACCGCACGCCGTCGAGCGCCTGCTCCGCGTCCAGCATCTCCTGATGGAACACACTGTAGAACTGCCGCAGCACTTCCTTCCAGTAGAGCTGCCCTTCCTCCACACGGTCGAGCTGCTTTTCCATGTCCGCCGTGAACTCCACGTTGACAATATCCGAAAACCGCTCCACCATCAGCCCGTTCACCACCTCGCCGAGCGGCGTCGGGGCCAGACGCTTGTCCGTCTTCGAGACGTACTCGCGGTCCTGAATGGTCGCAATGATGGCCGCATAGGTCGACGGACGGCCCACGCCCTTTTCCTCCATCGCGCGCACGAGCGTCGCCTCGGTATAGCGTGCGGGAGGCTGCGTAAAATGCTGCTGCGGGTCATACTGCGTCGGGGTCAGGGGTTCGCCCTCAGAGAGGTCGGGCAGCGGAGAATCCAGCTTCTCCTGCTCATCGTCGCGGCCCTCCTCATAGATGGCCGTAAAGCCGGAAAAGCGCATGCTCTGGTGGCTGGCGCGAAACAGGTGCCTGCCACAGCTGGCCTCGATGGCCGTCACGTCATAGACGGCGCTCGCCATCTGCGAGGACAAAAAGCGGCTCCAGATGAGCTTGTACAGCCGGTACTGATCCTTCGTCAGGTCGTGCTCCACCATCTCCGGCGTCAGCTCCACATGGCTTGGCCTGATGGCCTCGTGCGCGTCCTGCGCGCCGGATTTCGGCTTGTAGCGCCGCGGGCTGCCCGGATAATAGGCCGCGCCGTAGCGGCTTTTGATGACGTCTGCCGCCGCCGCGAGGGCCTCTTCCGAGATTCTCAGCGAGTCGGTGCGCATATACGTGATGAGACCGACTGAACCCTCGCCCGTGATCTCCACGCCCTCATAGAGCTGCTGCGCGATCATCATCGTCCGCCGCGGCGTCATATTGAGCTTGCGGGACGCCTCCTGCTGGAGTGTCGAGGTGATGAACGGCGGCGCGGGATTCTTCTTCTTTTCGGTGTTCTTGATGCTCTCCACGCGGAATTCGCCGGTCTTCAGCTCCTCCAGAATGGCGTCGACCGTCTCGCGGTCCGGCAGCTCGCGCTTCTTCGGGTCGCCATAATAGTGCGCCACAAAGCTGCCGGGCTTGCCCACGCGGGCCAGGTTCACATCCAGCGACCAGTATTCCTGCGGCCGGAAGGCGCGGATCTCGTTCTCCCGGTCGACGACCAGCCGTGTCGCCACGGACTGCACGCGTCCGGCAGAAAGTCCCTTGCGGATCTTTTTCCAGAGCAGGGGACTGAGCTGATAGCCGACGATGCGGTCGAGCACGCGGCGCGCCTGCTGCGCGTCGACGAGGTTCTGGTCGATGGCGCGCGGGGATTCAATGGACCTCCGCACAACGTCGCGCGTGATCTCATTGAACGTCACGCGGTACGTCTTATCGTCCGGGATATTCAGCAGATATTTCAGGTGCCACGAAATGGCCTCTCCCTCGCGGTCCGGGTCGGTTGCGAGATAGATATTCGCGCTTTTGGCCGCAGCCTTCTGCAAATCGGAGATGATCTCCTCCTTGCCCTTGAGCGGAACATACTCGGGCTCAAAATCATGCTCGATATCCACGCTCATGGTGCTCTTCTGCAAGTCGCGCAGGTGGCCCATGCTGGCCTTGACCGTGAAATCCGGGCCGAGGTATTTTCCGATCGTCTTCGCCTTTGACGGCGACTCGACGATCACCAGGTTGGTTTTTCCGTTTGACATATTGTCAGTGTTCTCCAAATCTATTTCTTCTCTGCAAGGGAAAACCGTTTCCCCGGCAGGCGCCTGATGTATTGCTTGACCTCCAGCAGCGTCACCGTGGACAGCACGCGCGCTGCGGGCAGTTGTGCCCGGTCGATGAGCTCATCCATGGCCAACGTCCGGCCCCGGAGCAGCTCCAGCACCGTCCGTTCGTCGGGGCTGAGCTTGTCTGAAATTTCCTGTACGTCAATATAATCCCTGTTTTCCGGATTGTCAATGGCTTTTTTGTCGGCTTTTTCCGGCACACGCCGCGTTTCGGCCACTTTCCGCGCTGCCCGGTTTTCCGTCTGTTCCTCCGGTGCGAGCGTCATCGGCACGGCGGCGGGCTGCGGCGCGACCCGATCCGGATACAGTGCGGCATATTCGCGCATCACGTCCCAGCCCTCTTCGATCAGAATGGCGCCGTCCTTGAGCAGCTGCAAATTTCCGGCGGAAGTGGGACTGCCGACGTTGGCCGGCAGCGCGAACACGTCGCGCCCCTGCTCCAGCGCGCGGCTGGCCGTGATGAGCGCGCCGCTCTGTTTCGGCGCTTCCACGACCACCACGCCGAGCGCCAGTCCGCTCAAGATCCGGTTCCGCACCGGAAAATGCTCCGGCAGCGGCGGCGTTCCGGGCGGGTATTCGCTGAGAAGGCAGCCATGATAGCGGATGTCCTCGAACAGGCCGCGGTTTTTCGCCGGATAGGCGATATCCACCCCGCAGCCCAGCACGGCCGCGACCGGCCGTCCGGCAGTCAGCGCCCCGGTGAGGCACATGGTATCGATGCCCGCCGCGCCGCCGGATATCACGATCGCGCCAAGCCGCCCGAGCTGATAGCCGAGCATTTTTGCCTGCTGCATGCCGTAGAGCGACGCCTTCCGCGTGCCGACCATGGCGATGACCGGCTCCGCGTCAAAATCCGGAAGCGTCCCCTGATAGTAGAGCAGCACGGGCGGTGCGTCGATGGCGCGCAGCCGGGCCGGATAGGCCGCATCCTGCCACGTGAGGATGTGGATGCTGTTCCGGTGGCATTCCTCCAGGATCCGGCGCGGCTCCGCAAGATCCTTGTCGGCCAGCGGCGCGGCGTCTTTCAGCCCCTCGATGCCGCGCAGGCTCTCCGTATCGGCATAGAAAGCCGCCTCCGGCGTTCCAAAACGCCGCAGCACCGCGTGCATTCCCTGATTGCCCAGCCCGCGCCGGGTCGTCAGCCACAGCCAGTATTCCAGCAAGCCGCTCCCGCCTTTCCGCTCAGCGCTTCATCTGCCACATAACGATCGCCGCAGCCACCGCCGCGTTCAGCGATTCACAATGCTTCTGCATCGGGATGATGACCGTACCGTCCGCCGCATCCAGCAGCTCCCGGCAGACGCCCTGGCCCTCCGACCCGATGACGACCGCCGTCTCGGCCAGTGCCTCCTCGCGCAGATCGCGCGCATCGTCCCGCAGCGCCGTGGCCAGCAGCCGAATGCCGTTTTCGCGACAGTTCGCAACGGCAGCCTCCCGCGTCATATGGACGGGCGGCGTGCGGAACACCGCGCCCATCGACGCGCGCACCGTCTTCGGGCTCCACACATCCGCACAGCCCGGCAGCAGCACTGCCGGTACCGCCAGCGCATCCGCCGTCCGCAGGATCGTCCCGAGATTCCCGGGATCCTGGATCCCGTCGAGCAGAAGCGTCCCGGGGCGGATATCCGCCGCGGCTTCCTCCGGCATCTTGCAGAGGAAGATCGCCCCCTGCGGCGCGTCCATCTGGGAAACGCTCTCCATCACGCCGCGCGGCAGCCGCACAACACGGACGTCCGGCGGAAGCCGACATAATTCGACATCGTCGGCCGCAAGAACCGTATGCAGCCCCGGCACCCACCGGGCTGCCTCGGCCAGCAGCTTCGTTCCGTCCGCGGCAAACTCACCGCAGCGCTCCCGGTAGCTCCGGGACGTGAGCAGCTTTTTCGCGTGGCGAAGCAGCGGATTCTGCCGGCTGGTGATCCGTTCTTCTCTCATTCCTTCAGCCTCGTCAGTTTGTCGTTTGCGCCAACGGCCACGAGCACGCAGCCCTCCGGAAGCGGCGCATCCACCGCGGGCACCACATTGATTTTCCCGTTGGCCCGGATGGCAATGATATTCACGCCGTATTTTGCGCGGATATTCAGCTCGCGCAGGCTTTTTCCGGCCCAAGCAGCCGGGAGCTGTACCTCGGCAATGCCGTACTGGTCGGACAGCTCGATGAAATCAAGGATGCTTGACGATGTGACGGCCTGCGCCAGCTTCACGCCGGCCTCGCGCTCCGGGATCACGACCTTGTCCGCACCCACCTTTTCCAGTGCTCGCTTCTGCGTATCGCCCTCGGCCTTGCAGATGACCTGCGGCACGCCGAGCTCCTTGAGGTTCATCGTGATGACGATGCTTGCCGCCAGATCGGAACCGATGGCCACCACGGCGCAGTCGTAATTCCGCACTGCCAGCGACCGCAGCACCTCCTCATCCCGCGCATCCGCCACCACAGCGTAGGTCACGTGGGATTCCATTTTTTGTATCCGCTCCGCGCTGCTGTCGATGACGAGCACCTCGCTGCCCAGCGCGTAAAGCCGCTCTGCCACGGCGGTCCCGAACCGCCCGAGGCCGATCACCGCATATGTTTTCTTCATTGTGCGTCCTCCTATCCGATCATGACGCTGGTCTGCGCATATTCCATCCGATCCTCCGCGCGGTTTGCCATCATGAAGCCCACGCTGATGGTCATGATGCCCACGCGGCCAAAAAACATGAATACAATTAAAATCAGGCACGACGTCAGACTGAGCGCCGGTGTGATTCCCGTTGTCAGGCCCACCGTACAGAGCGCCGAGATCGTCTCAAAGACGGCATTGTCCAGACTGACGCCGTCGATCACAGAGATCGCGCCCGCGCCCGCAAATGCCAGCGACAGCACCAGCAGCGTGATCGCCGCGGCATTGGAAACCGCATTGGGCGAGATCGTCCGCTTGAACGCCGTAACATGGCTTCTGCCCCGGGCTGTCCCGATGGCTGCCAGCACCACAACGCCAAGCGTCACCGTCTTCACGCCGCCCGCCGTTGACCCGGACGAGCCGCCAATGAACATCAGCACGTCGCACACGGCCTTCGTCACGTCGCGCATCGCATTCTGGTCGAAGCTGGCAAACCCCGCCGTGCGGAGCGTCACCGACTGGAAGCACGCTGCCAGCAGCTTGCCGGGCATGGAAAGGTTTCCAAGCGTTTCCGGATTGTACCATTCCAGCAGTGCGATCAGCGCCGCGCCGCCCAGGATCAGCCCGAGGGAAATAGACAGTACCAGGCGCGTATAAACGCTCATGCGCGAAAACTTCCGGTTTTTCCGCACGTCGCCCCAAACAGCAAATCCAAGCCCGCCGATCACGATGAGCGCCATGATCGTCAGGTTCACGACCGGGTCGGTCACATAGCCGCAGAGGCTGCCGCCCGCATCCAGGTCGCCCAGCACGTCAAAGCCCGCATTGCAGAAGGCCGAAACGGAGTGAAACACACCGTACCAAAGCGCCCGTCCAAACCCGAACGCCGGCCAGAACCGCAGCGTCAGGATCAGCGCGCCTGCACCCTCCACAGCCAGCGTCCCCAGCAGCACGTTGCGTACCAGACCGACCACGCCGCTGATGTGGTCGAGGCTGAGCGCCTGCGCGATGACCAGCCGCTGCCGCAGCCCGATCTTCCGCCGCAGCGCGAAGAAGAAAATCGACGCGATGGTCATGAAACCGAGACCGCCGATCTGGATCAGGGCCAGAATGACCGCCTGTCCGAATCCGCTCCAGTATGTCCCTGTGTCCACCCGGATCAGGCCCGTGACGCAGGTCGCCGATGTGGCCGTAAACAGGCTGGTCAGAAAATCCGTCGGCTGCCCGCTCCGGCTTGCCGCAGGCAGGCAGAGCAGCCCGCCGCCCGCCAGGATCAGCGCCAGAAACACCAGTACAATGATCTGCGGCGGGCGCATGCGGCGCAGCCGCTGCCGCAAACCGGTAAAAAACGACTTGATTGCCAAGAAAAAGCCTCCGCTGTTTTGGAATTTCACTGCGTCATCCGGCAAGCACACGGCCATCCAGGGGCGAAACGGCATCCTGCGCCATAGCCTTTCTGCACACGGCCCATCTGCCGCATCTGCCCTTCCGGCCTTCGGTTCTTCCCCGCAAAACGGGTCGGGAAACCCGCCGGACGGCCCGCAGCGCGCACACATGCCTGTCAACTGACGTTTGCTTTATAATATATGTATCTTTTTCCGTTTGTCAAGCCGGGATGTGCCATACAGGCGTTTTTTTGCCGGAAATCGCTTGCTATTTTATAACCCCAGTGATAAACTATGTTTATAAAGGAAAGGATGATCTCCATGCTGATTTCCACAAAAGGCCGCTATGCGCTGCGCACCATGCTCGATCTGGCGCAGCAGCCGCCCGGCGCCTATATTCCCCTGCCCGTCATCGCCGAGCGGCAGGAGGTGTCCGAAAAATACCTCGAAAGCATCATCGCCACGCTCTCGAAAGCCGGCCTTGTCGAGGGCCAGCGCGGCAAAGGCGGCGGCTACCGCCTGGTGCGAGTGCCGGAAGCATATTCCGTCGGCGAAATCCTGCGCCTGGCCGAGGGCTCGCTGGCCCCGGTCTCGTGTCTGGAACCCGGCGCGTCGGCCTGCCCGAAGGCCGGCAGCTGCCGGACGCTGCCGGTCTGGGAAAAGCTTGAAACACTGATCGGCGGCTATCTCGACGGCGTTACGCTGACCAGTCTCCTCGAATCCGGCGACGAGATCGGCGGCTGCCCCAAAACATGACCGCCCATCTTCTCCCGACCAGAAAACCGGTTTTCCATTCGGGCATTTCCTCGATGAAGCGCAGCGCTTCATCATTTTCGATCCAAGACAGTAAAACAGGGAAGCGGATGTTCCGCTTCCCCGTTTTTTATTCTGTTCATACCATCCGACAGGATTCACAGGACTCACACGCCGGAAATTTCGACTTGTCATACGGAATGTGATTCCGCTCATAATAATCCTGAATCGCCGACTTGACCGCCTCTTCTGCCAGCACCGAGCAGTGCAGCTTGTGCGCCGGCAGTCCGCCCAGTGCATCGACAACTTCCTTATTTGTCAGCGCCAGCGCCTCATCGATCGTTTTTCCCTTGATCATTTCGGTCGCGATGGAGGACGACGCGATCGCGCTGCCGCAGCCGAAGGTCTCAAACTTGGCATCCTCAATGCGGTTATCCTTGATCTTCAGGTACATCTTCATGATGTCGCCGCATTTCGCGTTGCCGACCTGGCCGACGCCGTCCGCATCGGGGATCTCGCCGACGTTGCGGGGATTGCGGAAATGATCCATGACGGTTTCTGTATACAATGCCATAACAAGCGCTCCTTTCATTCTGGCAGCATGAAGCTGCGTCTGCCGCTCACGAGATCCTTCCACACCGGGGACATGCCGCGCAGATACGCAACGACCTCGGGGATGACAGTGAGCATATAATTGATCTCTTCCTCCGTGTTCCATTCGCAGATGCTCAGCCGGAGCGAACCGTGCGCAATTTCGTGCGGCCGTCCGATGGCGAGCAGCACGTGGCTGGGGTCGAGCGAGCCGGACGTGCAGGCGCTGCCGGAGCTGGCGCAGATGCCCTTGTCGTCGAGCAGAAGCAGCAGGCTTTCACCCTCGATGCCCTCGAAGCAGAAGTTCACGTTGCCGGGCAGACGGTTCACCGGGTCGCCGTTGAGGATGCTGTGCGGAATTTTGGAAAGACCTGCGATCAGCTTGTCCCGCAGCGCGGAGACCTTCGCGGCGTTCTCGTCGATGTGATCGCACATGTCCTTCAGTGCTGCGGCCATGCCGACGATGCCGGGGATATTCTCGGTGCCCGCGCGCTTACCGCGCTCCTGCGCCCCGCCCTCGATGATGTTCGTGAGGATGATGCCCTTACGCGCGTAGAGCACGCCGACGCCCTTCGGTCCGTGGAACTTGTGCCCGGAGAGGGACAGCATGTCGATGTTCTGCTCCTGCACGTTGATGTGCAGATGACCGGCGGCCTGAACCGCGTCGGTGTGGAACAGCACGCCCGCCTCCTTGCAGACCGCGCCGATCTCCGCGATCGGCAAAATGGAGCCGATCTCGTTGTTGGCGTACATGATCGTCACGAGGCAGGTGTCCGGCCGGATGGCCGCCTTGACCTGCTCTGCCGTGACAGTGCCGATCTCACCGACTGGCAGCAGTTCGACCTCAAAGCCCTCTTTTTCGAGCTTTTTCAGCGTATGCAGCACCGCGTGGTGCTCAAACGCCGTGGAAATGATGTGCTTTTTGCCCTTCTTCGCGCCGAGCCGCGCAGCAGAGACGATGGCCTGGTTGTCGGCTTCGCTGCCGCCGGAGGTGAAGTAGATCTCACGCGGCTGGCAGCCGAGGCAGACAGCGACCGTCTCACGCGCCTGCTGAAGCGCTTCTGCGGCCCGTTGGCCGACGGAGTGCAGGCTGGATGGGTTGCCGTAAATATCGTTCAGACAGGGCAGCATCGCGTCGAGCGCGGCCTTGCTGAGCTTTGTCGTGGCCGCATTGTCCGCATATACAAACATGGAAAGACCTCCTTGGGGGTTCAGGCAGTTCTTCCGCCTAAAACATAGTTTTCTTATGGGTTTATCATAGCACAAAAACATACTTTGTCAATAGGTTTATTCCACTGCTGCCGATTTTTTCTCTTTTCCGCCTCCCTACTGTAGGGGTGGCCGCCCCTGTCCGCCCGGCGGCTCGCACTGATCCGTCGCAAACTCCCGGGCGAATCCGCGCACCCGGACGCGAAAAAACAGGGAAGCGGAAAAATCCGCTTCCCTGTTTTGATGCTGTGTTCAGCGCTCCAGCGCCTTCCAGTCCGGATCTGCGATCATCTGCACCCAGGACTCATTGCCGCCGTACTTGCGGAAATAGTCGTGGCTGTTCGTCGCCTCCTGCACATCCAGATAGTACCACTTGCTCGTATCCAGATTGTCGTTCCAGACGTTCATGTCGGGCAGCAGATCGTCCACACTCTCCGGGTTGCGGTTCAGAACGCGGTTGATCATCGCCATGGCTTCAGCACGGGTGATATCCTTGTTGGGCCGGAACGTGTTGTCGGAATAGCCCTTGATCCAGCCGAGCTCCGCTGCGCGAGAGATGTACCGCGCTGCCCAGTGGCCGGAGATGTCGCTGAACGACGCCACGGAGGATGCAGCGCTCTCATCGAAGCGGGCCGCGATGGCCGCAAATTCCGCTCTGGTGATGCAGTCGTTCGGGCGGAACGAACCGTCCGGGTCGCCGGTGACGATCTTCAGCTTCGCCATCGTGGAGATCGCGGCGCTGTACCACTTGTCGGCGGGAACATCGGTAAAGCTGTTCTCCTTCGTGTAGTTCGCGTCGCGGACGTCCTCATTCAGCATGCGGAAGAAGATCGTCGCAACCTCGGCGCGGGTGATCGTCGCATTCGGATGGACGCCGCCGTCCGGATAACCGATGACATAGGCCACATGGTCGCTGGTGTTGAGCAGCGGCGTGGTCGTCTCAGGCGGAACGTAGATCGGGTTGTAGCTGTACTCGTTGACAAAGCTCGGGGTCAGGACCTCGCCGTTCACCATCGCAACGACTTCATATTTCGTCTTCGGTTCGACCTCGGTCAGAGCGTATGCCGTGGCCTTCGGTCTCAGCGTCAGCTCATAGACGGTCTTGTCGTATGTCCAGCCGGCCTCGCCCTTGTCGACCTCGGAGAGCGTCAGCTTGCTGGCGTTCTGCAAAATGTTCACAAGGTCGCGGTTGAGGACCTTCCAGTTCAGCGCAACGTCGTTGTCGCCCTTGGCGAGCTTCTCACTGGTGATGTCCTTCGTGTAGATGACCTTGCCGTCGGCATCCGTCGCTTCCACGCGGAACGTGAACGCGGTGGGCTGCGGCTCGGCGTTGCCGGTCTGGCGGATGGTCTTCGTCAGCGCGATCTCGATGTTGTGCGTCGGCTCGTCGGTGATCTTCAGCCAGCCGTTCGTCGCAACAAACCGCACATTGTCAAAACGCTTGCTGACGTTCTTAAACTCCGCTGCATCCAATACCATCTTATAGGTGCCCGGCTGCGTGCCGCGGGCGATCGCCTCGCCGTTGTAGCGGAAGTCCGCGCTCGTGTAAAGCTCGTTCGAGATGCTCACGACCGTGTAGCCCTCGACCGTGTGCTCCAGACCGTCGAATTCCACTTCGTCCGTGTTGCCGACGATCTCGACTGTGACCTCAGCCTGCACCGGCGTGATCTTCAGCCAGCCGTCAGTCACTTCAAACACAACGTTCGTGAAATTCTTGCTGTTGTTCGTAAAGTCCGCAGCTGTCAGGCCCATCGGGTACGCTTCGTCCTGCGGCTCGGTGCCCTCGGCCTTTGCCGTACCGCTGAACGTGAAATCAGTTTCCTTGTAAAGGGAATTGTCGATCTTCACGGTGTAGCCTTCGACCGTCTGCTTCTGGCCGTTGTACTCCCTGGTATCGGTCTTACCCGTGATCTTGACAACGACCTTATCCGTAACCGGCGTCACTTCGAGCTCGCCCTTGACCGTCGTGATCTTGTAGTTGCCCGCAAGCACGCCGTCGGCCAGCTCGTAGCCCGTGATGACGTTCTCGGCCGTACCGACATCCGTCTGCGAACCCGTTACACTGACACTCTTAAAGCCATCCGTGCCGCAGAACTCGCCCTTCGTGATCGTGTAGCTGTTCTTCGTCAGCGCCGTGCCGTTATAGACCTTCTCATCGCTGTCCGCGGTGATCTCGATCTCCGCCGGCTCGATCTTCAGCCAGCCGTCCGTCACCACAAACTCGACATTCGTGAAATTCGTGTTTGTATTTGTGAAGTCTTCCGCCTTCAGGCCCATCGGATACGCAGCGTCCTGCGCATTCGTGCCCTTTACAGTCGCAGCGCCTGTATACGTAAAGTCGTTTGTTGTGTACTTATCGTTGCTGATGGTGGCGTTGAAGCCGGTGACCGTGTATTCCGAACCGTTGTACGTCTGCGTGGCGTTGTGGCCCGTAATGGTGACCGTCACCGTCGCCTCGACCGGCGTGATCTCCAGCCAGCCATCCTCAACTTCAAACTCCACATTCGTGAAGTTTGTGCTGGTGTTCTCAAAGCTCGCAGCCGTCAGGCCCATCGTGTACTTGTTGACATCCTTGCCTTCGGCCTTTGCCGTGCCATTGAGCTTGATGTTCGCCTCGGCATACTTCGGATTGCTGATGCTCGCAACGGTGTAGCCTTCCACTAGACTGTGTGCTGCCGTTATACTCCTTGGTACCGGTGTTGCCCGTGATCTTGACGACGACCTTATCCGTGACCGGCGTCACCTTGAGCTTACCCTTGACCGTCGTGATCGCATAGTTACTCGCGTTCGTGCCGGTCGTCAGCGTATAGCCCGTGATCTCATTGTCAGATTCACCGACATCCGTCTGCGAACCCGCAATGGTCACAGTATCGATACCGTCTGTGCCGTAGAACTCGCCCTTCGTGATCTTGTAGCTGTTCTTCGTCAGCGCCGTGCCGTCGTAGACCTTCTCATCGCTGTCCGCGGTAATCTCGATCGCCGCCGGCGTGATGGTCAGCTTGCCGTCTTCTTGCACCACAAACGTCACATTCGTGAACATCGAATTGCTGTTCGTGAAGTTCGCAGTCGTCAGGCCCATCTTATATTCGCCAGCATTTGTGCCCGTGGCAATCGCAGCATTGTCATATGTAAAGTCGCGTACAGTGTAACGATTGTCGCTGATCGACACGACTTCATAATCGCCGAACGTCTGCACCGTACTGTTATAAGCCTTGCTGTCGGTCTTGCCCTTGACCGTCACAACGATCTCGTCGGTGATGGTCGTCAGCTCCCACGTAGCCACATAAACCTTCGTGTAATCGGTCGCAGGCCCATCTGTCCAGCCCTTGAACTCATAGTTCGTCCGGCTCGGCGTACCGTTGAACTCCGGCTTGCCCTGTCCTTTCAGCCAGTACGAAACCTGATCAGGAAAGACCTCTTCGCCGTCCACGCCATCGGTATACGTGATCTGATAGCGCTCCACCGTCGGCTCGCCGATGGCTTCTTTGGTCAGCGTGACCTGCTCGCCATTCTTGGCGGTGCTGTTGAACGTCAGGCTGACGTCGCTGTTGGTCTTCAGCACGCCGGTCGCCGTGCCCGTCGGCCGGATCTTGAAGGACACGGACTTCTGCGCTCCCTCGATCCTGCCGATGTCCCAGGTCAGTGTAGCGTTGTCGGTCGTCGTCAGCCCTGCCGGAAGGGTCGTCTCCGCCAGTTCGAAGTTTGTCCTATCAATGACGTCGGTCATCACGGCATTCTCGCCGGCATGGAGCGTCTTTTCGATCTCATGCGTCAGGGAACCCAGCACCGCATCCAGCGCGGCCAGCGTAGCGCTGTAATACATCGGCTTGCCGTCCTTCGTGGAAGCGATGTTCTCCAGTGCCGACGAATCATGCGTCGCCATGTCAATGCCGACCGACATGATCGTAATGCCCTGCGCCTTCAGCCGCTCCGCCGTCGTCTTGCCGTCATATTTGGCCGGATACGGTTCGCCGTCAGACAGGAAGACGATAAACTTCTGCCGGGTTGAACCGTTCATAATGTCTGCCGCCGCCGTGAGGCCCGCGTCATAGCTTGTGTTGCCGTATGCGGTCAGCGCGTTGATCCCGTTCGTCAGGGCATTCGTGTCACGGCTCAGCGCGCAGACTGTCTTTCCCGCATCGGCAAACGCCGCAACGCCGACATGGATATCCGTACTCGTGGCAATCAGCTTATTGACGAAGCTGACCGCAGCCGCTTTTTCCATGCTCAGCCGGCGGTTCGTCTCCTGCATGCACTGGCCGTTGAACATTCTTTCAAGCAGGCCGCTGACAATGCCATAATTATGGCCGCAGGTCGTGCACTCCCAGTGGCTCTTGAAACCGCGCCATTTCCATTCCAGTTCGCCGCCGCAGTAAGCCATCGACCCCGACGTATCCAGCACCAGCACCACATCGGCCGCCGAGACGGTCGTCTCGGTGCCGGTCGCCGTACCCTCTGCCGTGAGCGTGATGGTGACCGTGCCGTCGGGATTGACCGTCGCCGTCTTGGTCGCGGTCACGCCGGTCTCGGCCTTTGCCGCCGCAGCGTTGTTGTAGGTCGTCCCGTCCCCCTCGCCGGTTGCAAGCGCCGCCGTCGGCAAGACTGAGAATACCATGACCAGCGCCAGCATCAGCGATAACAAACGCTTCTTCATAGTTTTTCATCCTTTCTTTCCATTTGCCGCCCCCTCGCGGCAGAATGCAGGCCGTGGCAGTTCGTCCATTGTCCATATGGTCCGCATGCCAATCTTCCTGTTTTTGCATATATTTTACCTGCTTCCCGCAATTCTGTCAATAGAAAATGCCTGTGCTCTGCAAATTTAACATTTGCAGAACACAGGCATTTTCTGTGTTTTATTGACTATTTGACGCATTTTGTTGGAATTTCCTCTCTTGCAGATGCACGTGAAAAAGCGCGTTTCCATCCTGACTTTCCGCTGTTCCGGAAGTCTCGCGCACATTTTGCCGGAAAAAGTTCCGTCTTTCCGCTCAGGTGCGCAGGAACAGCGCGTCGTCGATGTGCCAGCGGCCGTTTTCCTCCCGCAGCCCGCAGGCGCACTTCTGCGCGATCTCGAACAGCTTCGCGCCGTCCACGCCCGTCAGGTTGTCGACCTTGTCGAGCAGCCTCTGCGCGTCCGGATGGAACGAGGAGAGCGTGATGAAGATCCCGCGCGACCCGTTCTCCGCGCAGACCGCCCCGTAAAATTCGCGCACGTCCTTGCTCGTCATCACAGCGTGCCGGTTTTTCATCTGCATCAGCACCGTCTCGCGGTAGCCAAGATCGTCCTGCGTGTGGATCACGCCGTCGATGCCGCCGTCGTTCGACCCGCCGGTGACTGCCCCCTCGTCGACCGTCTTGCCGGTCAGCACATAGTAGCGCCGCAGCAGGTCGACGCAGTAGACCTCGAACCACTCGCCGCCCTTCGTGTGGATGGCTTCGAGGAAGCACGTGCGCAGGTCGCCGCCCTCCGCCGCCTGCCGCAGCCAGCCGCCGAGCTCCGTTCCGGGATACCCATCCTCGTCGGCCATGCGGTAGCCGCGGGAACTTTTGATGATATGCCCCTCGCGCTCGAGGTCGAGCAATACCCGCCCCGTCACGCTCCGCAGTGCGTTGTCGTCCTGCTTGTCTGCCGTCCGGTCGGTGCCAAACGCATGCTCCGCCCGCCGGAAAAGCGCCTGCTTGCCAACCGTACCTCCCTTGCCGAGCTCCGCGAGCACGAATTCCCGCACCCGCGCCGGCGACACACCGGGCACCTGTCCCGGCTGCAAATGCAGAAATCCGACCGCATCCTCCGCGATCACGCCCATATGGATGAGCTCCGTCAGCAGCATGCCAAGCCGGCTCTTGCCGCGCACCGCCGCCGACCCCGGCCGCAGGTCGCCCTTGTCCGCGTCCTGCCCTTCCATCCGGCCCAGCGCCGCCTCGATCAGCTGCTTCCGCCGCACGGCGCCCAGCTGCCGCAGCTGCTCGCAGAGCAGATTTCGCAGCGCCTCATCCGTCCAGTTCTGCATCTCATTCGCTCCCTTCCCAACTGCTGTTTTCCCTATTCTATGAAAAATCCGTTGGAATTGCAATAGTCCCGATCTCCCGTCCCGCTCGAAATCTTCCCCCGCACCCCTCTGTAGGGGCCGATGCCCTCATCGGCCCGCATGCCCCGAAATCTTCCTCCGCACCCTGTAGGGGCGGACGGCTCTGTCCGCCCGGCAGCTCGCACCACCCCGCCCGAACCCCCCGGGCGAATCCGCACGCACCCCTGTAGGGGCCGATGCCTTCATCNNCCGATGCCCTCATCGGCCCGTCCCCGCCGCAGCGGCAAAGCCCCCCAGAACAAAAAGACACCCGCCGCAGAGTTTCACATTCTGCGGCGGGCGCTTTTTTGAGAGAGAAAGAGGAGAAGATGAAAAAACGTTTACGGCCTCGAAAGACGCTGCTGCCTGTCCGCGGGCCTTCCCGCGAACCAGCATCTTTCGTATCTTCAGAATACCGGAAATGCGGCCTTTGGTGGTGAACAGTTTGTAAACGAAACATGAAAAATTCCTAAAGAAATTCACCGGAACCGCGCGGCATACCCGCATGTGCGGCAGAGCGGATGGACGCGCCGCCGCCGCGCAAAGCCCTCGCGCAGCGCACAGGCCGCCTCCCCCGCCAGGATTTCGTCCAGCGCCTGCCCAAACAGATTGCCGAGCGGCATGCCTCCGTCCGCATCGAGGCAGCACGGCACGACCGTCCCGTCGCACAGTACCGCGATCTGGTCGCGCAGCGCGCGGCAGCCGCCCGCCTCGCCCCGGTCGCGCCCCGCCGCGTCCGGCCAGTCAAATTTTTCGCCGTAGTGGAGAAAGACCCGGTCGCGCAGCCGCCAGCCCCAGGTGTTTTTCGTCCATTCCTCCGGAAACGCCGCATGCAGCCGCGCCAGGATCTCGCCGTTGCGCCCGTTTTCGCCCTTTGTCTGCGCGCCGTCGAGATTCCAGAGGCGGTAATCCACAAGAATGCCCCGCGCCGCGGCCGCCTGCCCGAACGCCGTGCAGCAGTCCAGATACGCCGCCATCTCCGCGCCCCCGTTGGCCTCAAAGGCATGCAGGCTGACGCTGACCTTGTGCAGTGCCGCCGCGTCCAGCAGTTCCGCCTGCCGGCGGGCCAGCAGCGTCCCGTTTGTCGTCAGCACCACACGGAAGCCCATCCGCCCCGCGATCTGCATCAGCTCCGGCAGCTGCGGGTGCAGCAGCGGCTCGCCCATCACGTGAAAATAGAGATAGCCCGTCTGTCCGCGCAGCCGCTGCGCCAGCTGCGCAAACTGCTCTGCGGACAGAAATGCTGCCTCCCGCCGTGTCCCATGGCAGAACGAGCACGCCAGATTGCAGCAGTTGGTGATCTCCACATAAATTCTCGAAAACGCCATGTCCAGCCCGTCCTTCCCTGTTCTGCGCTCCAGTATACCAGCCTTCCCCGTCCGGGGCAAGCCGCTTTTTCTGCCGCAGCGGGCACGAAAGCCGTGACAGCCCGATAAAATTGTGCTATACTGATTTATTATGTGGACACTGAACGAATTACGGGAAGAATATGACCGTCTCGACCGGCTTCTCGGCCTGGACACGACCGGCATCCGCCTGTCATTTTCCAAACGGATGCAGCGTCAGCACGGCGTCTGCTGCTTCCGCGGCGATCAGCCGGTGGAGATCCGTCTGGCAGATTTTCTGCGCACCGACGACGATGCATTCGTTGAGACGGTGCGCCATGAATACGCGCATGCGGCCGCCGCGCTGCTGACCGGCCGGCGGCATGGGCACGACGCACTCTGGAAGCAGCTCTGCCGCAAGCTCGGCTGCCGCCCGGAGCGGCTGGCCGCGCCCTGCCCGGCGCAGGAGCGGCAGAACGACGCGCGCGGCTATCTCGTCCGCTGCAAAACCTGCGGGGCCGAAAGCCGCTATCTGCGCCGCGGGCCGGTGGTGCAGAGCATCGAGGCCGGGCGGCGCAGCTGCCGCTGCCGCCGCTGCGGCGGGTCAGACTTCACGCTGGAAAGGATGAACAACGATGACAAAAGAAGAACGGGCCAGGCAGCTGTTTGAAGCGGGCTATAACTGCGCGCAGGCGGTGTTCCTCGCATTTGCAGAGGACGTGGAGGACATGGACACTGCCGAAGCCGCCCGCCTCATGAGCGCCTTCGGCGGGGGCCTGGCCGGCATGCGGTTCACCTGCGGTTCCGTCAGCGGTTTGGCCGCGGCTTACGGCCTGCTTCGCGGCTACAGCGAACCAAAGGATCAGGCCGGAAAACGTTCGGAATACGAGGCGATCAAGGCCATGACCGACGAATTTGCCCAGAAAAACGGCTCCATCATCTGCCGCGAGCTCCTGGGCCTCGACCGGGATGTGAGATACATCCCGCCGTCGGACCGCAGCGCAGAATATTACAAAAAGCGGCCCTGCGCAGAGCTTTGCGCCTGCGCCGCCGGGATCCTCGCCCGCTGGCTGGACGCACACCCGGCAGACACTGTCTGAGCGGAGAAGCCGCATGAAAACACTGACGATCGGCATTCTGGCGCACGTAGACGCCGGAAAAACCACGCTCTCCGAGGCAATGCTCTACCGCGCGGGCATGCTGCGCGCCATGGGGCGTGTCGACCACGGCGACGCCTTTCTCGATACCGACGCGCAGGAACGTGTGCGCGGGATCACGATTTTTTCCAAGCAGGCCGTGCTCGACCTGCCGGACTGCCGCATGATCCTGCTCGATACGCCGGGTCACGTCGACTTTTCGGCCGAAATGGAGCGGACGCTGCAAATTCTCGACTACGCCATTCTCGTCATCAGTGCGACCGACGGCGTACAGGGCCACACCTACACGCTCTGGGACCTGCTGCGGCGCTATCAGGTGCCGACATTTTTATTTGTCAACAAGATGGACCTGCCGGGATTGGAGCGCGAGGCGCTGCTCGCGCAGCTCCGGCGGGAGCTTTCGCCCGAGTGCATGGATTTTTCCGACCCGGACTGCATGGAGCAGCTCGCCCTCTGCGACGAGGCGCTCATGGAGCGGTTTCTGGAGACCGGCGCGCTCCCGGACGCGGACATCAGCGCGCTCATCCGCGCGCGGCGCGCCTATCCCTGCTATTTCGGCGCGGCGCTGCGGGACGAGGGTGTCGACGCACTTTTGCGGGCGCTGACCCGCTTCACGGCCGTGCCGGATTACCCCGAGACCTTTTCCGCGCGCGTCTATAAGATCGCGCGGGATGAGAAGGGCGTCCGCCTGACGTTTCTGAAGGTCACGGGCGGGATGCTCCGCGCCAAAGACGTGCTGCACGGCAGCGGCTGGGAGGAAAAGGCGGACCAGCTGCGCCTCTACTCCGGTGCAAAGTTCACAGCCGTCCCGGCCGCAGAGGCCGGAACCGTCGTGGCCGTGGTCGGCCTGACGCAGACGAAGGCCGGTGACGGTCTCGGAGCAGCGCAGGCCGCCGAAGCGCCTAGTCTACAGCCGGTACTGGAATACCAGCTGCGTCTGCCGGACGGAACCGACCCGCAGCAGGCATATTTGCAGCTGCGCGTACTCGAAGAGGAAGATCCGCAGCTCCACCTGCATTGGGACGCGCGCCTGCACCAGATCCGCATCCAGCTGATGGGGCAGGTGCAGATGGAAATCCTGCAGTCGCTCATCCGTACCCGCTTCGGCCTGAATGTAGAATTCGACGCAGGCAGCGTCGTCTATCTGGAGACCATCGCCGCGCCCGTGGAAGGCGTCGGGCATTATGAGCCGCTGCGGCACTATGCCGAGGTGCATCTGCTGCTGGAACCGGGCGAACCGGGCAGCGGCATTCAGATCGACACGATGTGCAGCGAGGATACGCTCAGCCGGAACTGGCAGCGCCTGATTTTCACGCATCTGCTGGAAAAGCAGTACCGCGGCGTACTGATCGGCGCGCCGCTGACCGACGTGCGCATCACGCTCATCACGGGCCGCGCACACCCGAAGCATACCGAGGGCGGCGACTTCCGTCAGGCGACGTACCGCGCGGTGCGGCAGGGCCTGATGAAGGCCGAATCCGTCCTGCTGGAACCCTGGTACGCCGTGCATCTGACGCTGCCGGAGGACTGCGTCGGCCGCGCGATGAGCGATCTGGAACGGATGGGCGGCGAATTTGCCCCGCCGGAACCCGGCGAGGGCGGCGTCACGCTGCGTGCGCAGGCCCCGGTTGCGTCCTTCGGCAGCTATGCGCGGGAGTTTGCCGCATACGCCAAAGGACGCGGACGCATCCAGCTGCGCCCGGGCGGTTATCGTCCCTGCCGGGACCAGGCGGCCGTCGTTGCCGCAAGCGGCTATGACCCGGCCCGTGACATCGACGATCCGTCCGCCTCCATCTTCTGTGCCCGCGGCGCGGGCTTCGAGGTCAAGTGGGACGAGGTCGACGCCCACGCGCACCTGCCGCTGCTGAACCTCCGCCGTCCGGACGAACCGGAACCCATCGCGCCGCGGAAAATCACGCGGTCGGTCGCGGACGGCGGCGCACCGGAGCTGGAGCGCGAGCTGCTCGCCATCTTCGAGCGGACCTATGGTGCCATCCGCCGCCGCGACATCCTGCCGATGCAGGCACTGCGCTCCGACGACAAGCGCGAGCTGATCCGCGCGCTCGAACCGGCAGAGGAATTTGTCCTCGTCGACGGCTACAACATCCTCTTCGCGTGGGACGAGCTGAAGGAGATCGCAAGATCCAACCTCGACGCCGCGCGGCACGTGCTGATGAACCTGCTGTGCAACTATCAGGGCTACCGCGGCTGCGCGGTGATCCTTGTATTTGACGCCTACAAGGTGCCGCAAAATCTCGGAACGGCGGAAAAATACCACAATATCTTCGTCGTCTACACGAAGGAGGCCGAAACGGCGGACAGCTACATCGAGCGCGTGACCTACGAGCTGCGCGGGCGGCGCAAGGTGCGCGTCGCGACAAGCGACAGCCTCGAGCAGCTCATCATTCTCGGGCATGGAGCCGTGCGCGTCTCGGCCTCCGCGTTCCATGACGAGGTCCTGGGCGTCACCCGGGAGATCTCCCGCATTCTGGAAGAAAACAATCGCAGATCCAACTTGTAAGGCAGCACCGCACAATTCGGCAAGCAGATTCGGCGAGAGATTTTTCGTCAAGCCAAGATTTGAAAAGCGCAGGAATACTGTATGTATTTCAAACTTTTCAAACCGCAGGATTGGCGGAAAAGATCCGTCGAAGTGCGAAGGCGCAATTGTGCTCTGTTGCCGTAAAGACTTCGGCGTGCAAAAACACGAATCCCGGACATCCTGAGATGTCCGGGATTCGTGTTGGAAAGAAAATCTATGGGATTCGCATAATTCAGATGCGAAGCATCGGTGTGGGACCCGCAGCTTCGCAGGCAGAAATCAATGCTGGGCCAGCGCCTTGGCAGCCTGACCGGCGGAAGCGGCGTCCTCGGTGTAGACGTCAGCGCCGATCTCGGTCGCGAACTCCTGCGTGATGGGAGCGCCGCCGACCATGACCTTGAAGTCCTTGCGGCGCGGCATTGCGTTCAGTGCAGCGACGGTCTCCTGCATGGCGGGCATGGTGGTGGTCAGCAGAGCGGAAACGCCGACAACGGTGACTTCGGGATCGCTCGCAGCTTCGACGAACTTCTCAACCGGAACGTCGATGCCCAGGTCAACGACTTCGTAGCCGGTGGACTCGATCATCATGATGACGAGGTTCTTGCCGATGTCGTGCAGGTCGCCGTAAACGGTGCCCATGACCATCTTGCCGATTCTGCCGGTGTTGTCGCCCTTCAGATGGGGCTTCAGGACCTCAACGCCCTTCTTCATGGCCTTTGCGGCAACGAGCATCTCGGGAACAAAGATCTCGTTGTTCTTGAACTTTTCGCCGACGACTGCCATGGCGTCGATCATGCCTTTGTTCAGGATATCGATGGGTTCGTCACCCTCGTCGAGGCATTCCTGCACGAGGCCGGGTACCAGTTTTGCCTTGCCGATTTCTACATTGTGAGCCAGTTCTTCAATCTTTGACATTTGTATAACCCCCTGTTATTGATGTCGTTTTTTTATAATATCTCAGGCTTTGACCGGGCCGAATTTGCCTTCCCGGTAAGCACTGATATATTCCATGCAGTAATCGTCCAGACCGAGCATTGCTTCGGTGGCGTACACCATGCCGAGCAGGTCGCGGTTGGTCGGATCCATGACGCCGGAGTCCATGCCGGCATTCATTGCCAGCACGAGGAACGCCTGGTTCAGCAGACGGCGCACCGGCAGGTTGAAGGAGATGTTGCTGACCGCACCGGTCACGTGGATGGTGGGCTGCTTTTCCTTGACGGTCTTGATGACCTCGATGACCATGCTGATGCCGTCTTCCGATGTGCAGAGCATTTCCACCAGCGGGTCGATGTGCAGACGGCTGGGCTTGATGTTGTATTCCTTGGCCTTCTCCATCAGCTGATCGAAGACCTCAAGGCGCTCTTCGGCAGAGGACGGGATGCCCTTTGCGCACAGCAGCGCGATACACTGCCAGTCAGTGTTCGCGATGGCAGGGAAAATGATGTCGACCTTATCGCCTTCCATGGAGACGGAGTTGATCAGGCCCGGGCGCTTGCAGAACTGCATGGCGGCCACGCAGGAAGCGGGGTTCGGGCTGTCGATGCAGATGGGTGTGTCGGTAACTTCCTGCACAAGGTCGATGAGCCAGTGCAGTGTTTCGACTTCGTTGTCCTTGACGGACGCGCAGACGTCGATGAAATCGGAGCCTGCTTCCGTTTCGAGTTTCGCCAGATTGCGGATCCAGTCTTCGTCGCGCTCTGCGATCGCTTTTGCAACGGAAGGAATGGAACCGTTGATTTTTTCGCCGATAATGATCATAGATCAGAAATCCCCCTTTTTGATTGTGCTTTCACTATATCATAAGAAGTCGACAAAAAAAAGCAAAAAAAATTTGCGGGGGGTGCAACTAAAAGTTGCACCCCTGTAAACAATGGTTGTCTTTCGCAAAAACATGTGATAAAATATAGAAAAAAAGGAGGGAAAAGTGCGGCAATGGAGATTCGGCAGTTGAAATATTTTCTCGCCGTCGCCGACCAGCGGAGTTTTGTCAATGCGGCGAACGTGCTTTATCTCTCCCGGCAGGCCATCAGCAAGGCAGTTTCGCAGCTGGAAGAGGAGATGCAGGTGGAGTTGTTCATGCGTGAGTCCAACGGCGCGTTCCTTACCCCGGCGGGCGTGCTGTTTTACGACCGGGTGCGCGGTGTGGTCCGGGAATTCGAGCAGATCCAGCAGGAGATGCATGAATATGGTTCCCGTTACCACCAGCGGCTGCGGCTTGCGTTTTCCGTTGGGACGCTGCCGCTGTTCGAACGGCGTTTGCAGCAATTTGGCCAGACGCAGAGAAATGCGGAAGTGGAGTACAGTGAGTATCCCCATACCCAGTGCCGCAGCCTGATCCTGGAGCACCAGGTAGATGCCGTGGTGAGTGAGCAGCGCATGGACGACCTGACGCTCGAGAGCGCCATTCTGGCGCGCAGCCGGATGGGGCTGCTGCTGCGCGCAGACCATCCGCTGGCGCAGCAGGATGAGATCCCGCTGACGGCGCTGTCCGACATAACGCTGGCCGCCCACTCCGAGAGCGAATGGCAGCCCGGCGTAAAAATTCAATACACCGGCTATGATTACGACCGGCTGATGCGGCTGACAGCAGAGGGGCGCTGCGTGCTGCTGCTGCCGCAGCTGCTGGCGCAGCGGACGCACCCGGAGCTGCTCTGGCGGCCGCTGGATGGCGCGCCGCGCTGGTCTGTCTATGTCACCCGGCAGAAAGCGCCCAGCGGGGGCGCGCTGGCCGACACGCTGCTGGATGAGCTGCAGCGGCAGGTGCTCGACGGTCTGAACGAGGAATGAGGTCCGTATGGAACAGATGAAACAGCTTGCACTGTATGTGGAAACCGGCCGGAGCGAGCAGGCGCTCAAACAGGTTCGTGCGCTGCTGGACGCGGGGTACGACGTAGAAACCATTGTACGCGACGGCCTGATGGCCGGATTGAATGAGGTCGGGCGGAAATTTGCCTCACAGGAATATTTCCTGCCGGAAATGCTCAGCGCAGCCCGCGCCATGAAGCGCACCGAGCAGATGCTCACTGCTGTCTGCGGCCCGATCCGGCCGCGCTGGCGGCAGAAGGTCGTGCTCGGGACGGTGAAAAACGACCTGCACGACATCGGAAAAAATCTGGTGCGCATGGCGATCGAAAATCTCGGCATCGAGGTCATCGACCTCGGAATGGACGTCTGTGCAGAGCAGTTCGTGCAGGCGGCCGAGGAAGACGAGGATGTGGCGTTTGTGGGCATTTCGGCCCTTCTGACCACGACCATGCCCGCCATGCGCGACACAGTCCGCGCCCTGCGGCGCTGCCGCGCAGCGAACCGGATTCGGATCCTGGTAGGCGGCGCGCCGATCACGGCGGCATTTGCGAAGAAAATCGGAGCCGATCTCTATACAGAAACAGCGTTTGAGGCGGCGGAAGCCATCCGCCGGATGCTGGAAGGAGGCAAAGCGGAATGAAGCAATATCAGATCACATTGATGCCGGAAGGACGGAGCATTCCGGCGCAGGAGGGCCAGACCATTCAGCAGGCGCTGCAGACGGCGGGCGTCCCGGCGGACGCGCCGTGCGGCGGGCGCGGGACGTGCGGCAAATGCCGCTGCCTCGTAGACGGCGTTTCGCAGCTGGCCTGCCAGACGCATGTGACGCGCGACTGCACGGTCGAGCTGCCGCAGAAGGAACAGACCAGCGTGCTGACCACGGGCATTGGCGCAGCGGTACAGCCGGACGGCGAGGCGGAATACGCGCTGGCGTTCGACATCGGCACGACCACGGTCGTGGCCTACCTGCTGGACGGGAAGCACGGGGCGTTGCTGGCGACGGCAAGCGCGCTGAATCCGCAGACGGCATTCGGCGGCGACGTCATCAGCCGCATCCAGCACATTCTCGATCACCCCGGCACGACGGAGCTGCGCGACTGCATCCGCCGCTGCCTGGCTTCGCTGACGGAGGAGGCCGCGGCGAAGGCCGGGCTGGATCCGGCGCAGATCGGACTGGCCTGCGTCGTGGGCAACACGGCCATGCATCACCTGTTCCTCGGCATCGACCCCACGTCGCTGACTGTGCCGCCGTACATGCCGCAGGTCTACGAGCGGATGGAGATCCCTGCAGAAGGCATTCTGCCGCTTGCGCCGGGCGCGAAGATCCGGATGCTGCCGAATATTGCGGGCTTTGTCGGCGCGGACACGGTCGGCTGCATGGCGGCCACGGAATTTGATCAGCTGGACAGGCTGACGCTGATGATCGACATCGGCACGAACGGAGAAATGGTCCTCGGCGACCGCACGCGGCGCGTGGCCTGCTCGACGGCGGCTGGCCCGGCGTTCGAGGGCGCGAAGATCCGCTTCGGCATGCGCGGCGCGCCCGGCGCGATCGACCATGTGAACGTGGAGGACAGAAAGCTCGTCTGCTCCGTCATCGGCGGCGGCGCGGCAAAGGGGATCTGCGGCTCCGGCCTGCTCGACGCAGTCTATGCGCTGCTTCAGCTGGAAATGGTCGAAGAGAGCGGCCGCATGGACGAGGACGCCGGGCAGACGGAGCGCTGGGAGACGTTCGAGGGGCTCAAGGCCGTCCGGCTGGAAGACGGCGTCTGCCTCACGCAGAAGGATGTGCGCGAGCTTCAGCTGGCCAAGGCGGCCATCCGCGCAGGCATCGAGCTTCTGATGAAGAAGCTCGGCGTTCAGGCGGAGGACATCCGGCAGGTCTTTCTGGCCGGCGCGTTCGGCAGCTATCTGCGTCCGGCCTCGGCCTGCGGCATCGGCATGATCCCGCCGGTGCTGCGGGAAAAGATCGTGCCCATCGGCAACGCGGCGGGCGCGGGTGCGCAGCGCTGCGCCCTGCGGCGGAGCGAATTTGAGCACAGCGGCGCACTGGCAGCCGGAACAGAGTTCATCGAGCTGGCCAGTATGCCGGAATTTCAGGACTGCTATGTTGACTGCCTGAGCTTTGAGGAGGAAGAATGATGGAGGACTGGGTAAAACAGGCGCTTGCGCTGGGCTTCACGGCGGCCGCGCCGGTCGACCCGGCGAAGCTGACCGTGCGCGAGGACGTGCGGGCCATGTGCGCCGCAGATCGCTGCCATGCCTATAACCGGAACTGGACGTGCCCGCCGGCGTGCGGCACGCTCGAGGAGTGCGGCGCGCGCATCGCGCGCTGCACCTCCGGGATCCTGGTACAGACGATGGGGACGCTCGAGGATTCGTTTGATTATGAGGGCATGATGGAGCTGGAGCAGCGCCATCTCGACCAGTTCCACAAATTTGCCGATCTCGTGCGCAAAACCGATCCGGACGCGCTCTGTCTCGGCAGCGGCGGCTGCCGCATCTGCAAAACATGCGCTCATCCGCAGCCCTGCCGCTTCCCGTCGCGGGCCTGTTCGTCGATGGAGGCCTACGGGCTGGTCGTCAGCGAGGCCTGCGCCGCAGGCGGTCTGGCTTACTATTACGGTGCCGGCACGCTGGCCTATACGGCCTGCGTCCTGTTCCGGCACGAATAATGCCGCGGGCCGGTGCACCCCAAACGGGGCGCACCGGCCCGCTTTTTTTCACAAGGGCTTGATTTTCCCGGAGTATTCCTTATAATGGAATTATCTGAAAAAAATTCCGGAGGGATTGCCATGAAAAAACGGATTCTGACCGCACTGCTGGCGCTGACCCTGCTGCTGACGCTGCTGCCCGTGACAGCGGCCGCAGAGGAAACCGGCTCGCTGAGCGTCTGGTCGCAGCGTGT
>DBLB01000123.1 GCA_002298695.1 Clostridiales bacterium UBA735 | reverse complement strand
TCGAGGCGCTGCGCAAGCCGTACGCCAACGATCCCGAATTCCAGAAGTATGAGGCCTACCGTGACGACGGCATCGACCTTGCACGTCTGGAGTATAACGAAATGCGCCGCCTGCGCAGCGACATGCAGCTCATTTTCCAGGATCCGTATTCCTCGCTGAACCCACGCATGAGCGTCGGCCAGATCATCAGCGAGGGCATGCAGGCGCACAACATGATCAAGAAAAAGGACGCCCGTATGCAGGAGCTTGTGCTCGGTATTATGGACAAGTGCGGCCTCGCGCCCTATTTCCTGCACCGCTTCCCGCACCAGTTCTCCGGCGGTCAGCGGCAGCGCATCGGCATCGCCCGTGCGCTGGCCACGAACCCGAAGTTCGTTGTCTGCGACGAGGCAGTCTCTGCGCTCGACGTATCCATTCAGGCCCAGATCATCAATCTGCTGCTCGACCTGAAGGAAGAGCAGAATCTGACCTATATGTTCATCACGCACGATCTGTCTGTTGTCAAGTACATCTCCGACCGTGTCGGCGTCATGTACCTCGGCAACATGGTCGAACTTGCGGGATCCGACGAGATCTTCCATCACCCGATCCATCCGTACACTGAGGCGCTGCTCAACGCCATCCCGACGACGGATACCGTCGGCGCGAAGGAGCTTTCCATCCTCGAAGGCGACATCCCCAGTCCGGTCAACCCGCCGAAGGGCTGCAAGTTCCACACGCGCTGCAAATACTGCACGGAGATCTGCACGCAGGTCGTCCCGGCGTGGGAAGAGGTACGCCCGAACCATTTCGTCGCCTGCCATCATAAGCTCGAAGTCAAGGAGTAACGCCGATGTTTTTCCGGAAGAGAGTTGACCGCGCCATGCGCTTTCAGAAGGAGCGCAATGAGCAGGCAGAGCAGAAAAGACCGACTGACGAGGATAAGGACAGTGTGAGCAAAAAGGATCTGTTTGCCATGATCCTGTCTGCGCTGCTGGTCATTCTGCCTGTCGCCATACTCGTTCTTCTCATCATTGCCTTCGGCCCATACTTCCTGTTCTTCCACTGATCGGATCGATCCCCCGGTATGCCCTGGCATACCGGGGGAACTGTGCAGAGAGCAGCACTGCGTCAAGACTGCACTTCACCGCATTTTGAATAGTTTGGCCGTTATTCCGAATGGGATAGCGTTTTTTTCTGCGTGCGGGAACTTGCACACAGGCGGCTGCTGATACCGCTTTTGCAGCGATTTTGCAAAAAAGCCCTTGAATATATATATATATATATATGCTATAATGTTACCTGTACTGATACGCACAAAAATACAAAGCAGATAATCCAGAGGAACGCGCACAGGAGAGCCCATGCAGGGCGAGCGCACTGGCCCCTGAAGTTTCAGGGGGCAACTGTATTGCGGAGCGTGCTTTCATTGATGTCATTGCAGCGATGGCTGTGAGAAGGCGAAAGCATTGCGATGAGGCATAGCCAGGAGACTTATTATTGAGCGAGTATGATATTTATGCATATTCAAGGGAGAGGCGTGCCCGTTTGATTGGTTTGCCAAAAGACTGTTTTCTGCCTTGGATCGGCTGCAAAAATGCTTTGCTTAAAGAATTCCGAAGGATTTGTTTGAGCAGAGCATTTTTTTGCGCATTTGGCAACAATTCAGAAAAGAGGGCAGACAATGAAAAGACTTTTGGCACTGATCCTGGCACTGATTCTGATCCTTGGCGTGATGCCGGTTACGGCAATGGCAGAAGAAGGAAAGGAGTACCAATACGAAGATGTCAGCGGAACCGTGTACATCTCCGTAAGCAATGACGCAAAATACATTACAAGCGACGGCGCCAAAAAAGGAACGATCATGGCGTATGTTCCAGTCGATCTGGCGGAGCTCCGCAAGGTGCATCTGGAAGAGTACGGCGAGAACGGCTATGAGCAATACTATTTTGACGCAGACGGGAATGGAAAGTATGATGTAACCGTATTGCAGCTCTTCCTGTATGTGCTCGATCGATACTATTCCGGGGGCGCGGATGAGCTTTCTTTGGAAGGCGCCTCCCAGCACATGTATATGAAGAGCGGGTTCTGGGGCCACGATGAGAACCTGCTCTACTATGTGAATGGCAGCTATCCGCTGGATGCAAGCCTGGGTCCCAATATGGGGGCAACTGCTGATGCGATCCCGCTGGCAGACGGAGATTTCATCGATGTTACCATGTATAAAGACTGGAGCTTTTATTCCGATGATGCTGCCGGATTTCACTATTTTACGGATGCCAGCGGCGGAATTACCCATGAATACAAGGCTGAACCGGAGAAGGCGCTTACGATCAACTATATCAGAGTATTTGGCGATATAGAAGAGGGCTCCGTGGGAGATCCGACGCCTTCCGCCGGCAGCACCATTTCCTATGGCAAAGAGCTTTACGGCGAGGCGGAAGGCGCCGTAACGACCGATGCAAGCGGCAAAGCAAGCATCACCTTCTCCGAAGCCGGCGTGTATTATCTCTGGGCAGATGGAGAATACGGAGTGGATTATGAGGAGAGCATCGTTTCGTCCCCGGCCTACTGCAAGGTTACGGTTACCACTGACGTATGCGATCACTCCGAGACGACGACTTCCTATCAGCCGGCAGGCAGCGGTAAGCATACCGTAACGGTCAGCTGCAAGAAGTGCGGCGAGGTGCTCAGCACGTCTGAGGAGACCTGCGCCGGCGACGAGGCGCATACCAAGTATGAATCCGATTTCAGCGGCAGCCATACAAAGACAGTAACGTGTGCAAAGTGCGGCGCTGTGATCAGCAGCGCGAAAGAGGCGTGCGTCAAAGGCGAGGACGGAAAATGTGCGCTGTGCGGCTACACGTTCCCGAACGTGTCGGAAGATGGCTATACCATCACCGTGAACGTTGCGCCGGCCACCGTCAATGTGACGTTCTACAGCGACGAAAATGCCGAGAATGCACTGGCGGCAGAGCAGGTCGTGGATAAGGGCACGGTCGGCGATTATCATGTCTATGAGATCACGATTCCCGAGGGAACGTATTCCTATCGCGCCGTGGATACCGCGGACAATCATGATCTCGGCGGAATGACCTTTGAGGCGCCCATCAGCGTTGAGATCGGCGCGGACGGGAAGCCCATTCATAACGAGCAGAAAATGACGCTCGTGCGGGTCAACTACTACACCACGAATCCCAAGGTAAAAAATGTCGGCGATTATTCCATCAATATCATGCCCGGAAAACTGAAGAGCGCCGTCACCGGTGCGCAGTATTCCTACTATGATGAAGAAGAATGGGAAACCTATATCATTACGCCGACGCTTCTGCATGCGCACGGCAATGCGCTTGTGTATAACTGGAAGATCACACTGAACGGGGACCTTGCCGACTCTTACGGCGTGGATCTTGCGACCAATGAGACCTTCGGTGAAAGCACAAAGGCCACCGTTACCAAGAAGTTCCTGCTCAAGGCCCTGACGGCATATACCGTGACAGCGCCGAAGGATGCAACGGTAAAATTCTTCAACCAGGTCAAAAACTACAATGTGGAAGAAGTTCCCGTTTCCTCTACGGCGGAAAATGCAGACGGAACCGTCACCTACACGGTAAAAGCCCCCAGCGGCAACCTCACCTACCGCGTTTCCAAAGAGGACTGCGTCACCAGGGCTGGTTATCTCTCCCAGAGAAAGGGATATAAGGATGCCGTGATCACCTTTGGCGAGGACGAAAATCCCAAGGAGCGGGAAAGCTCCGTTCCGTCTGATGTGCTTGCCAAGCGCATGGAGTCGAGCACCATGGTCAACGTCAACGGGCAGAATGCGCTGACGCTCGGCGTGGGCGAGACCTTCCGCCTGCGTGCATACCGCGGTGCCTGGCAGATCATCAACAGTGATACGGCCAATATCATGATTGAGCCGGATTTCAATTATAAGGTGATAGCCGGCGCCCAGTACATCAAAATGACGCCCGCGGCAAACCGCTGCACCGGCAACGCCGGCGAGGGCAAGCAAAGCAACTGGATGGACATCGAGGGCGTTTCCGAGGGCATTGCCATTCTGGAAGTGAGCTATGACGCCATCGAGATCGGCGGCGATACCAATTTTACAGGCCTTTATGGCGCGACCGATCTGAATCGTACCAGCCTGATCATCATCAATGTCGGCGGAGAAACCGGCGAACTTGTGATGAAAGCGGTCGGTTCCGACAATATCTGGGATACCGAGTATGATACGGTCTATACGCTGAAAAATGTTGCGTCGTTCACCTTTACCGCGACGCTTGACGGCGCGGAGCCCACGGTTGAGTATAACATCAACAAAGGACAGGGCCGGTGGCTGACTGCAAAGAAAAATGAAGACGGCAGCTTCACGATCCCGAATCTTCAGCTGGGCGGCAAAAATGTTATTCGCTTTACGGCAAATGGCAAAACAGCCTATCAGGTGGTGCGGGCTGCAAAGGTGACGTACAGCATCGAGAACCTGACGCGCGGCGGCGACACAGCATATGTCGGCGATGATATTTCTCTGGTGTTCCATGGCCTGTATCAGCCGATCTCCAAATTCTCCGGTATTTATAACCCCGGATTCGGCCAGGGACACAAGGTTTCCTTCACGCTGCCGGAAGGCGCGGAGCTGAAAAAGGCAAGCGGCGGCCAGTACGACTTTATCAGCACAAACAAGTATGTTTTCACAGTCAAAAATGCTGGCGAGATCACGCTGACCGGCGGCAATGTGAAATTTAATGTTATGGGTACGGATTCTCCGCTCGGCGGCCACAGAACGCTGACCGACAGCGGCGTCGGCGCGAATTTCAGCGCGGTCTCTACGGATCATACAAGAGACGTCCTGCCCGATATTACCATAACGGTGAAAACGCTGGTATCTGCTGCCGTAAGCTTTGACTGCACGCCCGCAGATGCGGAAGTGACCGTGTACGATGCGACCGGTGCGGTCGTTCCGAAAAATGGGGAAGGCGGATATTCCCTGCAAGTCGGCAGCTACACCTACGAGGTATCTGCGGCGGGGTATCTTACGATGCGCGGCAGCTTCACCATTTCGGAAGATACCACGGAGAAAACCGTCGCTGTGACGCTGGAAAAGGGCGACGCCACCACGTGGGACGGCAAGACACTGACGCCCGTTACGCCCAATGCAGACGGCGTCTATGAGATCCGGACCGGCGCGGAGCTTGCGTGGATCGCATCTCAGGTCAACAACCGGGAACCGGTCAGCAAGGTAAAGCTGATGAACGACATCTCGCTCGGCAACAACCAGTGGACGCCGATCGGCGACAACTATCAGGAGTTCCGCGGCGAATTTGACGGAAACGGCCATGTTGTCAGAGATCTTTACATCAACAACGGGAAAAGCAGACAGGGCCTGTTCGGAAATGTCCGAAGCTCGACTATTACCAGACTTGGCGTGGAAGGAACCGTAACCATCAACGAAGACTGCGCAGCCGGTATCGTAGCCTTTGCTTATGAGGATGTTCTCATCAGCCAGTGCTACTCCGCGGTACATGTCACTGCCAGTGACCGCGCTGCGGGGATCTGCGCTGATCCCCTGCTGGAGTCTTTGACCATTACCGATTGCTATAATGTCGGCACCGTAACGGCGACCACCGGCATGGCCTCCGGCATTGCATGCTCGGCTGTCATGCAGAATCGCGGAGCGACGATGACCAACTGCTACAATGCAGGTAAAGTGACCGGCGGCTCCAAATGCGGTGCAATTTCTGATACCACAAAAGAAGGCGCGATCAATAACTGCTATTACCTCGCGGGCTGCGTCGATTCGAAATCCGGCGCCGGTTCCGGCAACGAAAAGACGGAAGCGGAGCTGAAAAACTCTGCGGATCTTCTCGGTACGAGCTTCCACGCGGACGGCGGCAATGTAAACAGCGGCTATCCTGTCCTTACATGGCAGTATTGGGGCGAGATCGTCTATACGTGGAGTGAGGACAACAGTTCCGCTACCGCCGCGCGCACCGCACGCCATGATCCTGCGGAAATTGAATCTGAAACCGTAAAAACAAGCTGCGAGGTGCTCAAGGCAGCAACGTTCAACGAGGCGGGCCTGGGCAGATATACTGCTGTGTTCACCAGATTCCCTGCGGCAGAAAAAATTGCAGAAATCCAGCGCCTTGCAGTCACGGCAGTGGGGAACCCGACCCGGAATTCGTACAATGCGAGTGCAGCTGAAAATGGGAAGAAGTTTCCGTTTGACGACGTTCAGGCTTCCAGCTGGTACTACAGCAGTATCAGCAAAGCCTGGGAGGCGGGACTGATCGACGGTGTGACCGCCGCCGCATTCAAACCCGACAGCCAGCTGACCGTGGCGCAGGCCATCAAATTGGCAGCGGCGCTGCATCAGAGGCAGAAGACCGGCAACGTGACGCTGACGAACGGGAGCCCGAATTGGTATGACAGCTATGTTGCCTATGCGGTCAATAACGGGATCCTCGAAAAGGACTATCTGAACTATACCAGGGCACAGATGAATGCACCTGTGAACCGCGGCGAATTTGTTCATATCCTCTGCGGCGCGCTGTCGGATGCGGCGGCCATCAATACGGTTTCCGACAACAGCATCCCCGATGTGAAGACCACGGACAAGTACGGCGCCGAGATCTATACGTTCTACCGTGCCGGTATCACCGTTGGCTCCGACGCACAGGGTACGTTCCATCCGACCAGCAGCATCAAGCGCAGCGAGGTTGCCGCGATTGTGCTTCGCATGATGGATAGTACAGAAAGAAAGAGCATTTCTTTGAACTGACGGAACTTTTTCCTTCCGGAACTACAAAGGCCGGGCCAGCACCGCTGGCCCGGTCCTTTGCATATGCCCAAACGTCGGCTGCACGGCATTCAACCAGACCGGCCGAGTCACGTTTGTGCGCAATCGCAGAAAAGGTACGGCTACAGAGCTTCCTGCCGCTCCGGACGGAGCGCATCCAGCGCCTCGGGCGTGTCACAGTCGAAGAGCTCGGCGGCATCGGTTTCCACGAGGAGCAGGTCCTCCTCATGCGCACGGATGACGGCGCTGCCGCCATGGTCGCCGGAGAGCGCCATCAGGTCAGGGAAAAATCTTGCCGGGAAAAGATTGGGGTTGCCGCGGCGGCCATCGTGTCCCGCGCCGACGATCTTGTCCGGGTGCTGCCGCCAGACCTCCACCAGCTGCGCGACTGTCTCCTGCCGGAGCTTCGGCTGGTCGGCCACCATGTATAAAATGCCGTCGCAGCCGCGCATTGCCTCGGTGCCGAGCCGGATGGTGCGGCTGAGGCCAAGGTCGGGCCGGTCATTGTGGATGGCCGCAAAGCCGAACTGCCCGGCCAATTCCTCAATGTCTTCGTATTGACTCACCACCACGACCGCGAAAAACTGCGCGGCGGGCACCGCCTCGAGCGCCCGGCGGATGAGCGGCTTGCCGTCCAGCTCGGCGGCGAGCTTGTTGCCGCCGAAGCGCCGCCCGCTGCCCGCCGCCATGACGAGACAGCCGATCCTGAGTTCCTGCTGCATGGAACATCCTCCTTGTCAGTTTCTACAAAGCAGTATACCCGTTTTTGGGCATAACTGCAAGAATGACACAAAATTTTCGGCAGTTTCGAAAAAATGCGTTATTTCACAATTAAGATAACGCTTTCTCTTTGCGTTCCCTTCCGGTTGTGATACAATGGGAACAAATCAAAAGGGGAAAACGCGCATCCGCTGCGTTTTCCGGCATCTATGAAACATATGGAGGTTGAGCAGCGATGGCAATCACGGGGAAGAGTGAGATCCGCGTCGACGCCTTTGACAAGGCGACCGGGCGGACAAAATACTATGACGATCTGGCCCCGAGCGACGCGCTGATCGTCCGGGTCAAGCATTCGACGATCGCGCACGGCTTCGTCAAGTCCGTGGACACGTCGGCGGCGGAGCAGATCCCCGGCGTAGTGAAGATCCTGACATGCTTTGACGCGCCGGACCGCCCGTTCCCCACGGCGGGCCACCCGTGGTCGATGGATCCGGGGCATCAGGACGTGGCCGACCGGCACCTGCTGAACCGGCACGTGCGCTATTACGGCGACGATGTCTGCGCGGTCATCGCGGAGAACGAGGTCGCGGCGATGCAGGCCGTGCGGGCCATTCAGGTGGAATATGAAGAGCTGCCGTTCGTGCTGGACGTGCAGGAAGCGATGAAGGACGGCGCACCGCAGCTCCATGAGAATTATCCGAACAACATTCTGAAACACACCACAGCCGCCGCGGGCAATTATCAGGAGGCCATTCAGGAGCCGGGCCTGATCCGCGTCGAGGGCTGGTACGATACGCCCACCGTGCAGCACAGCCACATCGAAAATCACGGCTGCTTCTGCTACGGCGAAAATGGCCGCCTCATCCTGACGAGCTCCACGCAGATCCCGCACATCGTCCGGCGTATCGTCGGCCAGGCGCTGGGCCGCCCGTGGGCGGACATCCGCGTCATCAAGCCGTATATCGGCGGCGGCTTCGGCAACAAGCAGGACGGCCTGTATGAGCCGCTCTGCGCCTGGTGCTGCGAGCAGGTCAACGGACGGCTCGTCAAATTCGACTGCTCCCGCGAGGAGACGTTT
Source organism: Clostridiales bacterium UBA735 (assembly GCA_002298695.1). Classification (GTDB taxonomy): domain Bacteria; phylum Bacillota; class Clostridia; order Oscillospirales; family Oscillospiraceae; genus CAG-170. The sequence continues at coordinate 7,193 of DBLB01000123.1, read as the reverse complement.
GTGAGCAACCGCGTCCGCCATGCCATCCGCGTCCACATGATCTCGTGGCTGCGCAAGGACGGCTCCATTGCGGCACGCAAGGTCGAGTGCTTCTCCAACCAGGGCTCCTACGCCTCGCATGGCCACTCGATCGTGGCCAAGGCGCTCGGCTCGTTCAACCAGCACTATCCCTGCCCGAACTTCGAGGGCGACGCCTACACCGTCTTCACCAACATCCCGGCGGCGGGCGCGATGCGCGGCTACGGCATGCCGCAGGCATCGTTCGCCGATGAATCGCACGCGGACGAATGTGCTGCGGCCGTCGGCATGACGCCGCTGGAATACCGCTGGAAGAACCTGATGCCGAAGGGCTATGTCGACGGCTTCTCGAAGAACGAGAACCATACCGACTCCTTCCGCGAATGCCTGGCCAAGGGCATGGAGCTGTTTGATTACGAAAAGAAGCGCGAAGCCTACGCCCACGAGACCGGACCGATCCGCCGGGGCGTCGGCGTGGCGACGTTCTGGTACAATACCGCCGTTTTCCCGATCTCGCTCGAAACGTCGTCCAACCGCATGCAGCTGAATCTCGACGGCACCGTCACGATGCAGTGCGGCGAGACGGAGATCGGGCAGGGCGCGGACACCGCCTATGCCCAGATGACCGCCGAGGCGCTCGGCCTCTCGGATTACAAGAAGGTCCACGTCGTCTCCTGTCAGGACACCGACATCACGCCGACCGGCCTCGGGGCCTACGCCTCCCGGCAGACCTACGTCGCGGGCTTCTCCATCCGGCAGACCGCCGGGCTGCTGAAAAAGAAAATTCTGGAGTACGCCTGTGAGGTCACGCGGCAGACCGTGGACAACCTCGACATCATCGACTCCAACATCGTCCGCGTGCCGGATGGCCGCGTGCTGATGAGTCTTTCTGAACTGGCCATGACCGCGCAGTATAATCCGGTGCATTCCGAGCACATCACCGCCGAATCCACCTACACCATCCGCAACAACGCCTATTCCTTCGGCTGCACGTTTGCCGAGGTCGAGGTCGATATCCCGATGTGCAAGGCCAGACTGCTGAACATCCTGAACGTCCACGACTGCGGCAAGCTCATCAACCCCGCCCTCGCCGAAGGACAGGTCCACGGCGGCATGTCGATGGGCATCGGCTACGGACTGTCGGAGCAGCTGATCTTCGACCCGAAGACCGGCAAGCCGCTCAACAACAACCTGCTGGACTACAAGCTCTCCACCTTTATGGATCATCCGGATCTGCAGGCCGCTTTCGTTGAAAACTACGAGCCGACGTCCGCCTTCGGCACCAAGGCCCTGGGCGAGCCGCCCGCATGCTCCCCGGCTCCGGCCATCCGCAACGCGATCCTGCAGGCGACGGGCGTCGCCATCGACCGCTGCCCGATCACGCCGCATGTGCTGTTCGCGGAGTTCACAAAGGCCGGACTGATCCAGGACTGAGAGGAGGAACCGCATCATGTATGACATCAAAGCGCTCTACGAAGCGACCAGCGTGGCCCATGCCTGTCAGCTCCGCATCGAGCATCCAGAGGCGCAGATCATCGCGGGCGGCACAGACGTGCTCGTCCAGGTCCGCGAAGGCCGCCGCGCCGGAAAAGAGCTCATCTCCATCCAGAAGCTGGACGAGCTGCGCGGCGTAACGATGGAGGACGACGGCACGATCCGCATCGGCTCGCTCACCGTCTTTTCCCACATCACGCACGACCCCATTATCCAGAAATACATCCATGTCCTCGGCGAGGCCGTGGACATGGTCGGCGGCCCGCAGATCCGCAACGCCGGCACCATCGGCGGCAATACCTGCAACGGCGTCACGTCGGCGGACTCCGCCTCGACGCTCTTTGCGTGGGAGGCCATCGTTGAGCTGACCGGTATCCACGGCAAACGGTATCTCCCGATCAAGGACTTTTACATCAAGGCCGGCACGGTCGACATCAACGTCGCCGAGGGCGAGATCCAGACGGCCATCCTGATCCCGAAGGAGTCGTATGAGAACACCTGGGGCTACTACCTGAAATACGGCATGCGCAACGCGATGGAGATCGCGACGACCGGCTGCTCCGTCAACGTCCGCCTCAGCGCCGACAAAAAGACGTTCGACCGCGTCCGCATCGGCTACGGTGTCGCAGGTCCCGTGCCCATGCGCGCCCCCACGGCCGAGGCGTTCCTGAATGGGAAGCCCATTACGATGGAAAACATCGAGGCGTGCGCCAAGACCGTCCTTGAGGACATCAACCCGCGTGATTCCTGGCGCGCGAGCAAGGCATTCCGGCAGCACATCGCCGTGGAAATGTGCCGGCGCGGCCTGATCGAATCTGTCAAACGCTGCGGAGGTGAGATCTGATGGCACAGTATCAACTGGTCACTTGCACCATCAACGGCAAGAAATCCGAAAAGGTGGTCGACGTCCGCGCGAGCTTAACGGACATGCTGCGCAACGACTACCGACTGACATCGGTGAAGAAAGGCTGCGAAGTCGGCGAGTGCGGTGCCTGTACCGCGCTCATCAATGGCGAGGCCATCAATACCTGCCTGTATCTGGCCGTCTGGGCCGAGGGCAAGGACATCGTCACGCTCGAGGGCCTGATGAACCCGGACGGGACGCTCTCCGACGTGCAGAAGGCCTTCATGGAGGAGACCTCCATCCAGTGCGGCTTCTGCATCCCCGGCTTCATCCTGACCGCGACCGAGATCGTCAACTCCGGCGAGGAGTATACGGACGACGAGCTGCGCAAGTTGCTCTCCGGCCATCTCTGCCGCTGCACGGGCTATCAGAACATCTTCCGCGCCGTCAAGAAGACCATGCTCCGCCGCCTCGGCAAAAATGAGGAAGCGGATGCTGTCCGCTGACATTGTGCACGCAAAACAGCAACAGCAGACGGACTGCTGTTGCTGTTTTTGTATCGGGTAACAGAGCTCCTGCCTTCCTCATACGATGGAGGGAAGGAGGGATCCGAATGATTCCAATGGACGATCCAAAGGCCCGGCAGGTGTGGAGTCGGGTGATGAATGTGCCGTGCCCATCCGGTGAAAAGCAGCCCCCGCAGCTCACGGCGCAGCACCTTGCGGAGATGGCGCAGGGGGAGTGGCAGGACGCGGCAGGCTACCGCGCGCTGGCGGCCTGCGCGCCGCAGTGCGCCCACGGAACGCTGCTGAAGATTGCCTGCGACGAGGCGGCGCATGCAAAGCAGCTCGCCGCGCTCTACTACATCAAAACCGGAAAGAAATTCTGCCCGGAAGCGGCGAAGCCGGACTGCACAGCCTGCCTGAACGAGCGCCTGCGCCAGCACTACGAGGAAGAGCTGTGCGCACAGGCACACTATCAGGAGATGGCGGCGCTGGCCGGTGCGCAGAGCTGCACCTTTGAACAGATGGCCCGCGACGAATGCCGCCACGCCCAGCAGCTCTACAAGCTGCTCCAGCACACCCTGTAAGAAGTAAAAACAGGAAGGAGGCGGTTGCCTTCTTCCTGTTTGCCCGTCAGAGAGGGACAACCTCCACAACGGTGAGCGTGTCGCCGTCGATCGTGAAGCGTACGTCAAGCCCGTCAAAATTGAAGCCGTAGCGGCGCGCAGGGTCGTGCTGATAACCGGGCCGTGGATTGAGCGAGAGCGCCTGCGTCAGCCCCTCCAGCTTCTCCGGCGCGATCATTCCGCGCCAGGGTTCCGGAAAGACGACGGTAAGCGGTGCGTCCTGCCGCGTTCCGGCGAAGGCGTCCGCTGCATCCGGCACGCTGTCGGCATACGGCACATACGGCTTGATGTCAAAAATGGGCGTCCCGTCGACCATGTCCGCGCCCGTCACAAAGAGCATCGGTCCGCCCTTCGCCGCCCAGTCGACGGACACGAGCCGCACCACGGAGAGACCCATGTGGTTCGGGCGGAACGGCGAGCGCGTCGCGAACACGCCGACGCGCGTCTTGCCGCCGAGCTTCGGCGGCAGGACCGTCGGCGAATAGTCGTCCGGCGCGATCTGGTGGAACTGCCAGAGCAGCCAGAGGTGACTCCATCCCTCGATGCCGCGCAGATAGTCCGGATTGCGGAATTCCGGTTCAAAGACGATTGCCGACGTCAGCCGGTCGACGAGACCGGACTGGCGCGGTACGCCGAATTTTGTTGGGAAATCCGTATGAATATGGGCGATCGGCTGCATAGTATATACTCCTTTTTTTGTCTTGCTATTATCATATCACAAAACTTCAAAATTTGTTTTACAATTCTATCCCAGCGCGCTATAATGATGGAAAATCAGGAAAGGAAGCGTTCTTATGAACGATGAACTGACGGCAGTCGACATCCAAAAGATGCAGGAAGAGCTGGAATACCGGCGTATTGAGCTGCGCCCAAAGCTGATCGAGGATGTCAAAACAGCCCGCGAATTCGGAGATCTGAGTGAGAATTTTGAATATAAATCGGCCAAACGCGAGAAAAACCGCAACGACAGCCGCATCCGCTATCTCGAGCGCATGATCAAAACGGCAAAGGTCATCGACGTCCGCTCGAACGCGGACGAGATCGGTCTGTTCGACAAGGTGACGATCTATATTGAGGAGGACGATGAGGAGCAGACCATCGAACTGGTCACCACGCTCCGGCAGAACGCCCTCAAGGGCCTCATCAGCAAGGAATCCCCGGTCGGCAAGGCTGTGCTGGGACACAAAGTGGGCGACCGCGTGACCGTGCAGGTCAACGACAATTACAGCTATGACATCGTTATCCGCGCTGTCGAAAAAGGACAGGACGACGCCTCTTTGCCCATCAGCAGCTATTGACAACGGCGATTTCCGTGGTACAATGACAGCAACATACTGAAAAGGTAGGCAGAAAGATATGGAACGAAACGATGCATGGGCGCTTTTGACGAAATACAACCGCGAGCATTTCCATTTACAGCATGCGCTGACGGTCGAGGCCGTGATGCGCTGGTATGCAAATGAGCTTGGCTATGGCGACGAGGCCGATTTCTGGGCCACGGTCGGCCTGCTGCACGACCTTGATTTCGAGCAGTGGCCGGAGGAGCACTGTCAGAAATGCCAGGAGCTGATGCGCGAGGCCGGCGTCGACGAGCGGACGATTCACGCCGTCGCCAGCCACGGATACGGTATCTGCTGCGACATTGCGCCGGAGCATGAGATGGAAAAGGTGCTCTACGCGACCGAAGAGCTGACCGGCCTGATCGGCGCGGCCGCCCTCATGCGCCCGAGCAAGAGCGTCAGCGACCTCGAGGTCAAGTCCGTCAAGAAGAAGTACAAGGACAAGAAGTTCGCTGCCGGCTGCTCGCGCGAGGTCANNCGGCGGACGAGCTGACGGGGCTGATCGGCGCGGCGGCACTGATGCGCCCGAGCAGAAGCACGCGGGATATGGAGCTTAAAAGCCTGAAAAAGAAGTTCAAGGATAAAAAATTTGCCGCCGGATGCAGCCGCGACGTTATCACGCGCGGCGCGGAACAGCTTGGCTGGGAGCTTGATACGCTGCTGACGCGGACGCTCAACGCGATGCAGGCGACGGAGGAGACCGTTGCCGCGGAGACTGCGGCGCTGGATTGAGATGCGGCGCCCGTGCGGCTGAAACCGGGAGATATCCATGCTGACATACCACAAAACGACCGAAGCGGAAAAAGCCGCGATCACGGCCTGGGAATACCATGGGGACTACGCGATCTACAACTGCGAACCCTATGCGGAACAGAAAAAACGGGGCTTTGGCTTTGCCAATCCCCAAAATCAGTTTTATTCCTTCTATGACGGCGCGCGCCTTGTCGGCTTCATCGATCTTTATGAGGAGGAAGCCGAGGTGTTCTTCGGCATCGGCGTGAATCCGGACGACTGCGGCAGGGGATACGGACAGCAGATGGCTAAAACGGCCTGCGCGCTCTCCGGATCGCTCTTTCCCGGAAAGCCGCTCTACCTCGAGGTCCGGACCTGGAATACCAGAGCGGTCAAATGCTACGAAAAGGCCGGCTTCCGCATTGCAGGTGCGCCCATTTATCAGACGACATCCGCCGGGGAAGGCGTCTTTTATCGCATGGTTCGGGAATAAAGCAAAAAATTTGCATGTATTTGGGGCAGAACGGTTTCCATTCTTCGCAGCGTGGCGGGAAAGTTTTCCACGCTGCCTTGCAAAATACTCCGTTTCGGTGTTTTTTGACGATCTGCGGCGCGGCCCGAGGGCCGCGCCGTTTCTGTTATGAAGCGACGCGGAACACCCGCCGCAGCATCGGCTGCGGCGGCGAGAAATGCAGAGACGGAAAAATGTGTTTTGCCTCTTTTTTTATTCGGCAGAATCGTGTATAATATTTTTATCTATGACCATATGGAGGGTATGCATATGGAGGAACAGAACGAAAAGCTGCAAACCGGGCAGACGGAACCGTCCGCGCCGGATGAAAAAAAGAGCAGCTCCGGCTGGGAAGCGTTTTCGCTTCTGCATGATCTCGTCTATCTGCTGGCTATTGTGACGATCCTGTTTACCTTTTTTTTCCGCCTTGTTGCGGTGGACGGCAGTTCCATGTATCCGACGCTCGTCGATAAGGACTATCTCGTGCTGGAGAGCAACTTCCTCTACCGGAACGTGAAAGCCGGAGACATTGTCGTGCTGAAGACCGACTATTTTGAAGAACCCATTGTCAAGCGCGTTATCGCTACCGGCGGCCAGACGGTCGACATCGATTTTACACAGGGTATCGTCTATGTCGACGGTGTTCCGCTGGAAGAGGACTATATCAACGAACCGACCTACAAGAGCTACATCGAGTACGGTATGGGGCTGGACTATCCGGTCACGGTACCGGAGGGAAGCGTGTTCGTCATGGGCGACAACCGTAACGAATCGGCCGACAGTCGTTTTGCGCCGGTGGGCTGCGTCCCAGAAAGCCAGATCTCCGGCCGCGCGCTGCTGATCGTCCTGCCAGGCAGCCAGACGGACAAAGAGGGCAACATCATAGGAGGCCGGGGGTGGAGCCGGATCGGAGCGGTGTCATAATGGACGAGAAACAAATGAACATCCAGTGGTATCCCGGCCACATGACGAAGACGCGGCGGATCATGGAGGAGGACCTCAAATTGGTCGACGCGGTGTGCGAGATCCTGGACGCGCGCATCCCGATCTCAAGCCGGAACCCGGACATCGACGCCATCTGCGGCACGAAGCCCTGGATGATCATCCTCAACCGCATCGATATGG
>DBLB01000133.1:5759-6597 GCA_002298695.1 Clostridiales bacterium UBA735 | reverse complement strand
CGAGGTACATCCGGATCAGCGCCGAGGACGGTTCCTCGTACTGCGGGAAACGCAGCCGCTGAAACGCGATGCTTTCCGCCTCAAGCCGTTTGGCCAGCAATTCAAACTGTGTGGATTTTCCGCTTCCGTCTGTTCCTTCAAATACGATCAGTTTTCCCATTTCTGCGATCCTTTACTCCGCACCGTCACGGCCGCCCAGAGGTACTTCGGCAGGCGCAGCATGCGTCCGAAGCGCTTCGGTTCCTTGATCAGGCGGTACAGCCATTCGAGATTGCAGCGGATCATCCATTTCGGAGCCCGCTTCACTGTGCCCGCAAACGCATCCAGCGAACCGCCGAGTCCCGCCATCAGCCGTACCTCCAGTTCGTCCCTGTGCGCGTGCATGAAGATCTCCTGCTTCGGCGCGCCGATGCAGACAAACAGCACATCGGGCTTCGCCGCGTTGATCTTCTCGATCACCGGCCCCTCGTCCTTGAAATAGCCGTCCGCCATTCCGCAGATTACGAGGCCCGGATGCTTTTCCTGCATTTTTTCCGCCGCCAGTTCCGCGATGCCTGGCTTGCCGCCGAGGAGATACAGTGTCTTTCCCGTTTCGGCCAGCACGCCGAGCAGGCGGTCGGCGAAGTCCACGCCCGCAACCTTCTGCTTCAGCGGCGTTCTGCGCAGCTTCGCCGCGAGGACGACGCCCGCGCCGTCCGGCAGCACGAGATCCGCCCCGTTCAGCAGCGCGCGGAACTGCGCGTCGTGCAGCGCCTCATAGCCGATCTCGGCGTTCGGCGTCACGACGATCGACGCGCCCGGCGTCTCAAGCAGCGCCTTTGCCCGCGCCACAGCCTGG
>DBLB01000133.1:5572-5733 GCA_002298695.1 Clostridiales bacterium UBA735 | reverse complement strand
TCACATTGTCGAATTGCAGTCCCAGCACATCCTGTTTCATCTGCGCATACCCCGCCAGCATATAATGATGCTGGTATTTTACCACAACTCTTTCCATTTGTCCATGTTTCACAGCATCCGGTTTCACATTTCTGCCTGCCGGCATAAACTGTTATGAAAGC
>DBLB01000133.1:610-5525 GCA_002298695.1 Clostridiales bacterium UBA735 | reverse complement strand
GCATCCGCGAGGCGGTCTGCGTCCATACAGACAAAATCACCGACAGCTGCCTCGCCAAGGACTGCATCGAAGACCTGCAGGTGTACTTAACCGTCGGTTCGCAGCAGGCGCTTGACTGCGCCGCCGGGGCAAAGGCACGCTATGTGGAGCTGCTGCACGTCGACGTCCACGTCGAGTCCGTCCCCTATTCCACGGGCTACTATACGGTCGATCTCACGTTCTACTACCGCGTCATCGCCGATGCCACCGTTCAGGGCGGCCGGCCCAGCACGGTAACGGGCCTGGCAGTCTTCTCCAAGCGACTCGTGCTGTTTGGCGGAGACGCCAGCTCCCGCAGCTTCACCAGCCGCTCCGGCGTGAGCTGCCTGTGTAAGCAGGCCGTGCAGGCTGCCAACGTGCCGGAGGGCGTCGTCGAGGTCATCGACCCGATGATCCTCGGCTCGCGCGTGCAGGAGGTGTGCAGCTGCAATTGCGCCTGCCCGCCCTCGCCGCCCACGATCCCGGAGGCCATCCTCGCCTGCTTCGACGAAGCACTCGTGCTGAACGGCGAGACGAAGCGCCTGCTCGTCACGATCGGCCAGTTCTCCATTGCTCGCCTGGAGCGCAGCACGCAGCTGCTCATCCCGACGTTCGACTACTGCATCCCGACCAAATCCTGCCCGAATGTCGGCAGCGCCAGCTCGGAGAGCCCCTGCGAGGTTTTCGGCCAGATCGATTTCCCGATGGACGCCTTTTTCCCCACGAAAAACGACGCCTGCATCCAGCCCAAGGACAGCTGCACCAATTGCAGCCGCACCGCAAAATAATCCGGGGGCCGCTGCGTGATTGCAGCGGCCTCAGCGTGTCGAAAATGCCTTTTTGTGCTGCTCTGCGAGACTCAAGCCGCCCTCTTTCTCCGGAAAGAGGACGGCTTGATCAGGAGAACGGACTTTTTCGGCGAGGGAGGAGAGGTCAGGTCCCGAGCGCGGCGGCAGCGGACAGAAGGGCGCTGCGGAATGTCTCCGGTTCGAGGTCGGCGTAGTTCACGACGACGCAGCTGCGGGTATCCTCGTCCGGCTGGCCGACATAGAACGAAGCCAGCGGCGGCGCATTCAGCCCGGCCCTGCGCAGCGCGGCTTGCAGGATGTCATCGGAGACGGGCGTATGGAACCGCAGCACAAAGTGCAGCCCGGCCTCGGCGCGCAGCACCGTGCAGATGCGGCAGAGCGGTTCGGCGGAGAGCACCGTCAGCAGCTGTGTCAGCAGCGCCCGGTAATGGTGGCGCATGCGGCTGAGATGGCGCTCAAAATAGCCGCCGTCCAGAAAACGTGTCAGCGTGAGCTGCTCAAACGCCGGGACAGTGCAGCTGTAAAAGCCCATCTTCTCCTGCCAGTCGTCCAGCAGGCGCAGCGGCAGGATCATGTAGCTGATGCGCAGCGCCGGCGCAATGGTTTTGGAAAACGTGTTCATATAGATCACGCGCCCGGCGAAGTCCATCGACTGCATCGGCGGGATCGGGCGGCCGGAGAAGCGGAATTCGGAGTCATAGTCGTCCTCGATGAGATACCGGTCGCCGGCCTCCGTCAGCCAGCGCAGAATGGCCTGCCGCCGGCCGATGGGCGTGACCGTCCCGGTCGGGTAGTGGTGCGAGGGGGACAGGTGCAGGATCTCCGCGCCGCTGGCGGCGAGCGCCTCCGGGAGAATGCCGTCGTCGTCCATGCCGATCGTGCAGAACCGGACGCCGCCCGCACGGTAGATGCGGGCAATTTTCCGGTGCCCGAGCGCTTCGAGTGCATAGAACCGTTCCCGACCGAAGAATTCCAGCAGCAGATGGTAAAAATATTCGGTGCCAGCGCCGACAAAGACCTGCTGCGGCTGGATCTGCATGCCGCGGCGGCGCAGCAGATCGCTGCAGATGGCCTGCCGGAGCGACGGAAGCCCTGCGCCAGGCATGGGGCGCAGCAGCGCTTCACCCTCGTCGAGAATGACGCTGCGCATCAGCTTTGCCCAGACCGAGAACGGAAACAGCGCCGCCGAGCGCGGTGCGGCGGGCTGCGGTTCGGCGGGCTTTCCGATGGGGAGAGCGGCCGGTACAGCGGGCTGCGGCAGCGCGCGCCCGTCCGGCGCGGCAAGCTGCTCGACATAGTATCCGGAGCGCGGCTTTGCGCTGAGATAGCCCTCGGCCAGAAGCTGGCTGTAGGCCGACTCGACGGTGATCTTGCTGACGTGCAGATGCTCCGCCAGCGCCCGCCGGGACGGCAGCTTTGCCCCGCCGGGCAGTTCGCCGGACAGGATGTCCTGCCGGATGGCAATGTAGAGCTGTTCATAGAGCGGCGCGCTGCCGCTGCGGTCAAGCGTGTAGGTTCGCAGCATATCTGGCCCCATCCAATCTGTAAATCATCAAAAATATTGCATACCAGATGCAGTTTACAACAGGAGACACCCCGCTGTCAATGGGGTGTTTGCGGCCGCAGGGTTGGGTTTCCCGCGTTTTTGCTTGCGCTTTTCGGATTTTGTGCTAAAATAGAGGCATCTACTTCCAACAGGAGGCGCAGCATGCCAGATTCCAGACCCATTGCTTTTTTCGATTCCGGCCTCGGCGGGATCAGCGTCCTGCGGGAGACGGTGCGCCTTCTGCCGGAGGAAAATTACATCTATTACGGAGACTCTCTGCATGCGCCCTACGGTGTTAAATCGCCGGAGGAGGTGCTGGAGCTCAGCCGCGCGATCATGGAACGGATGCTGGCGCGGCAGGCAAAGGCCGTCGTCATCGCCTGCAACACGGCGACGTCCGCCGCGGCTGCGGCGCTGCGCGCGGAATATCCGGAGCTTCCCATCATCGGCACGGAGCCGGCGCTCAAGCCTGCCGTGGAGCGGCACCCGGGCGGGCGCATTCTGGTGATGGCGACGGCCATGACCGTCAAGGAGGAAAAATTCCAGCACCTGCGGCGGCAGTATGAAAACGATGCCGAGATCATCCCGATCCCGTGCAGCGGGCTGATGGAGTTTGTGGAGCAGGGGATCCTGCGCGGGCCGCAGTTGGGCAACTACCTGTTTGACAAGCTTTCGCCATATCTCAAGGTACCGGTGGATGCAGTGGTGCTGGGCTGTACACACTATGCGTTCCTGCGCGGGGCCATCCGGCAGATCGTCGGGCGCTTGCCGGAGATCATCGACGGCAGCGCCGGTATTGCTCAGCAGCTGCGCCGCAGACTGGAAGAGGCGGGAACACGGAATACCTCCGGCGCGCGGGGCGAGGTGGTATTTGAAAATTCGCTCGACGAACCGGAGATTCTGGAGCTCAGCCGTGCGCTGTTCCGCTATGAGGACGAGGAGTGACCGCAATGACCACATCGGAACTGGTAGAAGCCCAGCGGGCTTATTTTGAAACGGGTGCGACGCGCAGCGCGGATTTTCGCCTTGCCGCGCTGGAAAAGCTGCGGGGTGCCGTACGGGCGAACGAGCGGGCGCTGGCCGAGGCGATGGCCGCCGATTTCCGCAAGGCCCCGATGGAGGTCTATATGACGGAGACGGGCATGGTGCTCGATGAAATTCGTTTCCATTTGAAGCATCTGCGTGCCTGGATGCGCGAGACTCGCGTGCCGACGCCGCTGGCGCAGTTCCCATCGCAGAGCTTCCGTTCGCCGGAACCCTACGGCGTCTGCCTGATCCTCGCGCCGTGGAACTATCCGATCCAGCTCTGCCTCGAGCCGCTGATCGGCGCGATCTCGGGCGGCAACTGCGCTGTGGTCAAGCCCTCGGCCTACGCCCCGGCGACAAGCCGCGCGCTGGCCAAGCTGCTTGGCGAGACGTTCGCCCCGGAATACATCGCGGTCGTCGAGGGCGGGCGCGAGGAGAATCAGGCGCTGCTCGATGAGCGGTTCGATTTCATCTTTTTTACCGGTTCGCCGGCGGTCGGGCGCCTCGTGATGCAGAGCGCGGCCAAAAATCTCACGCCCGTCTGCCTCGAGCTCGGCGGCAAAAGCCCTGTCATCGTGACGGAGAGCGCCGATCTCACGGTTGCCGCGCGGCGCATTGCGTTCGGCAAGGTGCTCAACGCCGGACAGACCTGCGTCGAACCGGACTATTGCTTTGTCCACAAGTCGGTCGAGGCTGCGTTTCTGGATGCCTACCACAAGGCGCTTGCGGAATTCTTCCCGGACGGCCGGTTTGATGAAATGCCGGTCATCGTCAATGAGAAGCACTATCGCCGCGTGAAGGCACTGCTCGCGGGGCAGACCGCCGCGATCGGCGGCGAGACTGATGACGAGACGCGCTTCGTCGCGCCGACGGTGCTCACCGGCGTCTCGCCCGAGAGTCCCATCATGCAGGAGGAAATTTTCGGGCCGGTGCTGCCCGTGATGACCTACGAAAGCCTGGACGAGTGTATCCGCTTCATCCTCAGCCGGGAAAAGCCGCTTGCGCTCTATCTTTTCACGAAAAACCGCGCCGACGAGCGAAAAATCCTCGATACGTGCTCGTTCGGCGGCGGCTGCATCAACGATACGATCGTCCATCTGGCGACACCGCACATGCCATTCGGCGGCGTTGGGGCCTCCGGCATGGGCTGCTATCACGGAAAACAGAGCTTTGAGACCTTCACGCATATGCGCAGCATCTTGAAAAAGGCCAACTGGCTGGACCTGCCCATGCGCTACCATCCGTACACAGACAGAAAATTCCGTCTTATTCGGAAATTTCTGAAATAGACCGGACCCGGCCCGCGAATTTTTCGGAGGCCGGGTGCTTTGTTGGAAAAGCAACTGATTTTTCGCGTCTACAGGGGCATACTGAAGAAAAAAGGAGTTGATTTTTATGACCGGCATCAAAAATCTCGACAAATCCACCGTACTGCACCTGAAGGAGCAGATCGCCTATCAGCCCGGCCAGGTCGTCAGCCGGACGCTGGCGCAGAACGAGGCCCTGAGCGTGACAC
>DBLB01000133.1:0-596 GCA_002298695.1 Clostridiales bacterium UBA735 | reverse complement strand
GCGAGGAGATCAGCACGCACGAATCCGGCGGCGACGCCTTTGTCACCTGCCTGGACGGCGTGGGCCGCATCACGATCGACGGCGTAAATTACGAGCTGCGCGAGGGCGACAGCATCGTCATGCCCGCCCGCCATCCGCACGCGGTCTTCGGGCAGGAGCAGTTCAAAATGCTCCTTGTCGTTGTGTTCTGAGCGGAAATTCCGAAACAGAAGCCACACAGTGGCGGCAGGCCGGGCGATTTTCCAATGGAGACGGACAGAATCTCATGCTGATATTCAATCAAAACCTTTCACTCATAGAATGGAAGGTTTTGATAGGAAGCCCATTCTGAGACGAGATTGCGTGATTTTTTCAAAATCACGCAATTGGTTATTCCAAAGGCGGAACCTCCCTGACGAAAGAATTTCATCAGGAAATAGTATCAGATAAAGGACGCCGCGAATTTTCATTCGCGGCGTCCAAACGTATATGGGCCGGATTACTTGTCGGCAGGAACCATGTCCATGGTGAAGTACTGCAGGCAGAGCTTCGTGAGCGTGCCGTCCGCTTTCATTTCACGCAGGCAGGTGTCGACGGCCTGCTGGAGGTCGGTTTCG
>DBLB01000061.1:2343-2775 GCA_002298695.1 Clostridiales bacterium UBA735 | reverse complement strand
ACTGCGTCAACGCCGTCGGCGTCGACCTCAATACAGCCTCCGCGCCGCTTCTGCAGCAGGTCTCCGGCCTGAACGCCGCCACGGCCAAAAATATCGTCGCCTATCGCGAGGAGCACGGCGCGTTCACCGCCCGGAATCAGCTGAAAAAAGTACCCAAGCTCGGCCCCAAGGCATTCCAGCAGTGCGCGGGTTTCCTCCGCGTGCCCGAGAGCCGTCAGATCCTCGACCACACCGGCGTCCACCCTGAGAGCTATGCCGCCGCCGAAACGCTCCTGTCGCTGCTCGGCTATCAGGCAAAAGACACCGGGACGGACACGATGCGCTCGCTTCCCGACGCGCTGAAGCGCTACGGCACGGAAAAAGCCGCTGAACAGTGCGGCGTCGGCGTTCCGACGCTGCAGGATATTGCGAAGGAGCTGGTCAAGCCCGGCC
>DBLB01000061.1:1946-2185 GCA_002298695.1 Clostridiales bacterium UBA735 | reverse complement strand
AGGACGGCCTTGTCCACATCTCCCGCGTCTGCGACCGCTATATCAAGCATCCGTCCGAGGTGCTCGCCGTCGGCGACGTAGTCAAGGTCGTCGTCCTCGAGGTCGACGAAAAGCGCAAGCGCATCTCCCTCTCCATCCGCGACGTCCCCAAAACGTAAGCCTCTATTCTATCAAAAACCGCGCATACCGGGTCGGTATGCGCGGTTTTTGGGGAAACTCATACTAGAATCTGTTAAAAA
>DBLB01000061.1:223-1854 GCA_002298695.1 Clostridiales bacterium UBA735 | reverse complement strand
CGTAGCACACGGGATTCTTGATTAAATGTTTTAATCAAGAATCAGTATCAGTCGAATACGACATCGAGCGCCTTGCAGACGGCGGCGCAGCGCGGGCAGAGATCGTGCTCGTCGGCATCAAGCGAGTGCATCCAGCAGCGCGGGCACTTCGTGCCCTTAGCCTCGGTGACGGCGACGGTCAGGCCGGGGAAGTTCGTGCCATTGCCGGCGACGGCGCCCGCTTCGGGCTTTTCGTCGGTGACAGCGACATTCGAGACGATGAAGATCTCGGCAAGATTCATGCCGGCGACCGCCTTTACAGCCTCGGCGGCAGCTGCGTCAACAGCCGTCAGGGCGACGTGCGCTTCGAGCGATTTGCCGATGCGCTTGTCAGCGCGGGCGGTCTCGAGCACGCCGTTGACGTCGGAGCGGAGGCGGAACGCGAAGTCCCACGCGGCCATGCGCTCGTCGGAGAGTGCGTATTCGGTGTACGGCTTCGACATCTCGTTGAACAGCACGTTGCGCGCATCGTCGCAGGCGCGGTGCGGCATTTGCAGCCAGATCTCGTCGCAGGTGAAGGCCAGGATCGGCGCAAACACCTTCGTCATCGCGTCGAGGATCATCCAGAGCGCGCTCTGTGCACTGCGGCGGGAGGCGGAATCTGCGCCGTCGCAGTAGAGGTGGTCCTTGATGATGTCGAGATAGAGGCTGGAAAGCGTGACGACGCAGAAATCGTTGATCGCGTGCGAGACGGTGAAGAACTCGTAGTTCTGATATGCCGTTTCGCAGCGGGCCAGCAGCTCATTGAGCTTTGTGACGGCCCAGCGGTCCAGCTCTGCCATGTCGGCGGGCGCGGTCAGGTGGTTCGGGTCGAAGTCGACGAGGTTATCAAGGCAGAATTTCGCGGTGTTGCGGAACTTGAGATAGTTCTGGCTCAGCTGCTGGAAGATGGCGTCGGAGCAGCGGACGTCGACATGATAGTCGGCAGAGCCGGCCCAGAGACGGCAGATGTCCGCGCCGTATTTCTTGAAGACGTCGGCGGGATCGACGCCGTTGCCGAGGGATTTGTGCATGGCCTTACCCTCGCCGTCGACGGTCCAGCCGTGCGTGACGCACTCCTGGAACGGAGCGCCCTTGCCCAGTGCGCCGACGGCGGTCAGCAGCGAAGACTGGAACCAGCCGCGATACTGGTCGAGGCCCTCCAGATAGACGGTCGCGGGCCAGAAGCCCTGATCTTTCTGCATGGAGGCGAAGTGCGTGGAGCCGGAGTCGAACCAGCCGTCGAGCGTATCGGTCTCCTTTTCGAAGTGCTTGCCGCCGCAGTGCGGGCAGGTGAAGCCTTCGGGCACGAGCTCGTCGGCGTCCTTCTCGAACCAGATGTTCGAACCGAATTCGCCGAACAGCTTCGAAATCTTTGCGATGGTCTCGTCGGTGCAGACTGGCTTGCCGCAGTCCTTGCAGTAGAATACCGGAATCGGCAGGCCCCAGCGGCGCTGCCGCGAGATGCACCAGTCGGCGCGTTCGCGGATCATGGCCTTCATGCGGTCGATGCCCCAGGCCGGCACCCAGCGGACGTCGTCGCACGCGGCGCAGGCCTCGTCCTTGAACGAGTCGACCGAGCAGAACCACTGCGGCGTGGCGCGGAAGATGAT
>DBLB01000061.1:0-180 GCA_002298695.1 Clostridiales bacterium UBA735 | reverse complement strand
AGCGCCAGCAGTGCGGATAGCTGTGGACGATCTCTTCGGATGCGAACAGGCGGCCCGATTCCTGCATATCCTTCAGGATGACGGGGTTGGACTCTTCAACGAGCATGCCCTCGTACTTCCCGGCATAGTCGGTATGGCGGCCCTGATCGTTGACGGGGACGACCATGTCCATGCCGTAGC
>DBLB01000025.1:2824-2964 GCA_002298695.1 Clostridiales bacterium UBA735 | reverse complement strand
TGCGCGGCTGGAAGCCGGCGGAGCAGACTGCGGCGCAGGCAGAGGAAGCACTCCCGGATCCGGCGGAGGCCGCAGCGGCATTGCAGGCGGTTTATCCGTACCCGGCGGCGACACGGCTGCCGTCGAAGGTGACGGCGACG
>DBLB01000025.1:307-2701 GCA_002298695.1 Clostridiales bacterium UBA735 | reverse complement strand
GCGACGCATCTTTTCATGCAGTTTGCGCGCTATGAAGCCTGCACGGATGCGCAGGCACTCGAAGCGGAGCTGCAGCGGCTGACAGACGAGCAGTTCCTCACGGCACGGCAGGCGGAGGCCGTCGATCAGGCGCAGGTACTGCGGCTGTTCGCCTCGCCGCTTGGGCGGCGGATCCTGACGGCACGGGTGCGGCGGGAGTTCAAATTCTCCATTCTGACGGATGCAGCGGCCTATGCGCCGGAGGCAGAGGGGGAAGAGATCCTGCTGCAGGGCGTTGTGGACTGTTTCTGGGAAGAGGCCGGGGGACTTGTGATCGTGGATTTCAAGACGGATCGCATCTCCGGCAATCTGGAAGAGAAGGCGGCGCGCTATACGCCGCAGCTGGCGGCCTATGCTGCGGCGCTGAGCCGGATTTTTGCGCGGCCGGTGCGGGAATCGATCCTGTACTTTTTTGACTGTGACAGTGCGGTTACATTATAATAGTATCCGCTGACCGGGGGGTGTGCGGAGTTGCCGGGGACTTTCTGGGGGATTGGTGCGTACTGCCGGGCGGACAGAGCCGTCCGCCCCTACGGGCGCGGTGGGGGCTACAGTTGTTCCGTATCCGTAAGATGCTGCCTGTCCGTCATCATCAAGATCGCGTGCGGCGCGGCGTCAGAAGCCAGCTGCATTCCACTTCCGCCGGGGCGGCGAAAGCTCCATATCCGCTGGCTCCTTCTTCCTTTCCAAACTGCGACCACTGCGCGGGGTCGCAGTTTGGGGATACGGGGGCACTTCCGGTTTCAGAAGTTCTCTTTCTTTTCTTCACCGGGCGCGGCGATTCTTTTCTTTCTCTGAAGAGAGAAAGAAAAGAATGGGGGCGCAAATAGCGAGGCAGACAGGGGCGGTCGCCCCTACAGAGTGCGGTGCATTATATTTGCGCTTTTCAGCAGGAAAGTTCTATGCTATACTGGTCTCGCGCCTCATAGGATGCTGTGAGGTGATGGAAATGAAGAATCGGAGCGCGCTGGTGCTGGCGGTGTGCTTATTTGCGCTGGTTCTGGCGATGTGCCTCTATTCCGTGCCGCGGCTGGCGAAGGAGGCTTCGGCCTACGTGCAGGCCACGCCGGTCGTGGTGATCGATGCGGGACACGGCGGCGAGGACGGCGGCGCGAGCTCGCCGGATGGGGTGCTCGAGAGCGGACTGAATCTGCAATTTGCGTGCAGGATACGCGATCTGCTGCAATTTGCAGGCGTGGAGACCGTGATGCTCCGCGAGACGGACACGGCGCTCTATTCGGACGGGTGCAGCGGCATTGCGGAAAAGAAGGTTTCCGACCTCAAAAACCGCGTGCTGCGGACGAATCAGGTGCCGAATGCGGTGCTGCTGAGCATCCATCAGAATTTTTTTACGGAAGCGAAATATCGCGGGGCTCAGGTCTTCTATGCGAAGACGGATGGAAGCCGGGAACTTGCTGAGTCGATGCAGCGCGCATTGCGCACGAATGTCGACCCGGACAATCACCGGCAGGCGAAGCCGTCGCAGGGCGTGTATCTGATGGAGCATGTGAACGGGACGGCAGTGCTGGTGGAGTGCGGCTTTTTATCGAATGCGGCGGAGGCCGCGCTGCTGCAGGACGAAGGATACCAGCAGCGGCTGAGCGCGGCGGTTTGCGGAGCGCTGACCGGGTGGCTGAATGAGAGAGGAACGGAAGATGAAGTCTAAGACGGTATTTGTCTGCCGCGAGTGCGGCAACGAGACGCCGCGCTGGCAGGGACAGTGTCCGGCGTGCGGGGCGTGGAACTCGATCGTGGAGTTTGAGGACAAAAAGGCCCCGGCGCGCCAGAATGCCGTGCGCGGTGCGGTGCGGAGTGCACCAAAGAAGCTGCGCGATGTGACGGTCGGGAATGAGATCCGGTTTTCGACCGGGTTGGGCGAGCTCGACCGGGTGCTGGGCGGCGGCGGCGTGGCCGGGTCGCTGGTGCTGGTGGGCGGTGCGCCGGGCATCGGCAAGTCGACGCTGCTGCTGCAAATTTGTTCGTATCTGGGGAAAACGGCACAGGTCTTGTATGTGTCCGGCGAGGAATCGGAGCAGCAGATCAAGCTGCGCGCCGCGCGGCTGCATGTGGACAACGACGAACTGATGCTGCTGTCGGAGACGGACATCGATGCGATTCTCGAGAGCGTGGACGCGGTGAAGCCGGACATTCTGATCGTGGACTCCATCCAGACGCTCTACCACGCGGACAATACGTCCTCGCCGGGCAGCGTGTCGCAGGTGAAGGAGTGTACGATGCTGCTGATGCAGCTGGCAAAATCGACGGGCATTACGGTTTTTGTGGTCGGGCACGTGAACAAGGAGGGCGCGATTGCAGGGCCGAAGGTGCTCGAACACATGGTGGACTGCGTGCTCT
>DBLB01000025.1:0-216 GCA_002298695.1 Clostridiales bacterium UBA735 | reverse complement strand
CGAGATCGGCGTGTTTGAGATGGAGCAGAATGGGCTGGTCGAGGTGCCGAATCCGTCGGAGATGCTGCTCTCCGGGCGGCCGCTGCACGCGCCGGGCACGTGTGTCGCGTGCGTGATGGAGGGCTCGCGGCCGGTGATGGCCGAGATCCAGGCGCTCGTCGCGCGGACGAGCTTCAACGTACCGCGGCGGACGACCGACGGCTTTGACTTCAACCG
>DBLB01000124.1:1851-3570 GCA_002298695.1 Clostridiales bacterium UBA735 | reverse complement strand
GCGCGAACAGGCCGGAGCCGTAACTTACTGTGACGCTCTCCGCGTTCGGAAGCGCGAAGCTGCCGGTAAAGACCGTGCTGCTTGCGTCGGTCTCTGTGACGGTCACGTACGTGCGTTCGCCGGTCGTGTTGTTCGTCACCTGAACCTTGCCAGTCTCAACCGCCGCCGTGTCCATATCGATCGGCGCGGTCAGCGTCACGGTCACCGTGTCGCCCACATTGCCGCTCGTCTTGTCGACCTTCAGGCTAACGTTTTCCGCCTGGCTGTATGCCAGCGAGGCGTTCCACGCGGTGTTATAAGCGACCCAACCCTCGGTGTAGCCGGTATTTCCGTTTTGCGGAGCATAGGGATATCCCGCCTCCGGTACGTTTGCGTCAATGACCGCCGTGCAGCCGCCAAGCAGACCATAACCGCCTTGATACTGCGTGTACCAGCCGAGATCCGCGCCCTCAAAGTCGCGCGTAAAGTCATAGAACGCCGCGCGGCCGGACGGATTGCGACCATAGAGATCATCGATCGCCGCAACACCAAGCTCATGCAGCCGCGTGTTCACCGTATCGTCATCCAGCACACGCGCTGCCGCGTACATCACGGCTTGCAGGCCCGCCTGGTTGCCCGGTTCGTTCTTTGGCGCGCCGCCTTTCAGATACTGGGACTGGTCGTCCGCATTGGCATAGGCCGCACCCGTCCAATATTCCTGTTTGATGGTCTTTTCGGTAAAATTCGGGTTGTGGAACTGATAGTTCGTCAGGTCGCCCGCCTGTTTGCTGACGGCCATACGAATGTCCCACAGGTTGTCACCACGCGCAATGTTCGCCGTGGCCCACTCGGCGATCTTCGTCTTGACCTGCTCCTTCAGCGTCTCCTCGCCGGGGCACATCTCGATGAAATAGCCGAGCGCCGGGATGGTGATATACTCGCTCATGCGCTGGCCCTTGCAGAAGTAGGGATCGCAGATGTCGTTGATGACCTTTCCGTTCGCATCCTTGTTGTCCGCGTGCTCGCCAATCGTATACTTGCAGTTTTCGACCGCTGCGGTCAGGAACTTTTCCGCGACCGCATCGCCAAGGCCGTCCCGATTCGCAACTTCATACATCATCAGGTTAGGCACGATGGAGTGGCCCATTGGCTGCGAGCCTTTCAGGCCGCCAAATTTGTCCTGCACACTGTACAGGTTATGGTTCGTACCGTTCACTTCGTGCCACTGCACATTGCAGGCGTCTTTCCCCCAGACGGAGATCGTATAGTCGCGCACCTTCTGGTAAAATTCCTCAGTCTCCCAGCCGCGCGCGATCAGCTCCGGCGCAAGGTAGAGATAGTAGGCCAGCTGTTCCTTGAGCAGGATATGCAGGTCTTTACCCATGTTGACGCCCACGTCGTAATACCGCCGCGCCGCAAACTTGATGAGCCACACGATGTCCGGCTCGTTCTGCGTCCGCAGATCTTCATAGTCGCAGGAGCCAAGGCCCACGATGCTGTGCGGCATGTTGTCGTAGACCGACGGATTTGCCATGTACTGCAGCACCAGACCGTTCATCTCAAAGCTGAACTGATGGCTGTCGCGCCAGCCCACACCGGAGCCGTTGTTCGCGTTGCCGCTGCCGCCGCTGCGTTTGAAGCCATCTGAGCGCGTCTCGTTCATAAACGCCAGCGCCTGCTTCACGCTCCGCCGCTGAATGAGATTCGTGCCGACCGTGAACGTGTAGGACTGCTTGCCCG
>DBLB01000124.1:1126-1775 GCA_002298695.1 Clostridiales bacterium UBA735 | reverse complement strand
GACCGGTGAAATCGGCAATGCCTTTCTTCACCGTCCCGGTCCTGACGACCGCCTTGGTCTCTGCGTTCACGACCTGGAATGTCGTGCCATCCGTCACATTCGGGCAGCTGGCCCGCATGGCCGTCCCATTGTCATAGCCAATCTGATTGACGAGGATTGCCGGTTCCTCGGAGCCGCCGCCCATCGGCGTATAAACAGCATCCGCTGCCTGTCTGGTCGCCGTCAGGCGCACCGCGTCGGCATAGATCCGCCCAGACGATTCCGCCGTCAGCGTGAAGGCCGTTCCCGCCGTCGCACTGACCACGCCAAGCTGGTGCCAGCCCGTCGCCGTCCTGGCCGGAATGGTGTATTTCCACATCCCATTCAGCGTCTGCACCGTGATGTTGATCGCCGCGCAGTCCGCCGCCGGAAGAAAGTATTCCAGCTTGAAATTGCCGGTCTCCGGCGGATAGCTCGACCAGCCGGCGCTTCCGCTCTCCGCCGTCCGCGCATCGGAGCTATTCCAGCCCTTACCGGTCACATCGCTCCACGTTCCGGTCGATTCCTGATACGTTTTGTCCTCGTTATTCCAGACTGTGGCGGCTTCTTCGAATTCGAAGGGGTTTGCCAGCTCGTTTTCCTCCGGGCCGACCACGCCGGAATAGACCGT
>DBLB01000124.1:0-1077 GCA_002298695.1 Clostridiales bacterium UBA735 | reverse complement strand
CCGGAATAGACCGTGATGTTGTCAAACAGCGCCACCGCGTTGTAGACGCGCAGGCCAACTGCGCCGCCCGCTGCGTCTTTGGCATAGGTCGCAGCCAGCTTCCCGTCGATGTAGCAGTTGATTTCACCGGCTGTCACGGTTACACGCAGCCGCCGTGCTTCGCCGTCGGTCTCCGTCGTCGGATAGCCTGTTTCGCTCACGATCGTCTTATTGCAATTTCCATTGGCCCATTGATAGAGCTGCGCATGGATCCCTGTTCCGTTATCCAGCCGGAAATGATAGAAATTCTTCGCATCCTTGTGCTGGAAGGTCACACCCGCGCTGTAGCCGCTGCTGCTGCGCGCCTGCATCAGCGCCATGTCGGCCACAATGGTATATTCCTCCGGGAGCTCGCCGGAGGGCAGCGCCGTCAGCAGCCCCGCGCCTGAAGCACTGATCCCCTGCAGCGCATAGCCGCTTTTCAGCTTCACGCGCTCCCAGCCGTCGCCAAGTCCATCCGGCATTGCCTCATCAAAGTTCTCTGTATAGAGGACTTTGTTCGCAGGTTCCTGCGAACCGCCGCTCACCGGCACCAGCCGGAAATAGTCGAACGTCCCGCCGTATCTGGTCGTATTCGCCGCATTTCGTCCCGTCAGCGTTGCCGTCAGCTGCATGGCTTCGCCAGAGAACGTGGCCGTACCGATCTTGTGTTCCACAAATACGCCGCTCGTGTTTGCATTGTACTGGTCGACCGGATCACCGATGTTCGTGCCGCCCAGACTGAACTGGAAGATCGCGCGGTCGGGGTTGTCCTTCGACGTCACGTAGAGTTCATACGTTCCCGCCGCGGGCTGGAGCGTGAAGCGGATGCTCTGACCGGCGAATACCTCCGTCTGCACAAAGCTGAATTTCCCATGCTCAGCTGACGCGCTGCTGCCTTTCTGGCTGCTATGCTCCGCCCATTGTCCGCTTGTCGTCTGGGCACAATCCTCCGCCTCGATGATGACATCTGCCGATGTCTCCGCCGCCGCGATCACCGGCAGCATCGAGACCATCATGCAGAGCACGAGCAGCAGGCAGAGCCATCGCTTTGTTCGT
>DBLB01000192.1 GCA_002298695.1 Clostridiales bacterium UBA735 | reverse complement strand
CGCGCGGCATCGACGTCGGCGCAAAGGCCGAGATCTATATGATCATGAAGTCGCTGGTCGACGCCGGGAAGGCCGTCGTGATGATCTCCTCGGATATGGAGGAGCTGCTCGGAATGTCGACGCGCATCGTCGTGTTCTGCGAGGGCAGAACGGTCGGCGAGCTTTCGAAGGAAGAATTCTCCCAGGAGGCCGTGCTGACGCTGGCGTCCAACATGCAGAACAAAATGTGAGGTGGCTATCATGAAGGCAGTATTCAATTGGATCAAGCAGAACATGATCATGTTCGCGTTCATCGCACTGTTTCTGGTGTTCAGCGTACTCAGTCCCGTGTTTACCACACTGGACAACCTCCTGAACATCACCCGTCAGATCTCCTTCCGCGGCATTGCCGCTGTCGGCATGATGTTTGTCATCCTGACGGGCGGCATCGACCTGTCCATCGGTTCCACCGTGCAGCTTATGAACGTCATCTGCCCGCTGCTGATGGTCGAATGCGGCGTTTCCATGGGCCTTTCTGTGCTGGCCTGCTTCGCCATCGCGCTGGTGATCGGCACGATCAACGGCGTACTTGTCGCCAAGGTGCGCATTCCGCCCATGATCGTCACCATGGCCAGCATGAACGCAGTCAACGGCGCGGCGTTTCTCATCTCCGGCGGCCAGCCCGTCTTCGGCTTTGACGACCGCTTCGCCATGCTCGGCCAGGGCTATATCGGCATCATCCCCATCCCGACGATCATCATGCTCGTCATGTTCCTCGTCGGCGCGTTCATCCTGAACAGGACCACCTACGGCCGCGACCTCTATGCCATCGGCGGCAACGAAGAGGCGGCGCGCCTGTGCGGCGTGAATGTCGACATGGTCAAGATCTTTGCCTATATCTTTGACAGCCTGTTTGCCTGCGCCGCCGGCATCCTGATGCTCTCCCGCCTGATGTCCGGCACGCCGAATACCGGCAAGGGCTTCGAGTTCGAGGTCATCACGGCCGTCGTCCTCGGCGGCGTGTCCGTCAGCGGCGGTTCAGGCCGGATCTTCTCGGTCGTCTTTGGCGTCCTCATCATCGGCGTGCTGAACAACGGCCTCACGCTCGTCGGCCTGAACACCTACTGGCAGCTCGTCATCAACGGTGTCGTCCTGGTCGTTGCCGTCGCCGCCGACTATGTCTCCAAGCGCCGCAGCAGCATTGTGAGCGCCGGCGCTGCCGAAAAGGCCGCTGCAAAATCGTAATCTGACCGAACGCGCGGAGCGCGGCCGCCGCCCACCTCCGCGCCCGGACCGGCAATGAGACGGCGGCCGCCGTCTCATTTGCAGCTTTTTATGCAAAGGAGGTCTCTATGCCGCACTGGGTCACAGCCTGGGGCTATCAGCCGCTGGATTTCACCCGCTTTCCAATGCAGCCCGCCGGGAAGACGCTGCGCATCCGCTTTCCGGTCAATGTCCGCGGCACGCGCGTCCGCGTCCGTCTGACCAATCGATATGGCACTGCGCCGATACATCTGGAGCGCGTGATGGTTTGCTGCGGTTCAGCCCACGGTTCACTCACGCTTCACGGTACGGTTCCGATCACGCTTGAACCGGGGCAGGAGGCGGACTCCGATGCGCTTCCCCTGCCGGTTTCCCCCGGCGATACGGTCGTCCTGGAGCTCCATTCCGCCGCGGATGCACAGTTCACGACCGGCGGCAGCGTCTTCCCGCAATCCTATACCTCCGCACACCTTCTGCCGCTGGAAAACACCGTTCCGACCGGTCTTCTGGATATCGAACCGGAGCATCAGGCGTTTTTCGGTGTCTGCCGGATGGAGGTTGAGACGGAAGATCCCGTCAGAACCATCTGCTTTTTCGGGGATTCTATCACGCATCGCTCGCTCTGGACCGGCCCGCTGACAAAGCGCATCGCCGAACAGCGCCCCGGCCTTGTCACAACGTTCAATTCCGGCATTTCCGGCAACCGCATCTGCTACGATGCCTCCCCATTTACGCCTTTTGGTGGCTGGATGGGGCAAACGGCGTATCAAAGACTCAAAAAGGACGTCTTTTTTGACGAAAATGTGCGAATCGTGACGGTGCTTCTCGGGACAAACGATATTTTTCACCCGCTGGCGGGCTTCACGCCGCCGGAGCAGACTGCCGATCCCGCGGCCATGATCGATGGCCTGAGCCGTATCGCCGCGCAGATCCACGCGCACGGTGCAAAGGCCGTTGGCTGCACGATCACGCCCTGGAAAAACTGTCAGGGGCGCTTTGCCGCAGCGCCGGAGGCCGTCCGCCGGGCGGTCAACGACTGGATCCGCCGCACGGATTGCTATGATCTGGTGCTGGATTTCGACGAAATGCTCGCTGATCCGACGGATTCCGAGCGGATGCTGCCCTGCTATGACGGCAGCGACCATGTCCACCCCGGCCCGGCCGGCGGCGCGCACATGGCGGCGTGCATCCCCATTGACCGGCTGCTTGCACTGCTGTAGATTGGAGGACGAGATGAAAAAAGAAATTTCTGTAGAGATCACGGAGGATCTCATCGTACAGGGCACCGACCTTGTATACATGCAGAAGCCGTTCTGGTGCGATGCTGCGTTTTATTCGCTGAAAATGAGTCTGCTGCGGCCCCGGCGCTTTTTCCGCTACGACCGGGACTATGAACCGCTGCCGGTCATCGTCTGGATAACGGGCGGCGGCTGGACCGAGGTGGAGCACAATGTATGGCTGCCGGAGCTGACGTACTATGCCAAACATGGCTTCCTGGTGGCCAGCGTGAGCTATAGCACCAGCCCCACCTGGACGTTTCCGGAGCCCATCCGCGAGATCCGGCAGGCCATCCGCTTTCTCCGCGCCCACGCTGCGGAGCTGCACCTCGACCCGGAACGCATTGCCGTCATGGGCGAGTCCGCCGGCGGCTACTATGCTGCGATGGCCGCAGCGACCGGCGGGGCGGCGGAATTTGATACCGACGAATATGCCGCATATTCCAGCCGCGTACAGGCTGCCGTCTGCTTCTATCCCGCCATCGATATGATGGATTTCGAGTGCCGCGGGGAGCTGGCGTCCTATGATGCGCGGCCGCAGGGGCTGCTGCGCGGTGAAACGGAGCCGCAGTCGCTCTTTGCCGGTGTTGAGCATCTGCGCGAGCATCCGGCGCTCGGCAGAAAGATGGATCCGCGCACCTATCTGGATGAGAAAACGCCGCCCATGCTCCTGCTGCATGGCACGGCGGACACCCAGGTGAATTACCGTCACAGCATCGCCATGTACGAGGCGCTTCAGGCGCACGGCATCGAGGCGGAGCTGCTGCTGGTGGACGGCGCAGAACACGCCGACGCGGCGTTTGTACAGCCGGCCGTCAAAGAGGAAGTCATCGCTTTTCTAAAGCGTCATTTGAAGTAAACGGAGGGTAAAAATCATGAAATGTGCTGTTTTTCACGGACTTCAGGATGTTCGGGTCGAGGAATATCCCAGACCAGTCATCGCAGACGATGAAATTCTGATTCAGGTCAAATACTGCGGCATCTGCGGAACGGATGTCCACATCTTCCACGGCGACAAGGGCGCCGCGGAAACCACGCCGCCCCGCATCCTCGGCCATGAGTTCTCGGGCATCATCGTCGAGGCTGGTTCTGCCGTGCGCGATGTCAAGGTCGGCGACCGCGTCTGCGTCGACCCCAACGACACCTGCAACACCTGCTACTACTGCCGCAGCGGGCTGGCGCACTACTGCGAGCATATGATCGGCTACGGCACCACGACTGACGGCGGCTTTGCGCAGTTCTGCAAGGTGCACTACAAGCAGGCTTACCGGATCGCGGACGACGTGACATTCGAAGAGGCCGCCATGGCTGAGCCGCTCTCCTGCTGTATGCACGGCGTCGATATGTGCGACATCCGGCCGGGCTGCACGGTGCTTGTCATCGGCGGCGGACTGATCGGCCTGCTGATGATCCAGCTGGCACGCGCCGCAGGCGCGACGACCGTCGTATTGTCCGAACCGGTCGCGGTCAAGCGCGAGAAGGCGCGCAAGCTCGGCGCCGACCTTACGATCGACCCGGTGCACGAGGATATGCGCGCAGTGCTGGAGGCCCACGGTATCCACCGCGTGGAGGCCGTCATTGAGTGCTGCGGTCTGCCCGCGACCATCGAGCAGGCGCTCGATATCGTCGGCAACAAGGGCACGGTCATGATGTTTGGGCTGACCAAGCCGGATGCGACCATTGCGGTCAAGCCGTTCTCCATCTTTGAGAAGGAGACGACCATCCGTGCCTCCTATATCAATCCCTATACGATCGGCCGTGCCGTGGAGATGATCAACGCGCACAAGATCGACGTTTCGTCGATGGTGCATGAGGTGATCCCGCTGGAAAAGCTGGCGGATTATCTGGCCGACCCCGAAAAGCGCGCCGCCGGCAAGATCCTGGTTTCGCCGGAGCTGTGAGTATTCTGGAAATTAGGGAAGCGCTGATTCAATCGGCAAGAACTGTGCGCGAGAGATTTTTCGTCCGATCGAGGGATCAAAAACGGAGGAATACTATATGTATTTCCCGTTTTCGCTCCAGAAGAGTGGGCGGAAAAGATCCGCTCACAGGCGCAGACGATTGATTCATACTGATTCTTGATTAAAACATTTAATCAAGGATCCCGTGTGCTACGCACACGCGCATCGTGCGAACGCACGATGCGACGTCTCATGCAGAATCTGACGCGCCTTGGCGCTATAAAAAGCT
>DBLB01000023.1:15396-20509 GCA_002298695.1 Clostridiales bacterium UBA735 | reverse complement strand
ACCTCGCACTGGTGCTGGCCGTGGCGTCGAGCTACCGCGACAAGCCGATGGACTCCGACGTGACGGCCATCGGCGAGGTCGGGCTGACGGGCGAGGTGCGCTCGGTGCTGAGCTTGCAGCAGCGGCTCGGCGAGGCGGCACGCATTGGATTCAAAAAGTGCCTGATCCCGCGGCACGGGACAGGCAGTGTGCAGATCCCGGACGGCCTTGAGGTCGTGCGGGTGCGGAATATCCGGGAGGCGATCGAATTCGCGCTGCCGGTCTGAAAAAGGGGAGAGGGATATGGAAGCGAGAGCTTTATTGGACGCGATGCATGTGGCGGAGCGGCTGAAGGATGAGACGCGGCACTGCTATACGTCCGGCGGGCGGCACGAGTCGGTCGCGGAGCACAGCTGGCGCATCGCGCTGATGGCGTTCTGGATGAAGGATGATTTTCCGGAGGTCGACATCGACAAGGTCATCCGGATGTGTCTGATCCACGATCTCGGCGAATGCTTCATCGGGGACATCCCGACGTTTGCCAAGACGGAAGCGGATGAGGCGCGCGAGGAAGCGGAGCTGATGGCATGGGTGCGGAGACTGCCGGAGACTGTTTCCGGGGAAATGGCGGAGCTCTACCGCGAGATGATCGCGCTCGAGACGCCGGAGGCCAGGCTCTACAAGTCGCTGGACAAGCTGGAGGCCATTGTACAGCACAACGAGTCGGACATTGCGACGTGGGAGCCGCACGAGTATGCGCTCAACATGACGTATGCGGATGACGTGGTCGCGTGGTCGCCGGTGCTGCGCGCACTGCGCGAGGCCATCCGGGACGACACAAAGGCGAAGATCGCCGCGGCGCAGCAGGCGATATAAGGCGAGGACGTCATAAAAATTCCCCTCTGTATGGTATAACATACGGAGGGGGATTTTTCTATGCAAAGAGATCAGTCGCCGACGCCGGGGCCGATGACCTTGCCGACGTGCCAGAGCTGCGCGGCGGTCTTTGCTGCCTGAAGACGGTCTTCCGGGGTCTGGTAAGCGGTGTACGCTGTGTGCGCGCCGCAGTCCGGACATTCTACATAGATGCACCAGCCGCTTTCGTCCTGCATCGCGCCGACGCCGCCGCAGAACGGGCAGTCTTCCAGTTCAATTTCATAAATCGGATCCAACTGCATTTTGCATGCCTCCTTTATTCTTTTCATAGTGTATCACACTTTGCGGGAAAGAACAACCGAAACCTGCGCAGCAACGCAAGGGTAAATTGCAGGCAAAAGAAATAAAAATTCAGGAATCCACAGTATACGGACATTTGATTTTTCTGATTTTTTGTATTTAATGATGCAAATCAGCGGTTTGCGGATTCTGAATTTTCATGAAATTGACGGTTTTGCGATTGAAATAGAGAGAAAAAACTCGGAAAATCGTGAAATTTACGATTGACATTGGAAAAGAAAAGGGATATGATATGTAAAACTTGAAAAGGATACTTGCAAATAGGAGGTTCACGGTGTGACACGATATGTGATCAAGCGGATTCTGCTTGCGCTTTTGACGATTTTTCTCATCTGTGCGCTCACGTTCTTTCTGATGCACGCAGTGCCCGGCGGCCCGTTCAACCGGGAAAAAGCGCTGGATGCGGCGACCATTCAGGCGCTGGAGGAACGGTATGGCCTCAACAAGCCGGTCGGGGAGCAGTTCCTGGCCTATATGAAAAACGTCCTCAAGGGCGATTTCGGCGTTTCGCTGAAAAACGGGCGTAATATCACGGACATCTTCAAGGATTCGTTCCCGATCTCCGCAAAGCTCGGCCTGATGGCCATTGCGGTGGCGCTGGTGTGCGGCGTGGTGTTCGGCTCCGTTGCGGCGCTGATGCGCAACAAGCTGCCGGATCGGATCATCGTGTTCTTCTCGACGCTCTTTACCGCGGTGCCGAGCTTCGTGCTGGCAACGCTGCTGCTGCTGGTGTTCGCCATCAAGCTCGGGTGGGTCCCGGTATGGAGCACGACCGACGTCCACTATACGCTGCCGGTCATTGCTCTGGCGGCCTATCCGATGGCCTATACCACGAGATTGGCGAAGACGAGCATGCTCGACGCGCTCAGCCAGGACTATGTCCGCACGGCAAAGGCCAAGGGCGTCAGCCGCTGGAAGGTCATCTTCAAGCATGCGCTGCGCAACTCGCTCGTTCCGGTCATCACCTACGCCGGCCCGCAGATCGCCTACATCATCACCGGCTCCATGGTCGTTGAGACCATCTTCACCGTTGGCGGCATCGGCAGCAAATTCGTCAGCGCCATCACCAACCGCGACTATACGCTCATCATGGGCACAACGATCTTCCTCGCGACGCTGATGGTCTTTGCGACGCTGATCTGTGACCTGCTCTATAAGGTCGTCGATCCGCGCATCAAATATGAGTAAAGGAGGGCGCAGCGTGGACAAGCAATACGATCCGAACGTGACCCCGAAAAAGCAGGTCTTCAGCGCCCAGATCGACCTGAAGAAATTTGAAAAGGCGACAGACGAGGAAAAGAAGCAGCAGGACGTCATGAGCGAGAGTACCACGTTCTTCCGCGACGGCATGCGCAAGCTGATGAAGAACCCTCTGGCCGTGCTCAGCCTCGTTCTCCTTGCCATCATCCTCATCACCATTATCGTCGCGCCGATGATCGTTCCTTATAAATATGAGGAGATCATGTCCATCAACGGCAAGCGCGACAAGGGCGCAAAAAATCTCGCTCCGTTTACCTACAGCAAGATGGAGCAGCAGTACATCGTGCAGGGCGGCACCCGGTTCCCGCATATTTTCGGCACCGATGAACAGTGCCGCGACTATTTCATCCGTGTGGTCTACGGCACACGTGTGTCGCTGAGCATCGGCGTATTCGCAAGCCTCATCGTGCTGATCATCGGCATGATCTACGGCAGCATTTCCGGCTACGTCGGCGGACGGGCCGACCTCATCATGATGCGCATTGTCGATATCATATACTCGCTGCCGGATATGCTGGTCATCATCCTGATCTCTGTTGTGCTCGACCAGGTGCTCGACCTGACTGGGTCGCCGTTGGCGAAGCTCGGCACGAATATGGTCTCCATTTTCATCGTCTTCGGCCTGCTCTACTGGGTCGGCATGGCGCGGCTGATCCGCGGCCAGATTTTGTCCATTAAGCAGAACGAGTACATTCTGGCAGCACGCGCCATCGGCGCAAAGCCCGGCCGTATCATCAAGCGGCATATCCTGCCGAACTGTCTGTCTGTCATCATCATCTCCGCGGCCCTTCAGGTGCCGTCCGCCATCTTCACCGAGAGCTACCTGAGCTTCCTCGGCCTTGGCGTCCGCGCGCCGATGCCGTCGCTCGGTTCGCTGGCGAATGCCGCGCGCGAGGGCTTGCAGAGCTATCCGTATAAGCTGATTTTCCCGGCGCTGACGATCTGTCTGATCGTGCTGAGCCTCAATCTGCTCGGCGACGGTCTGCGGGACGCATTTGACCCGAAGCTGAAGAGGTGATGGATATGAGTGAACATCTTCTGAGCGTGCAGGATCTGCACACCTCCTTCTTTACTGACTCCGGCGAAGTGCATGCGGTCAACGGCGTATCGTTCAACCTCGATCCCGGCGAAGTGCTCGGCATTGTGGGTGAGTCCGGCTCCGGAAAGAGCGTGACGGCGTATTCTATCATGCAGATTCTGGCCGACACCGGCAGAATTACCTCCGGGCACATACTCTATAAGGGACAGGATCTGACAACCTGGAATGAAAAGCAGATGAGCGGCTTCCGCGGGAAGTGCTGCTCGATCGTGTTCCAGGATCCGATGACCAGCCTGAACCCGGTCTTTACGATCGGAAACCAGCTGCGCGAGGCCATTGAGCTGCACACCGACCGCAGGGGCAAGGCGTCGACGGCACGCGCCATTGAAATGCTGGAGCTGGTCGGCATCAACGAACCGGAAAAGCGCATCAAGCAGTATCCGCACGAGCTGTCCGGCGGTATGCGCCAGCGCGTCATGATCGCGATGGCGCTGGCGTGCGAACCTGATATTCTGATCGCGGACGAACCGACGACGGCACTGGACGTGACGATCCAGGCCCAGATCCTCGAACTTATGCAGAGTTTGCAGAAGAAAATGGGCATGGCGGTCATTCTGGTCACGCATGATCTCGGTGTGATCGCCGACATGTGCGACAACATCATCGTCATGTACGGCGGACATATCTGCGAGCGCGGGACAGCGGATGAAATTTTCTACAATCCGCGCCATGAGTACACGAAGGGGCTGCTCCGCTCCGTCCCGAATGTAAACAACATGAAGGAAAAGCTGGTGCCGATCGCGGGCACACCGATCAACGTACTGAATCTGCCGAAGGGCTGCGCGTTCTGCGCGCGCTGCGACGAGGCGATGAAGATCTGTCTGGAGCAGCCGCCCGAGGAGATCACGATCAACGACGATCATAAGGCGTCCTGCTGGATGAACATCAAACGGATGCTGGAAGCGGAAGGAGGCTGCGAAGGATGAGCAAAGAACTGCTGCGCGTGGAGCATCTGAAGCAGTATTTCCCGGTCAAGACCGGCTTCGGCAAGACCGTTCCGCTCAAGGCCGTCGACGATGTGTCCTTCTCGATCAACGAGGGCGAGACGCTCGGCCTTGTCGGTGAGTCCGGCTGCGGCAAAACAACGGTCGGCCGGTCGCTGATGCAGCTCTATGTCCCCACGGCAGGACGGATCACGTTCGGCGGGAACGTGCTGTTTGACAGCGGCGAGAAGTTCGACGAGGCGGGGCGGCCGGTGCTGGATGCTGCCGGAAAGCCCGTTATGGGAAAGAAAGTCCATGCCAACATGCTCCCGTACCGGAAGCAGATGCAGATGGTGTTCCAGGATCCCTATTCCTCGCTCGATCCGCGTATGACCGTCGAGGACATCATCGGCGAGCCGCTGGATGTCCATCATCTCTACTCCAACAAAAAAGAGCGCCGGGAAAAGATCCTCGAACTGATGAATTATGTCGGCCTGAATGCAGAGCATGCACGCCGGTATGCACACGAGTTTTCCGGCGGCCAGCGGCAGCGCATCGGTATTGCCCGCGCGCTTGCGGTCGACCCGAAGTTCATCGTCTGCGACGAGCCGGTCTC
>DBLB01000023.1:0-15354 GCA_002298695.1 Clostridiales bacterium UBA735 | reverse complement strand
CAGGCGCAGGTCATCAACATGTTTGAGGAGTTGCAGGAAAAGCTCGGCGTCGCATACTTATTCATTGCGCACGACCTTCTGGTGGTGCACCATATCTCGAAGCGGATCGCAGTCATGTATCTCGGCAAAATCGTGGAGATCGCGGATGCGGACGAGCTGAACGAGAATCCAATGCACCCGTATACGGAATCGCTGCTCTCGGCAGTGCCCATTCCGGATCCGAGAATCGCGCGGGAACGGCAGAGGATCGTGCTGACCGGCGACGTGCCCAGCCCATTGAGGATGCCGACCGGCTGCCCGTTCCGTACCCGCTGCCGGTATGCGACGGAGCAGTGCAAGCAGGAGTGCCCCGCACTGACGGATCGGGGCGACGGACATCTTGTTGCCTGCTGGAACAAATAATCCCGGATATTTCATGTTTTTTCCGGCAAAATGACGATTGACGCGGCGCGGAAAGCGTGCTATTCTATCGTCAAATGATGCAAGAATATTCATGATTCTGCGAATAAGTCGTTTTGCGGACGGCCAGGGCCGGTTTCCGCGGCAGATGCGTCTGCCGTTTCCGTTTTCCTTTGGAAAACGGAATCCGCCCGGCCCGTTCCGAAACAAATATCAAGAAGGAGGATTTCCTAAAATGAAAAGAAGCATCGCTCTGCTCCTTGCGCTCGTGATGCTGCTCGGTCTGGCTGCCTGCGCGAGCAAGACGAGCAACGACACCACCAGCAATGACACCGCCAGTACGACCACTGGCAACGACGCCGCTCCGGCCGATGATACCGCTGCCGACGACGAGACACCTGACGCGGCCAGCCTCGTCAGCGACGCGTTTATCGACCCCATCAACGACTGGGATCAGTACAACGCCATGATCGATGAGATCAAGTCGGAGACCGACTTTGCCAAGCGCACCGAACTGATGCACGAGGCCGAGGACGTTCTGATGAGCAACTACTGCATCATCCCGCTCTACTACTACAACGACATCTACATGCTCAAGGATTATGTCGACGGCATGTACGCCAACCTGTTCGGCACGAAGTTCTTCCAGAACGTTCACATGACCAACGGTTCCACGACGCTCCGCCTGAACCTCGCCTCCGAGCCTGACTTCCTCGATCCGGCGCTCAACAGCACCGTTGACGGCGCCTGCCTCGCGGCTGCGTCCTTCTCCGGCCTGTACACCTACAACGCCGAAGGTCAGACTTCGCCTGCCTGCGCCACCGGCTACACCGTCAGTGAGGACGGCCTGCACTTCGTCGTCACGCTGCGTGAGGGCCTGAAGTGGTCCGACGGCAGCGACCTGACCGCCGCCGACTTCGAGTACTCCTGGAAGCGCGCTGCCTCTGAAGCGACCGCTGCGGACTATGGCTACATGTTCGCCGGCTTCGAGGGCTATCCCAATGATCTGGCTGTCACCGCGACCGACGACACCACTCTCGAGTTCACCCTGACCGCGCCCTGCGCGTACATCGAAGACCTCATGGCGTTCCCGACCTTCTACCCGGTCAAGCAGTCCGCTGTGGAAGCGGCTGACGGCTGGGAGACCTCGCCTGGCGCGTGGTGCCAGAACGCTGGCTTCGTCAGCAACGGCCCGTTCGTCTGCACCGAATGGAACCATGATACTTCCATGACCTATGAAAAGAACCCGTACTGGTACGGTGCTGACGACGTCGAACTCGAGAAGCTGGAGTTCATGCTCTCCGCGGACGACACCGCGATTTACGCCGCGTACAATTCCGGCGATGTTGACATGATCGACACCGTCCCGAACGATGAGATCCAGTCCCTGCTGACCAACCCAGAGTTCCACATCGTTGATAACCTCGGCACCTACTATGCCGCCTTCAACGCCAACAGCTCCATCTTCGAGGGCAAGACCCCGGAGCAGGCAGCCTGCATGCGCAAGGCTATGAACATCCTGATCGACCGTGAGTACATCTGCGAAAACGTCGGTCAGACCGGCCAGCTTCCTGCGAACGCCTTCATTCCGTACGGCATGGCTGACGGCAACGGCGGCGTCTTCAAGACTGAGATCGTGGATCAGGGCTATTTTGATCCGTACGGCATCAACAACGATTACGAAGGCACTCTGGAAGAGGCCCGCACGCTGCTGAAGGCTGCCGGCTATAAGTTCGACGACAACGGCATGCTCTCCTCCGAGACCCCGATCTCCATCGAGTACCTGACCAACGACGGCACCGGCCACATCGCTGTCGCCGAGGCCATGCAGCAGGACTTCGCCGCGCTCGGCATTGAAGTGACCATTCAGTCTCAGGACTGGAACGTCTTCCTGCAGGAGCGCAAGAACGGCAACTATGACTTCTGCCGTGAAGGCTGGCTCGCTGACTTCAACGACCCGATCAACATGCTCGAGATGTGGATCACCACCTCCGGCAACAATGACTGCCAGTTCGGCCGCACCGCCGAGTACTACGCTGCGCAGAACGGCTAAGCCCCAAATCAAAACGGTGTCTCCTTCGGGAGACACCGTTTTTGCTGTTTACGGATTTTTCTGAGGTTTCGGGTTTGTACGGAGTTGGCCGGACATTTTGAGCAGATTGGCGCAGGCTGGCGGGCGGACAGAGGCGTCCGCCCCTACAGGGTGCGGCGGAAGATTTCAGGTGGTGCGAAGTGGCCCTTGGAGTGCTGTGGGTTTCGGCATGACCGATGCTTATGCGCCGGCTTCTGCAAAACTGCGGACAAGGTCGACCAGCACGTCGGTCATCAGAGCGAGACTTTCGACCGGGATCCACTCGCGGACGCCGTGGTAATTATAGCCGCCGGTCGGCAGATTGGGGCAGGGGAGGCCGTCCCAGCTGAGGCGCGCGCCGTCTGTGCCGCCGCGGATGGGGACACAGCGCATCGTGATGCCGTTTTTCGCGAACGCGGCCCGCGCATGCTCGATCAGCTCCGGGTGCGGCGCGATTTTTTCCTTCATATTGTAATAGCTGTCGCGGACGGCTGCTTCTGCCGTGCCGGGGCCGTATTTTTCGTTGATCTTTGCGGCGCATTCTGCGAACAGCGCCTTTTTTGCCTCGAACTTTTTCCGGTCGTGGTCGCGGATGATATAGTGCAGCGAGGCGTCTGTGACGCTTCCTTCCATGCCGTGCAGGTGGAAGAATCCCTCGTAGCCCTCTGTCTTTTCCGGAACCTCATCGGCAGGCAGCATTGCAGCAAACTCCATTGCGACTGCCGCAGCATTGATCATGACACCCTTTGCACTGCCGGGATGGACGCCGACGCCATGCACCTTCAGGCGGGCATCGGCGGCGTTGAAGTTTTCACATTCAAATTCGTCGACAGCGCCGCCGTCTACGGTATAGCCATAGTCACAGGCGAGTGTTTTCACGTCGAGGCCGTCGACGCCGTTTCCGATTTCTTCATCCGTGGTGAACACGACGCGCACTTCGCCGTGCGGCGCATCGCTGTGAATGAGCGCGTCGACGGCGGCCATGATCTCGGCGACGCCGGCTTTGTCGTCCGCGCCGAGAAGCGTCGTGCCGTCGGTAACGATGAGCTCTTTTCCGATGAACTGCGAAATGCCGGGGCAGAGCGCCTCGGTCAGAGAGACAGTCTCATTCAGCTTCAGCTCGCCGCCCTCGTAGCGGACGATGCGCGGCTTTACGTGTTCGCCGGGGGCGTCCGGCGCGGTGTCCATGTGTGCGATCAGGGCAAGAACCGGGGCGTCGACTGCGCCCTGTGCCGGAAGGGTGGCGAGGACATTGCCGGCGGCGTCCATCCGGATGTCCTTCAGACCCAGCGTGTCCAGCTCCTGCATCAGCAGACGGCCGAGATCCTTTTGACGCGCGGTCGAGGGGGATGTGCCGGTCGACTCATTCGACGTGGTGTAATAGGTGACATAACGCAGAAAACGTTCCAATGCATCCATAAGGTGAACCTCCTTTGATACGCTCTATCATACCACGAAATGCGGCGGCATGCAATCCGGAATTGATGCGGCGGCCTGCGGTTCTATTTGGCGGAGGCGGGACATAGGCTGAGGGAGAAGGAGGGACGTGCATGAAGCAAAGACGGAAACCGGCGCGGCCGCGGAGCGGAACGGGCGGAGGATGGCTATGGAAGGGAACCCTGATCGGAGCGGCGGCCGGCGTCGGGGGCTGCGCGGTGTTGGCGGCGCTGCTCCACGGCGGGATCTTGCCGGAGACGCTTGGCATGGCGGCGGGACAGACCGCCGCGGGCTGCGCGGCACTGGCCTCCGGGATCGCGGGCGGTATGATCGCGCGGGAGCAGCGGCTGGTGTGCGGCGTGATCTGCTGTGCGGTTCTGGCTGCGGTGATGCTGATCGGCAATCTGCTGTTTGTGGGGCAGGTGCGGCTGCCGACGGGGTGGCTGTGCGGTACGGCGGCAGCTGCCGGATGGACGGCGCTGCGCATGGCCGGGCCGAGGCGGCGCGCATACCGCAGAAAATGAAGGACAGCTGCTGCAAGCTTGCAAGGTAAAAAGTATTTACCTCCACGATTTTATATGCAGGAAATCCTGCAAAATCAAGATTTGGGAATGGAGAAAAGAAAAGGCACCAGATGTGGTGCTTTTTCTGCGCTCTCGTGCCGGAATGCACTGTGACTGGTTACAGAGTATACATAACACCGTAAACATAATCTCTTGTCATAATTTACAAAAATTAAGAAATCTCTTAATTTTCCTTGATATTTCAAACGGTTTGCAGTATAGTAACAACACGTCCCAAAAGGGAGAGCGCCGGATTTGGATGGCTTCCATAATTTGCTGTGCGGCGGATCTCTGTTTTGCGTTTGCTGCGATCGGGAAATTGCGGCGCCGGACCGGAGCGGTTTGCGTGCATTTTTGATTTCAAATCAATGCAGGCCGGTGCGCCGATCCCTGCTTTTGATTGCCTGTGGGACGGTTTGAAATTCGGCTGGAAGGACACATCTATGGTCAACATCATTGCGCGGTATGAGGATTACCTCATCCATGTGAAAAACGCGTCGGCCAACACGGTTTCCTCGTATATGCGGGATCTGCGGCAGTATGCGTCATATTTACAGACCAGAGGCGTGCCTGTGCTGGAGGCCGACCAGGCGGTCGTGAGCGAATATGCCGGGTGGCTGCATGAAAACGGGAAATCGCCGGCGACGGTATCCCGGTCGCTGGCGTCGCTGAAGAGCTTATACCTGTTTGCGCTGAACGAGGACGAGATCGAGGCGAACCCGGTACATAACATTAAGGTCGAAAAGGCAGAAAAAAGACTGCCGCAGATCCTCAGCGGCAAGGAAGTGGAGCTGCTTCTGGCGCAGCCGAAGCAGAACGATATGAAGGGCTGCCGCGATAAGGCAATGCTCGAGGTGCTGTATGCAACCGGTATCCGCGTGAGCGAGCTCATCGGGCTGAATGTGGACGACGTCAGTCTGGCGGGCGGGTTTCTGCGCTGCGCCAGCGGCGAAAAGGTGCGGATCATTCCGCTCTATCCCGAGGCGGTTTCGGTGCTGCGGGATTACGTCGACAACGTGCGGCCCAGCATGGTGGCGACACCGACGGAGCGGTCGCTGTTCGTCAATGTTTCGGGCGACCGGATGAGCCGGCAGGGCCTCTGGAAGATCATCAAATACTATCAGGAGAAGGCGCAGATCGACAAGGAGATCACGCCGCACACGCTGCGGCACAGCTTTGCGGCGCATCTGCTGGAAAACGGCGCGGATCTGCATTCCATTCAGGAAATGCTCGGCCACAGTGATATTTCCTCCACGCAGGTCTATGCGCAGCTTGTCAAGCAGAATCTGAAGGCCGTCTATCACAAATATCATCCAAAGGCATGAGGAGAGAGCATGCGGAGAGGATGTATTTGCCCGTTGCAGGCAGAAGTCTGCAACGGGTTATTTTTGTGCGGGACGGTATTTGTAGGCGGATGCTGCGGGTTCAATGGGATTTTTAGTGGAATTGGTACACCCTACAAAGTTCCATTGTAGTTTTTTGAATGCCATATGCCGCGGCGGGAAGTGGGGGTTGGGATAAGAAACGGCGCCGCAGGCGTGAAGCCTGCGGCACGGAAGATCAAATTCTGAACTCGGCGAAGCCGGCGCGGCGCATGAGCGGTGCGATCTCATCGGCGGGCGCATGGTTTTCATAGAGGACACGGTAGATGGCGGCGCAGATGGGCAGGTCGAGGCCGAGCGTCCCGCAGAGCTTTTCGATGCTGGCGGAGGCGTAATAGCCCTCGACGACTGCGCCGACATGGTGCAGGGCCTGCTCGACGGATTCGCCGCGGCCGATGTATTCTCCGGCGCGCTGGTTGCGGCTGTGGGCGGAGAAGCAGGTGACGATCAGGTCGCCGACGCCGGCCAGGCCGAAGCAGGTGTCCCGCCGGCCGCCGCACATGATGGACAGCGACGAGACCTCGGAGATGGAGCGCGTGACGTACATGGCGCGCAGATTATCGCCGACACCCATGCCGTGCAGGATGCCGAAGCCGAGCGCGACGACGTTTTTGAATGCGCCGCAGAGTTCGACGCCGGTCATGTCGTCGTTGACGTAGATGCGGAAAGCGTCGTTCATGAACAGGCTGCGCACATATTTGGCGGCCTCAAGGTCACGGCTGGAGACGACGCAGCCGGTCGCCATCCGGCGGGAGACCTCTTCGGCGTGCGTCGGGCCGGAGAGTGCGACGATCGGATGCGATGGGCCGGCATATTCAGCGATGATCTCGGTCATGCGGGCGTTTGTCTCCCGCTCGATGCCCTTTGTGGCGGAGACGAGAATGGCGCTCGGCGCAAGGTATGGGGCGATGGCCCTGGCAGTTTCACGCAGTGCGTAGGACGGAACGGCAAAGAGGACAAGCTCCGCGTCGCGTGCGCGGGTGAGGTCGGATGTGACGTCCAGCGTCTCGGGCAGCGTCACGCCAGCCAGCTTTGGGTTGGCGCGCGAGGCGCGGAGGGCAGCGGCGCTTTCTTCGCTGCGGGTCCAGAGGGTGACGGCATGGCCGTTGTCGGTCAGAAGCATGGCGAGTGCGGTGCCCCAGGCGCCGCTGCCTGCAACAAAAATTTTCATATCGGGCTCCTTTTGCAGCGCATCCGCCGACAGAAGCTGGAGCGGATGCGGGGTGTTACCCGGTCATTATAGCAGATTATTTCCGTTCTGCAAGTCCGATTCTGCGCCGGTGATGGCAGCGACGATCCGCTCCGGGTGCAGATTGGCAGCGATCGTGTCCAGCCCCGCGGAGACCTTGCGGCGGAGCGCCTCGCTGCGGCAGAGGCAGACGGCGGCGTCTGCCAGCTGCTCAGGCGTCTGGCCGGTCCAGGCGGCTCCGGCGGCGAGGAAATATTGCAGGTTGCGGCTTTCGCAGCCGCCGACGGTGTTCATGAGGACGAGCGGCAGGCGTTTTGAGGCCGCTTCGGTGATGCTGATGCCGCCGGGCTTGGTCAGATAGACGTCTGCGCTGTCCATCAGAAGGGAAACGTCATCCACATGGCCGAGAATGCGGACATCGGAACGCGCGCCGTATTGGGCTGCGAGGGATTGGCGCAGCTTGTCGTTTGTGGAGCAGACGATGGTCACGTCGGTGTCGGCGTCCTTTTTGCAGAGGAGCGCCCCGGCCAGCTCCGGGATCGGGCCGCAGCCCATGCTGCCGCACATGACAAGAAGATGCCGTCGCGCCGGGTCGAGGCCGAGCGCACGGCTTGCGGCCTCGCGGGGATGGCGGACGCGGATCTGCGCGCGGACGGGGATGCCGCTGGGGATGATTTTTTCTTCCGGAACGCCGAACTGCTCAAGCGTCAGGCCGAGCTGCGGGGAGGGGACGAAATAGAAGTCCAGATTGCTGGCCTCGACGCCGGGGGTGTTTGTATAATCCGTTTCCACGACGCCGGTGCGGACGGCGAGGCCGTATTTCCGGACGGCGTCGGTCAGCATATTGGCGGCGAAGACGTGGGAGCAGAGTACGGCGTCAAATTGGCCGTCCCGGATGCGCGCGGCGAGGCGGCCGATGCCGAGATCGAGAAAGCGGCGCGCGCGGTGCCCGGGCTGGAACATTTTGCGGTGCTTTTCGGTGTGGGAGTAGCCGGCGCGGAAGAGATTCGGCGCGTGGCGGTAGACGCCGGAATGGAAATCCGAGACGACGCGGGAGCAGCCGGGGGAGAGAAAGCTGAGCGTGTCGGCCACTTCGCAGGAATGCCCCGCGGCTTCCAGCGTCTCCCGGAGCGCGGCGGCGACAGAATTGTGGCCGCCGCCGTTATTCGAGCTTAAAATCAGAATGTTCATGTTGCACTCCTTTCGCGGCGCTCCACCCAGCGCAGCGCATGCAGCAGCCGCGGCCGCTGCCAGCGCTGGATGAGCAGAAACGGAAGATTGCCGAGCAGAATGTCGACGGCAAGCGTCAGCCAGCCGCCCCAGCCCGGCCAGATGAACGGCAGAGCAGCTGCGGCCAGGCACAGAAGCAGGTGCGTCAGCTCGGCCACGCAGGTTTCATTGACCATCCGGCGCAGCTGCGGCGCGTCCAGATGGGCCGAAAGCGCCTTTCGGGGGACGATCTGCGGCGCCCAGCGGCTGACGTCCGGGACGCGCGACTGCCAGCGGCGGATGTGGAAGACGTCGTCGTAAAATTTTCCGTCCCGTTCGAACGGATACGCGCGGAACGGAAAGCGGCTGACGTCGAACGAACAGCGCGCCAGCAGCCGCCCGAACGGGAAGCAGAGCAGGCCGAGCGCGGCCAGATAGAGCAGACAAAAGGCAAATCGAAGCATAGTTTTCCCCGGTTTCATTTTTAATTCAGTTTAACGGCGGAAGCTAAACCGAAACGAAACAGCGGAGCGTGTTCTGACGGGGTACAGGGTGGATTTTTGCGGCGGTTTCTGCTATGATAAACGAAAAACAGAAATCGGGGATGGGGATGGAACAAGATCGGCAGTTTGAAAGCATGCTGGCAGCAGCATCGGAGCGGCTGGCAGGACGCAGCGCGGCAGAGATCGCGGATAAGGCGGGCGTGCAATGGGAAGACGGCGCGCTGCGGCTGGAAACGCTGGGGCAGAAGGTGACGGTACGGCTGCCGGAGTGTGCGGTCACGCCGGCGCTGTCCAAGTGGCACACGCTGGCGCTGCTGCACTATTTTGATCTGGCGGATGGGACGCCGCTGCGCGGCGAGCAGATGACGTTCGGTACGTACCGGGACGGACTGGTGCGGGGCGGCGGGTTTGACCGCGACACGGAGCAGCTGATCGGCACGATACTGCGCAGACTGCCGCGGGAGGAGCTTGTGCGGCGGTGCCGGGCGCTCGGCGCGGAAATGGTACCGTCCAATGCGGATCTCTGCGCGCGGTTCCGCTTTGCGCCGCGGTATCCGCTCTGGATGAAGATCTGGTTCGCGGACGAGGAATTCCCGGCGTCCGGACGGCTGCTCGCGGACAGAAGCGCGCCGCACTATCTGAGCATTGAGGATGCAGTCGCGGTCGGGGCGCTGATCCTGAACCGGCTGGCCGGCACAGAGCTGCTCTAAAAGCAAAACAGCGCCTGCGCACTGCATTGGCCATGCGGAGGCGCTGCGGTATCAGGCGGACTGCGTCTTGGCCAGGCGGACGGTGAAGGTGGTATAATCATCCCGGCTTTCGGCAAATACCGTTCCGCCGTGGAGCTGTACGACGGAACGCACGATGGCAAGGCCGATGCCGCTGCCTTCGTCCGTGTGCGATTCGTCGGCCTGGTAGAATTTTCGGAAGATCGTTTCGAGCTTGTCCGGCGCGATGCTGCTGCCGGTGTTGGAGACGGTGACTTCCATGGCATCTGTACGTTCCTGCACGCCGATGCGCACGGCGCCGCCCGGGGGCGTGAATTTGACGGCGTTGCCGAGCAGGTTCATCCAGACCTGACGGAGCAGGTCTTCATTGCCGTCGATCTGGTATTCGTCGAACTCAAGGTCGAGTTCGAGTGATTTTTCGGTCCATTTGCGCTCAAGCAGCAGGACGCAGTTGCGCAGCTGCTCGGAGAGGTTGAAACGCGTGACGCCGGAGAGGATCGTCTGGTTCTCGATCTTCGTCATGTTCAGCACGTTCGTCGCCATGTCGGAAAGGCGCATGGACTCGTCCTCGATGATGGCGAGATATTCGTCCTGTTCCTGCGCGGTCAGGTTTCCGCGGCGCAGGAGACTGGCAAAGCCCGCAATGGAGACGATCGGTGTTTTGAACTCGTGCGAAAAATTGTTGATGAAGTCGGAGCGGAGCATCTCGGTACCCTCAAGCTCGGCGGCCATGGTATTGAAGCTGTCGGTCAGCTCAGCGACGACAGGCTGGCGCGCGAGAATGGGCGCGAAGCGGATGCGCGTTTTGTAGTCACCGGCGGCGAGACGGTTCATGCCGCTGATGATGGTATTGACCGGGCGGGTGATGAGAGCGCCGGAAACAACGGTGAGCACCGCGCCCATGAGCGTGCTGAAGAGGATCATCAGGCCGACGAGCAGATAGCCGCTGCGCGGGTCATAGTCCTGCGTGGGCAGTGCGCCGAGGCGCACAAGCAGCAGCAGCACCGCGCCTGAGATCAGCACGACAACAAGCAGCGTGGCAAAGACGAAACCGGCAAAGAGCAGCGTGAGCGCCCGACGCTCGCGCCGCTGCTGCGGTGTCTGCTTTTTCATGCGTTTTTCACCGCCTTATAACCGAGACCGCGCACCGAGACGATCTCAAATTCGTTCCAGTCCGCAAAGCGGCGGCGCAGGCGGCCGATGTGGACCGTGACCGTTTCCCAGCCGCTGTCGCTCTCGGCCCCCCAGATCTCGTCCATGAGCTGGATGCGCGTAAAGATCTTGCCGGGGTAGGACAGGAGCTTGTAGAGCAGGAGGAATTCCTTCTGCGGCAGCTCCTGCACGTCGCCGCCGCGGCGGACGGTGAAGGAGTCGTAGTCGAGCGTGACACCGCCGATGACAATTTTCCGCTCGCTGACGATGCGTGCCCGGCGCAGCAGGGCGCGGATGCGCAGGAGCATCTCTTCGGTGTCGACGGGCTTGGTCATATAGTCGTCCGTGCCAACGAGGAAGCCCTGCTTGCGGTCAGCGGGAAGCTGCCGCGCGGAGACCATCAGGATGGGCAGGTCGCTCTGTGCCTCGCGCAGGGCTGCCGTAAAGGCGTAGCCGTCCATGCGGGGCATCATGACGTCGAGCACAACAAGGTCGATGTGTTCCCGGTCGAGCACGGCGAGCGCTTCCTCGCCATCGGCGGCGGTGGTGACGGTATAGTGCTCTGCCTCCAGAACCGCCTGCATCAGACGGCGGGTATTTTTGTCGTCGTCGGCGACGAGAATGTGAAACATGGCTGCGCTCCTTTCTGTGTTACTGCGGAGAGCGTCTGTCCGATGTGCGGTGCAGAATCTTTTCTGAGATCCACTGGCCGAGCTTCAGGAATGCCCAGAACACCGAACAGGCCAGCAGCGCAAACAGCACGAAGATCAGAAGTCCGCGCACGTCGAGCGGTTCGATCGTGAAATAGGTCGGGAAGAAGAAATAGCAGACAGCAAACGCAGCGATCAGAAACGCGAGCATCGCGATCCGGAGCGCGTTGAACGGCTTTGACGTGCGGAACACCATCATCAGGCCCACGACGCCCATGATGCCGGTGCTGATGGTGCTGAGCATATCGTCTTCCAGATGGAAGGCAAGATAGAACAGCATCGCGCCGAGCACCAGCAGATAGTCGGTCAGCGCGGCGGGGAGGGCGCGCCGCAGTACATTTCCGAGGAAATGGCCGCTGATGCGATCCTCGTTCGGCTCCATCGCGAGGATGAAGGACGGAATGCCGATGGTCAGCGCATTCACGAGGCTGAGCTGCGCCGGGGAATAGGGGTAGGGCAGCGTGAAGATGAGCGTGGTGATGGCGAGGATGAACGTGAAGATGTTCTTGACCAGATAGAGCGATGCGCTGCGCTCGATGTTGTTGATGACACGGCGGCCCTCGGCCACGACAGACGGCATGGCCGAGAAATC
Organism: Clostridiales bacterium UBA735; assembly: GCA_002298695.1. Taxonomy (GTDB): domain Bacteria; phylum Bacillota; class Clostridia; order Oscillospirales; family Oscillospiraceae; genus CAG-170. The sequence continues at coordinate 3,419 of DBLB01000023.1, read as the reverse complement.
GGAGTCCAGCAGGACGATGTGCGACGCCTGACAGGCGACGGAGCTGCCGGAGGCCATGGCGACGGAGCAATCCGCCTCGCGCAGAGCGAGCACATCGTTCACACCGTCGCCGGTCATGGCGACGGTATGGCCCGCGCGCTTCATGGCGAGGACGAGGCGCTTCTTCTGCTCCGGCGTCACACGGCCGAACACGGTATAGCGCTCTGCCGCCTGCGTGAGCTGCTTTTCCGTCTGGAGCGTGCGGGCATCGACGTAGTTTTCCGCACCCTCGATGCCGGCGCGGCGCGCGACCTCGGAAACTGTCAGCGCATTGTCACCGGAGATGACCTTGACGGCGACGCCCTGCTGCGCAAAGTAGCGGAAGGTATCGGGCGCGGCCTCGCGGATCTTATTGGAGAGCAGGATGAGTGACAGCGGCAGGAGGGGGGCGGAGAGCGTCTCGTCGTCCAGTGCGCCGTCGTAGAGGGCGAGCAGCAGGACGCGGCAGCCTCTGGCCGAGAATTCTTCGACCTGACGGAGCGTCGCCGACGTGTCTGACTGTGAAGCCAGGAGAATGTCCGGCGCGCCGAGGAGATAGATCTCGTCGGAATGGAACTGCACGCCGCCGTATTTTTTGGCCGAGGAGAAGGACATCGTCCGCTGCGCCGTGCGCCGGGTCTCGCCGGTAAAATACTGCTTCAGCGCGGCCATGGTTGCATTGTCGTTCTGCATGGCGGCGGTATAATCGGCCATGATGCCGCGGATGTCCGTTTCGCAGAAGCGCTCCGGCGTGAGCGGAACGACGTCGTCGACGATCATGGCAGGTTCTGTAATGGTGCCGGTCTTGTCGACGCAGAGCGTGTCAACACGGGCGAGCGTTTCAATGCAGTCCATATCATGGACGAGCGTCCGCCGCCGGGCGAGGCGGAGAATGCTGGCGACGAGCGCGAGACTGGTCAGCAGGTAGAGACCCTCCGGGATCATGCCGACCAGGGACCCGACCGTAGAAATGACGGACGTGACCAGATCGCGGCCCAGCCAGCGGTATTCCTTGAGGAACATCAGCACGCCGAGCGGAATGACAAGGAAGCCGATCCACTTGATGAGGCTGGTCAACGAGCGCATCATCTCGGATTTTGGCTGCTTGCCGGCTTTTTTGGCCTCGATGGTGAGCTTAGAGACGAAGGAGTCGGCCCCGACCGCGGTCAGCCGCGCGCGGCATTCGCCGCTGACGACAAAGCTGCCGGAAAGCAGGCTGTCGCCGGGCAGTTTTGTGATCTCGTCCGATTCGCCGGTGACGAGCGCCTCGTTGACGCGGCACTGCCCCCAGACGACCTCTGCGTCCGCGCAGATCTGGCAGCCGGGGGCGAAGACGACGATGTCATCCCGGACGAGCTTCGCCTCGGGGGCCTGTTCGAGCGTTCCGTTGCGGACGACGTCAAATTCCGTCTCGGTCAGGATCTTCAGCTTGTCCAGCTTGCGCTGGGCGCGCAGATCCTGAATGGTACCGATGACGGTATTGCAGAAGACGACGCCCATGAACGTCAGGTTCAGCCACTGGCCGACGGCGATCACGCACAGGGCCAGCAGGAAAAAGAGCATATTAAAATAGGTAAAGACGTTTTCCTTTACGATCTGCCCTGTGGTTTTTCGCGGCGGCGTCACAGGGCGGTTGTCCCAGCCGGCGGCGAAGCGCTCGGCCACCTGCGCGTCGGTCAGCCCGACGGCGGCGTCCGCCAGCACGACGGGGAGCGCGCGGCGCTCCGGCAGCTCCGGTTCGGCGCGTTTCTTTTTGTTTCTCTGAGGCAAGAGAGGGGCCTCCTTTGTCAGTTCTTCAGATCAGTATTGTAGGCGAAAAATGTAAACAGAATATAAAATCCGGAAAATCTTACGAAATAATTCAGATACACCCTACGGAAGCGGCGGCAGCTCCCAACCGGCGAGCAGCAGGCCGCGGCGGACGGAGATCTGCGCTTCGGGCGCGAGAATGTGGTTGCTGACGCCGACGGGGAACGCACTGTCCAGCACGGCGTCGGTCAACCCGTACTGCACGCCGCGCAGTGTGAGGCCCTCGGCAGGCGATTCAAGATTAAAAATGGAGAGAAGGGCCCAGGGGACGGTCTGCGGTACGGTGAGCGCTTCGTTTTCGAGAACGGTATAGACGAAGTTGTCGTCATAGAGGAAGCCGCGCGCGCCATGCCGCCGGAGAAAGGCCAGCGACTGGAGATTGGCCAGCGTATGGTCCAGACGGCGGCCGCCGGTCGCGCCATAGAGATGGAACTCTGTGCAGCCATACGCCAACCCCTCACGGATGGCCAGCATGGTGTCGGTGTCGTCTTTTTCCACGGGGACACGGACGGTGGGTCCGTCCTGCGGCTGGGGCATGGAGTCGAAATCGCCGATGACAAGATCGGGTTCGAGCCCGATCTTCCGGCAGAGCAGCAGGCCGGCGTCGGCGGCGATCTGGTAATCGCCGGGCTGCGGCTGCACGCGCAGACCGTAGAATGTGCCGGCGGAATAGATAAAACAGCGCTTCATAGGAAATAATACCTCTTTGCGGTTGGATTTGTTTTATTATATGAGATTGGGCGAATAAATGCAAGAAAGAAGCGCATGGAGGCTTTTAGAAGAAGTCCTCCGCTGAGGCATGGAACAAGATAGTTCAGGTTCTTGACAAAATCTGTGCGGAATGGTATGATAAGGCCGACAATTCCAAGGGGTGCTGTAATCATACGGCTGAGATGAGCGAACGCTTGAACCCTCACACCTGATCCGGATAATACCGGCGTAGGAATGCGAGTATAGAACGTGATCTTTCACCGCATTGCCAGGCCGCAATGCGGTTTTTTCATCGTTTCCGTTGGAGTTGATCTCAGAAAGAAAGCAGGAAAACAACATGAAACACAAGAAGCTGCGCGCCCTTTGCGAGGGCGCCATCATGGTCGCGCTGGCGACGGCGCTGAGCTACCTCAAGCTGCTCGAGCTGCCGCAGGGCGGAAGCGTCTGCATCGGCATGCTGCCGATCTTCCTCTACAGCGCGCGCTGGGGCGTCGGCCCGGCGTTCCTCACCTCGTTTGCCTATGGTCTTTTGCAGCTGCTGCTCGACGGCGCGTATGCCTGGGGCCCGACGTCGATGCTGCTGGACTATCTGCTGGCGTTCGGCGTGCTGGGCGTGGCCGGCCTGTTCCACGGGAAGAAGGGCGGCGTCTATATCGGCACAGTCGTCGGCTGCGTCTGCCGCTTCATCGTCCACTTCATCAGCGGCATCACGATCTACAAGATCTACGAGCCGACGGAGCTCTTTAACTCCACGTTCACGAACCCGTATCTCTATTCCGCAGTCTACAACGGAAGCTATGTGTTCATCGACATGGTGCTCTGCCTCATCATCACCGCGCTGCTCTACCGCCCGCTATCCCGCTACTTCGCGCCGCAGGAAG
>DBLB01000102.1:7211-24176 GCA_002298695.1 Clostridiales bacterium UBA735 | reverse complement strand
TCTCGAGGAGATCACCGAGGGCCTCTGGCATGACCCTGTCAGCGTCGAGATCAACCAGCGCGTGATGGACGAGCGCTACGACCTCATCATCTCGCCCGGCCAGGTCGTGCCGCACGAAGTCATCGGCATGGCAAACCATTCGAAGAACCTCTTCGTCGGTGTCGGCGGCAGCGACATGATCAACAAAAGCCACATGGTTGGCGCGGTCTACGGCATGGAGCGCATGATGGGCAAGGATCACACGCCGGTCCGGAAAATTTTCGATTACGGCATGGAGCACTTCCTCCAGAACCGCCCCATTCTGTTTGCTCTGACGGTCTGCACCGCCCCGGCGGGCGAGAGCGTCATGCACGGCCTGTTCCTCAGCGAGGGACGCAGCTGCCTGACCGAGGCCGTCAGGATGGCGCAGGAGCGCAACATTGATTTTGTTGAGCACGGCATCCGGAAATGCGTCGTCTACCTCGACCCCGCAGAATTCAAATCTACCTGGCTCGGCAACAAGGCGGTCTACCGCACGCGCATGGCGATCGCCGACGGCGGCGAGCTTCTCATTCTGGCCCCCGGCGTCGCAAAATTCGGCGAGGACGCGCAGGTGGACACGCTTATCCGCAAATACGGCTACCGCGGCCGGCTTCAGACGCTCGAGGCCTTCCGGAAGCCGGAAAACGCCGACCTGCGCGAAAACATGGGCGCGGCGGCGCACCTCATCCACGGTTCATCCGACGGCCGCTTCTCCATCACCTACGCCGTGAAGGAGATCTCGCAGCAGGAGATCGCGGACGTCGGCTTCTGCCCGGCAGACTACGACGAAATGGCCGCAAAATATGACCCCAAAACGCTGCATTACGGCTATAACACGGTGAACGGCGAGGAAGTTTTCTTCATTCCGAACCCCGCGCTCGGACTCTGGATCAACCGCGAAAAATTCAACTGACAAAGGAGCATCCCCATGAAACGACTGGTATCTGTATTCTATCGGGATTTCCCCGAAAGCGTCGTCCTCAACGACCGCGCGAAGGCCTACGCTGCCGAAAAGGGCATTGAGTACGAATGGGTCAAGGTCAACCCGTTCAGCAACGAAAAGGTCATCGAGGCGCTGGCCAACGCCGACGCCGGCATCATCGACTGCGAGGTCTACGACAAGGAGATCTTCTCTCAGATCAACGCCCGCAACCATCTGCTCATCCGCTACGGCGTAGGCTTCGACGCCGTCAATCTCGAGGACGCGAAGGCCTGCGGCGTCCACATCGCGCGCACGCAGGGCGCAAACGCCACGGCTGTGGCCGAAATGGCGCTGACGCTGATGCTGACGCTCAAGCGCAATATCGTCCCGTCCAACCTGACCTCTGCGCCCTGGCATTCGTCCATTGGCACGGAGATGATCGGCGCGACGGTCGGCATTCTCGGTTTCGGTGCAGTCGGCAAGACGCTGGCGAAGCTGCTGACCGGCTTCGGCTGCCGCGTACTGGCCTACGACACCTATCAGGATGAGAAGGCCGCCGCAGCGCTCGGCGTTACGTTTACCGACATGGAGACGATCTTCCGCGAGGCCGACGCCATCAGCCTCCACATGGCGCTGAACGAGCAGACTGCGAAGTGCATCAACAAGTCTCTGCTGGATCTGATGAAGCCGACGGCTGTCCTCGTGAACACCGCCCGCGGCGGCCTCATCCACGACGACGACCTCATCGACGCGCTCAAGCGCGGCAAGCTCGCCGGCGCCGGCCTGGACGTGTTCACGACCGAGCCGCTTCCCGCCGAGAGCGAATACCGCAAGCTGCCGAACGTCGTGCTGACGCCGCACATCGCAAGCTCCACGCTGGAGTCCTTCTGGAACACCTACAAGTGCGCCATCGACATCGCCGACAACATCTTCCAGGGCAAGTCCGACCCGCGCCTGCTGGTCTGAGCTTCCTGAAAACCGAATTTTCACACCAACCGGGGCGTCTCCTGCCGGAGACGCCCCTGCGCTTTTTTGAAACAGAATTTGAATTTCCGGGACCGCTGTGGTATAGTGACCTCAGAAAAAACGGAAAAAAGACAGGATCCCGGTGCGGAATTTCTGCTTCAGGCAGCGCTTTCCGCGCAAACAACCGGTTTCCCGGCGTAAATGACCGCCGGAAAACCGGAAAACTATGGTATACTTTTGGAAAGAAGGAATGGACATGCGCCTGCGCTGTGCCATCATCGAGGATGTCCCGCACGATGCCCGGACGCTGGAGCGCACGCTTCAGGCTGCGGCGGCAGGGGCCTGCCGGCTGGACTGCGTCCTGTTTTCCGGCGGCAGCGCCTTTTTGCGCAGCGAGACCGCCGGGCAGTTCGACGCGATCTTCCTGGACATCTGCATGCCGGAGCTGGACGGCATCGAAACCGCCCGCCGTCTGCGGCAGCGGCAGCCGAAAACGCCGATCGTTTTCGTGACCTCGTCGGCGGAGCACGTCTGGGACGCGCTCCCGCTCCACCCGTTTGACTACCTGCGAAAGCCCTATGACGAGGCGCGCGTCCGGGCGCTGCTGGACGATCTGCTGGCCGTCCTCGGCCATCCGGAGCCGGAGCTCGAGCTGCGCGTGACCCGGCAGCGCATCCTCGTCCCGTTCGGAAAAATCCACTACGCTCTCGCGCAGAACCACTATGTCAGCGTCCTGACCGACGAGGGCGAATACCGCGCCACGGCGACGTTTGCACAGATTCAGGAGCAGCTCTGCGCCGAGGCGCGCTTTCTTCTCTGCAACCGCGGCGTCGTCGTCAACATGGACAAGGTGCTGCGCTTCGAGGGCGACGCCATCCAGATGCTCGGCGGCGCGGCATTCCCCGTCCGGCAGAAGGACAAGGGGCGGCTGTTCGCCGCGTTTACCCAATATCAGTTCCGGCACATGCGGCGGGAGCTTTGAAAGGAGACCCATATGGACTGGACGCTGTTCCCGCGCTATCTGCTGGAGTTTGCCGCGCTTTGCCCGGCGGCGGTGATCTGCCTGCTCCCGGTGTGGGAGTTCCTCGAAAATCGGCGGCGGACCGCGCTCTGCGCCCTGCTCTACCTTGTGCTCGGCATTGCGGGCGGCGCGGCGCTCTGCGCGCGTTTCCGGCTGGACAGCAATCTGCTGCTCCTGCCGCTGCTGCTCGTCGCGTTTCTGCTCTATCTGCGCGCGCTCCGGGGCGCGCTTCCGCTCTGGCGGGCCGCGTTTTCGTTTTTCAGCGGCGTTTTCCTGCTGGCCATCTGCTCGACGGAATCGCTGCTCATCTGCGCGCGCCCGGAGATCGGGAATTCCGCCCCCGTCTGCCTGCCCGCAACCAGCCTCGTCTGTCTCGGCCTCGCTGCGGTGATCTGCGCCGTTTACGCGCTGACGGCTGCGCCCTGGGTGCGCTGGCTGCTGCGCGAGTATGAATCCGAGCGCATCTGGCGCGCGATCTGGCTGCTGCCGGCGGGCTATACGGGGCTGTATCTCTTCTCCATGCCGCGCACGCCGCGGGCGGACATCCTGCTGCTCGGCCGCGTGCAGCAGATCTCCGTGCTGACGGGCCTGCTGCCGTTTGGCATCTATCTGCTGTTTCTCTATCTGTTCTACTGTGTCGGCCGCGAAGCATCCCGCAATCTCCGCCTGACCGAGGAGAACCATGTGCTCGCCGTGGAATCCCGCCGCTATGAAGAGCTGCGCGCCTATATGGACAAGACCAGAACGCTCCGCCACGATTTCCGGCAGCATCTGCGCGTGATTGCCGGTCTGAGCGAAGCGGGGCGGCTGGACGAGCTGCGCAGCTACCTCAAGGACTACGCCGGCGAGCTCTCGGAAGAGCATGCGCCGCTCTGTGCCAACGCTGCGTTCGATGCCATCGCCGGCTATTACGACGCCGCGGCCCGCCGCGCCGCCGTGCCGATCGACTGGCAGCTCGAGCTACCGCAGACGCTTCCGATGCCGGAGGCCGACCTCTGCATGATGCTGGGCAACTTGCTCGAAAACGCCCTGCGTGCCAGCGCCGCGCTTCCGGAGCACGAGCGGCAGGTGCAGGTGCTCTGCAAGCTGCTCAGCCCCGGCATGCTCGGTCTGATCGTTGAAAACCGCTATGACGGCGTCCTGCGCCGCCGGGGCGGCAGGCTGCGCTCCACTGCCCACCCGGGCGGCGGCATCGGGCTGATGTCCGTGCAGACCGCGGTCGACCGTTACCACGGCGAGCTCCGCATCGAAACGGAGGACCGCACCTTCCGTGTCAATATCCTTCTGAATCTCTGAACCAAACCGCGCGCCGGGCTGCCATTCACGCAGTCCGGCGCGCGATTCGCGCAGCTTTGCTTGCGCGGCTGTCCGTGCTATGGTACATTGCAGCTGAGAACACCCAAGGAGGTAAAAGGATGAAAAAACGGATCATGAGTCTGCTGCTTTTTGCGGCGCTGGTGCTGCCGCTGCTCCCGGCCCGCGCGTCGGCGGCAAATGCAGCGGCGGCCGGCTATCTGCGCAAAGGCGATTACATCGTCGTCTCGCCCGCCGAGCGGTGGCAGAACGGCAAGCGCGTCGCCGTGACGACGACCGAGTGGGAACTGACCGCCCAGCACAGCGGCACTGCCAACGGCAATGACGTCCAGACCTGGAAATACGGCGTCAGCGACAAATTTTACATCGAGAACGAGGAGACCAAGAGCAACGGCATCTCCTACGTCCGCATCCAGTGCAAAAACTTCCGCGAATCCGGCGGCGGCCGCTACTGGGACATCGAGGGCCGCAGCAAAAAGCCCGGCGGCAACCTGCACGTCTGGGAATTCAAGTCCGGCGCAGCCTCCCAGTGGTTCTATCTGGAGGAGGACGGCGACGGCGATCCCGAAACCTTCTTCATCCGCAACATGAACTCCACGCTCTACCTTGCACCGGAAAACTACTTCCAGAACCCGAAGGACAACTGCGGCGAAAAGCGCAACTCGTGGAGCGAGGAGGGCTGCAACGTCGTGCAGAGCAACTATGCCTTCCGCTGGCGCATCCAGGTACTGAACCGCGACGCGGCGGCCGATATGGGCAAGACGGACAAATACGCCAGCTGGATGAGCATGCTGCCCGACAGCCGCTATCTCTCCGAGCTCAACATCCCCGGCACGCACGATTCCGGCACGGCCAATGTGGAGGGCAGCTGGAATTCCAGCACCAACTTTGTCTCCTGCCAGAAATACTTCATCGAGCAGCAGCTCTATGCGGGCGTCCGCTCGCTCGACATCCGCACGGCGTGGAACGACGATTCAAACACAATGGTCCTCGTCCACGGCAGCGCCTCCAATGTCTGCCACACGCCGGATCACGGCAATTCGCGCAACAAGACCTTTGCCTCCGTGCTGGATACGATCATCACGTATCTGGATAACCACCCGACCGAGGCCGTCATCCTGACGCTCAAGATCGACAGCGGTGATAAGACCAAGGGCATGGAAACGCTGCGCACCATCCTCAAGCAGTACATCAAGGCCAACCCCGATCGCTTCTACGACTGGACGAAGGGCAGCGGCAGTGCGACCTGGAGCGTCACGCAGGCCCGCATGAGCAGCCCGAAGCTCGGCGACGTACGCGGCAAGATCGTCATGCTGACGCGCGTGAACTTCGCAGACGGCATGCCCGACATCCTGTACAACTATGTCGGTCCGGACCTCACCCAGTGGGACAGCAGCTATGACGACGACAAACACTATGCCCAGAAGGTCGCATCCGGAAGCACCGTCAGCGTCTACATTCAGGACGACTATGAAAGCCCGGATGGCAACAAGTGGACACAGGTCACGAACACCATCAAGCAGCTGAACGGCAACCTGTCCCAGGGGGACACGATCGGCAAAGAAGCCTTCGTCTTCAACTACACCAGCAAGACCACCAGCGATTCCTATGGCGCAACGCCGCTCGGCGCCGCAAAATATATGAACAACCTGCTCTATAACGACGGCATGTTCACCCCCTGCACGGAAACCGCCAAAAACAACCCGCGGACCGGCATTGTGGTCATGGATTATGTGAACAAGCAGCTCTGCCGCCGCATCATCGATCGCAACACTTTCCCGAGCGCGGCCGGCATCAAGATCTCCGATCTCATCCGCTCGGGCAATCCGCTCATCTCCGGCCTCTCCCTGCTCGTCACAGAACAAGACAGCGCCGCCTTTGCGCTGGATACAGTGCAGACATATGAGCTGCCGCAGAACGATGCGGAGATCCAGCAGATCGTCTGGCCGGAATCTGCGGAAACTACCTACGGTTATGTCCTCGGCGAAGCGAAGCTGAACTTTGCCGGTTCTGCCGCCGGCGGCGCGGAGGGCACCTTTGAGTTTGCGGCAGCGGAGGAGATCCTGCCTGCCGGCACCTCGATGCAGACGCTGCGCTTCCTTCCGGCAGACGGTTCTGAACCGGTCGAGCGGCAGATCCCCGTCACCGTCGCGCGCCGGCCGCTGCCGATCAAGATCGCTAACTATGAAGTTGAGTACGGCGACGAGTTCCGCCGCTCCGACATCACCGTCACAGCCGGCGGCTATCTGCTGGAAAAGGACCTGCTCGCGCTGAACGAAACGCTTCAGAAATACGACATCCGCTGGGTGTTGGCCGACAGCGAAGGCAATGTCATCGAATGGCCGGGCGTGCCCTCCACGCGTGTGCTCGCCTCCGGCACGATCGACCTGAAGGCCGGCGTCGCAATCCGGCCCGAGGACGAATTCCCCAACTATGCGGCAACCCGGGAGCTCGGCACCTGGGAGATCATACCGCGCACCGTAAGCGTCGACTGGAAGCAGCAGGACGGCCTCTGGACGGCCAGCATCGGCAACGTCCTCCCAGGTGACGAAGTCTATGCGACCGTCGGGCCGGACGGCACGCTGACGCTCTCCGGCGCGCAGAGCAGCTTCTACCAGATCGCCGACCGCGATCTCACGCCGCCGCCCGCTGACCCGGCCACCCCCTCCATGCCGGGTCAGCCGGCGAAACTCCCGCAGAATGAAAACGCCGGCAGCGGCCTGCCGTTTGCCGATGTGGACGCGGACAGATGGTATTTTGACGGGGTGAAATACGTCTATGCCAACAGCCTCATGAACGGCACGAGCGCCGATGCATTCAGCCCCGACGCCACGCTGACGCGCGGCATGCTCGTGACCATCCTCTACCGGATGGAGCAGGAACCGGCCGTCGACAGCGGGAAACTGTTCTCCGACGTCGCTGCGGGCCGTTACTACAGCGACGCCGTGCAGTGGGCTTCCGCAAACGGCATTGTAGACGGCTTCACGGACGGCACGTTCCGTCCGGAGCAGCCTGTGACCCGTGAGCAGCTGGCTGCGATTCTCAGCCGCTATGCCAGGTTCCGGGGTAGAAATATTCCGGAAACCGCCCTTCCGGCAGGCGTCACCGCCTCCAACTGGGCAAAGAATGACGTTGCATGGGCTTACACGACTGGCATTCTGAACGCCGCGCAGGGGTCGAATGCGGCGCAGAGCGCGAATCGCGCCGAGGTCGCAATGGCGATCTACGCATATCTCAACCAATAAGCGCAGGATCCGGCGGGAGAGGCAGAACCATCTGCCTCTCCCGTTTTTTGTGCTGCCTGCACCATCCGAAATCTTTCTCCGCACCCTGTAGGGGCGGACGCCTCTGTCCGCCCGGCAGCACGCGCCGATCTCGCCCAAAACCTCCGGAAAATCCGTACCCGGCGCCGCCCGATCAACGATCAAGCCGCCCTCTTTCTCTTGAAAGAGGGCGGCTATTTTACAGCGTATGAAATTTCGCGGCAATGATCTCAACGCAGTCCTGAATGGGATAACGGCCGGTATCCAGGCAGAGGTCATGACAGTGGGGCGACCCCCAGACCTGCCCGGTGTACGTCTCATAATATTTCTTCCGCTGCTTATCCATCTTGCGTACCAGCTGGACGGCCTGGTTGTAGGAAAGATGCTCCTGCTCCATCTTGCGCACCACGCGCTGCTCCTCCGGCGCGGAAATGAACACGCGCAGCAGCCGCACGTCCCGGTCGCGCAGGACGAAATCGGCGCACCGGCCGACGAAAATGCACTCCTCGCGCTTCGCCAGCTTGCGGATCTCATGGCTTTGCAGCGCAAAAAGCACCTCAGACGTCGGCTTTCCGCGCAGCACATGATAGTTGCCCTCGTGGACCGTGCGGAACAGGAACGGATTGGTCGCCTTCTCGTCCGAATCGTACATTGATTTTTCGGAAAGCTCACCGTATTCGCAGGCCAGCCGCAGCAGCTCGCGCTCATAGACCTTGATCCCGAGCTGATTTGCTGTTTTGACGGCGATCTCGTGCCCGCCGCTGCCAAACTGGCGGCCGATGCAGATGATTCTGTTTCCCATGTGTTTGCCTTCTCTCTCTTATTCGTTCTTCAATGCCCGCAAAACGGGGGCCGGGAATTCCACGGCGCGCGAGGCAGGCAGAATCTCCGCGGAAAGGGTAAATTCGGTGTCGGAGAGGATGATCCGCGCACTGCCGGTGCAGGTCAGTGTCACGCGGGCGAGCGCATCGTCCTGCACAGTGACCGTGAGACTGCCGGAACGGTATGTCAGATCCAGCGAGGCCGCGTCCGGGGCAATGGCCTCCGCGATCGCAGCCATGCCGTCTGCATCAAGGGACAGTGTGTAGGTGTACGTGCTGCCGGCAGAGGTGCAGTCAGGCGTACCCGAGAGCACCGCCGTGCAGGCCAGCTCCGGCAGCTTCGCGGAATCCGCAAATGAATTTGTTCCGATCTCTACGGAATTTCCGGAAGAATCGCAGAGTTTGTCCTCGGAAATGTACACGGAAAGCGCGCCCTTCTGTACACGCTCAATGCGCTGCCCGCCGGTACGCAGCCGGTCATAGGCGAGCGTGGTGTCGAACACGACGGGGCCGCAGTTGGCTGAGAGCGTCAGATCGGCGGAGCAGGTATCCGGTGCGAGGAACGCATCCCACGCCGAGATCAGGCGGAAAATATCCTTGGAAATAGCAATTTTCTCCGTGTTTTCCGGATCATTCATTGCAGTCTGCACCGCCTCCGGAATTGCGGGAGACTCGACTGCGCCGCCGCGGAATGTCAGGGTGACGTCCAGCGCCGTGCCGCCTGTCCCGGACAGCGCCGAACGGAAGCAGAGTACCGAGGGCTGCTCGTCCACGACGTGCAGTTCAAGTGTGATTTCCATGGAATCCGGCAAATAGTCGGATGCGGCAGGGAAAAGGACTTCTGTCAGCTTCTTTGAATTTTCTGGGGAAACGGTGATGGAATAGACGGTTTCCTCGTTGGTTTTCTCCGTTTTTGCGTCCGTCAGCTGATACAGCTCCGCAGCCGTTTCCAGCAGCGCGCCATAGTCCGAAATGCCCGCGCCGAGCGTGTACGCCCGTCCGTTTTCGAGATACAGGGTGCTCCCGGCCTCATAGAGCGTCAGGCCATCGGTGTGAAGCACAAAGACGCGCTGACCGTCCAGCATGGCTGCCATGACGGAGACGTCGGTGTCCATGCGCTGATCGTCCGTCTGGAACGCCAGCGAGGCATCGAACGCGGAAAGCTCCTGATCGCTGTATCTGCGCAGAATCCGATAAGCGTTCAGTTCAGTCGCTGCATTCGAAAACCCGAAGAACCAGACTGCGCCGGCTGCCAGCAGCACGGCAAGCACGACGACCGGGATCCACCAGCGGAAGCGGCGCTTCGGAGCGGCGGCCGTTCCGGCCGCCTCAGCTTTTGGGCGGCTGTCCTCTGGTGCAGAGGCCGAGCTTGCGGTTTTGGATGGACTGGAAGGATCTGGGGCGCTTGCGGACTGCGCCGCGCGGAGTGCGGCGAGCTCCTGTTCCAGCTGCGCCAGCTTTTCTTCGGCGGTTCTGGCGCGGGCGAGGAGCTGCTCCGCCTCGCCGTCAGACGCTGTCCCGGTTCGCGCCGGTTCAACGTTCGGTTCCGCAACGGTTCCGCTCTCGGTTCCGGCAGCGGCTTGAACCGTTGCCGGCTGCGGCGTGGCCTCGCGGCGCTGCCGCGCATGCCGGACGGCCTTGCGGATGAAATGCACGAGCAGGAAGATCAGAAGTGCGAGCAGCAGCGCCGCAGCCGCCCAGACCCACCAGACGGGCATCGTCGAGACGATGGCGATCCGGCTGCTGGACTGCGGGAGGTCGAAGGCAAGATAGCTGCCGATCGCCTCGTGTTCTGCCGTCTGCCAGACGCCGTCCTGCTCCACATAGACCCGCAGGCGGCTGGTGCTGCCCTCCGGGGGGAGATAGCGGACGCGGTAGGGGGCGGGGGAATTGCTGCTGATCTGAACGGACCACTGCTCGACGACCTCCCAGTTGGCGGACATGGGCGGGAGTTTTCCGGACGTCCAGCTTTCAAAGTAGGCACGGATGCGGTTTCCGGGACTTCCGGAACTGACGTGGAACACAGAGGGCGTCTGTGCTTCGGCGGTCATGGTGAGCGTGTCGCCGTCGGAGTAGCTGCCCTCGGCCAGCATGACGGGCCGGCCGTCCTCGCGAGTTTCCGCCGAGGCCAGCGCGGGTTCGTAGGGCGTGTAAACGGCGGTGACGGTAGTGTCTCCATGCAGATTTTCGAGGCTTTCGCAATCCCAGGCAGCATAATAGCCGTCCTTTTCCGGAATGTCCGGGAAGGTGTCTTCGGTGAACGAAGCGCCGTAGGCAAATCGCTTTGCGGAGAGTACCTCGCCGTCTGCGACGAAGGAGAGCGTGAACGTGGTCATCGTGTCCGGCAGGCCGTCCGTTTCGGCCAGTTCCTCGTAGGAGATGGGCTCTGCGCGGCCGGAGGCGCTGGCGCGGTCAAGGCCGGCGAGCGAGTCGGAGAGGAAGCGGTTGCCGGTGAACGTGCCGGCGTCGGCCCCGGAGATCGCGCCGCCATGCTGTTCGCAGGCGGTGATGTTCACGAGGGAGATGCAGCCGGCGACCGTGCTGCCGCCGCCGTCAACCGTCTCGGCGACGCCGGAACCTGTAATGCCGCCGACGTAGGACTTGCCGGAGAGGCTGCACTTGGCATAGCTGCTGCGGACGGTGGCGGACGTCAGGCCGGTGATGCCGCCGACATAGGAGCCGGCCTCGCTGGCGAGCGCGCCGTAGCTTTCGCAGTCGGTGACCAGACCGAGATCCATACGGCCGGCAATGCCGCCGACATAGCTGCGCTTGCCGGTCACGGCGCCGGTATTGACGCAGCGCTGGACGATGGCGCGGTAGGTGTACTGCCGCTGATATTCGCCGGAAAGGTCGGAGGAAACATCGTCTTCCGGGTCGAGCGTGTACTCGAAGGCCATGGAACCGGCGATGCCGCCGGTATTGATGTCGCCGGAGACGGGGCCTTCGTTGCGGGAGGCGCTGAGCTTTCCGCGCGTGACCTTGTCGACGTCGTTGTTGGAGGTGTCGGTCAGAAAGCTGCCGGCGCTGTTTCTGGCATTGTCGATGGCGTCAAAGAGCGTCTCGGAAATTTCGTTGCATTTTTTGTTGATGGCGCGCACGTCGTTTGCCACGGTACCGACCGCGCCGTTGAGCGCGCCGTTGACAAGCGTGAGCTGACTGGTGACGCCGTTCATCGCGGAGGTGAGGTCGCCGAGATCGGGCGCGGCGACGAGACTGCCGCTGGCGTCCAGACCGCCGCTGCCGGTGACGGCACCATTTGCATCCGCGCCGCCGGTGATCGTCCCGGTATGGTCGACGGAGGCGTCTGCTGCGCTGCCGGCCCCGACGCCGGAAGCGCTGCCCTTGCCGACGTCTATGGAAACAGAATCGGACGTATGCGATACGTCTATGCTGACGCCGCTGCCGGAAGCTGCGCCGATGCCGGAGGCCGTGTCCAGGG
Source organism: Clostridiales bacterium UBA735 (assembly GCA_002298695.1). Taxonomy (GTDB): domain Bacteria; phylum Bacillota; class Clostridia; order Oscillospirales; family Oscillospiraceae; genus CAG-170. Next base: position 12,409 of record DBLB01000102.1, on the reverse strand, counting down.
AACCAGTGGTCGTGGAATCGGCGTTTGCGCCGCCCGCGACGCTGCCGCCGCCGGTCACATTGCCGCCGCCGGTGACACTGCCGCTGCCGGAGACGTTGACGCGGACGCTGTTCGCGGCGTCCACGGCGCTGTCGACGTAGCCGGAGAGGGCGTTCAGCTGCGACGAGACGCCGCCTGCGCTGCCCTGGGCGTCGTTTGCGGCCTTATCCACAAGGGAGGAGAGATCGTTCAGCTGGGTTCGGAGCTTGGCGGTCGTTTTTTCGTCGAGCTCTGCCTCAAGGTAGGGCTCAACCTGTCCGGCGATGCCGCCGACATCCTTGCGGCCGTGGATGGAACCGGTATTTGTGCAGTCGGTGATCTGGCCGCAGCTGCGGCCGGCGATGCCGCCGACGTTGTAGCCGATGTGCGGATAGCCGATGGTGGCGGCATTGGCGCTGCCGGTGATGACGCCGGAGGAATAGCCCGCGACGCCGCCGGTATCGGTGGCGATGTGGGCGGTGCCGAGCTCGCTGAGCTTGGAGAGGTCGAGCGAGAAGTCAAAATTCAGGTCGGTGAGGTCGATGCCGGGGTCGACGCTTTCGATGTTGACGTAGGCGCTGTTGCGGCAGTCTTCGATCGTGCCGAGGTTGCAGCCGACGACGCCGCCGGTGCGGTTTTCACCGTCGACCGTGCCGGAGACGCGGCAGGCACGGACGGTTCCGGCGGCCTTGTTCTCACCGGCGATGCCGCCGGAGGCCCAGACGCCGGAGACCGCGCCGTGGAAGGCGCAGTTTTCGATCAGGCCGTCGTTTTCGCCGACGATGCCGCCGGTGGAGACGCTGTCGCCGCCTGGGGCGACAGTGCCTTCGACGGTCAGATCGCGGACGACGCCGGTCGCTTGCAGCGTGCCGATCAGGCCGGCAGGACTCATGGCATCCGTCACGGACAGGCCGCGGATGGCGTGGCCCTGTCCGTCGAGCGTGCCGCCGAAGGTCGCGATCGGGCGGAATGCGGCGTCGCTGAGGTCGAGGTCGGCCTCAAGGACGACGGTTTTGCCGAGCGACCAGCTGTCGAGCGTGCAGCTTGCGGCGAGCGCGAGCAGATCGTCCGCCGTAGCGATGGAAATGACATCCTCTGCGGCGGCTTCGGGCGCGTCAGAGGCTGCGGATTCAGTGGATTCTGTGGATTCTGCGGCGTCTGCGGGTTCGTCCGCGTCATTGACGCCGAACACCGGCAGCACGGCGAACGAGCAGAGCAGCAGCGCCAGCAGCGCCGCAAGGATGCGGCGAAGGGAATTATTCTTCATGGTCTTCCGCCTCCTCTTCTTCCTCGGCTGCGCCCGAGACGAGACTCAGGTCGACGTCGCCTTCGATCACGGCGCGCATGGTGCCGCGGATGGTACCGTTGATGCGGCCCGCGACCATACCGTTGATGACGATACGGCCATGGGCGGTTTTGTGCTCTCCGACCGCCACGGAGGGGACGGAGAACGAGGTCTTGTCGACAATGCTGCTGCCGACAAGCAGAATCTGCGGCAGGACGAACATGACAAGGAACATGGAGATGACCGTGCCGCGGCCGAGGCTTTCGCCGATGCCGGCGATGACCGGTTCCGAGGTCATGCTGCCGATCAGGAAGCCGCAGACGGAGAGGATGGAACCGGAGGTCAGGATCGTCGGGAACGCGAAGTTCAGCGTCTCGACGATGGCGTCGCGGTGGTGCATTTTGCCCTTGAGCTCCTGATAGCGGGTGGCGATGACGATGGCGTAGTCGATGTTCGCGCCCATCTGGATGGAGCTGACGATCAGGTAGCCGAGGAAGAACAGGTATTTGCCCGTGATCGTCGGGAACGAGAAGTTCAGCCAGATACTGCCCTGGATGACCAGGATCAGCAGCAGCGGCATCCCCGCGGATTTGAATGTGAAGAGCAGGACAACGAGCACGATGAGCACCGAGACGATGCTGACGACCGTGTTGTCGACGGCGAAGGACTTTTCAAAGTCGTATTCGTTCGTGCTGTCACCGGCGAGGTAGACCGGGCCGTCCGGGTAGTATTTCTCGGCGATCTCGTGGATGGTATCGGTGAAGTGATAGGTCTCATCGCCGGAGACGGGCAGGTTCAGATAGATCAGCATGCGGCTGTAATCCGGGCCCTGAAGCTGGTTTTTGGCGACGAGGATCTGCGTCCGGGCAGTGTTCAGCAGTTCGGTCTGGTCGTCCGAGAGCGTGACGAGGCCGGAATCGATCTGGTCGCAGACGTAGAGCAGCATGTCGATGAGCGGCACCTGATAGTTGGAGAGATTGCCGGCAAGCTGGCCGTAATTCTCCTGATTGGCAGCGTAGGCCGCATAGACGACCTCGGCCAGCTCATAGTCCAGGCCGGCCAGCTCGGCGAACTGGCGCGGGGTGAGCTTGTCGGCGAGCATATAGCCGTCCATGGCCTCAATGTTGGTCAGGCCCATGGAGGACTGAACCTCGTCATAGGTCCCGAGCTCGGCCAGGAGGGCTCTTTCCTTGTCATAATCCCCGGCGGGAACGACGAGGGCAAGCATGTTGGAAGAGGGGAAATTCTCCTCGATCATCTTTTCGGCGATCTGTGTTTCGTTGAGTTTCGGCGTGGTCAGGAGGCTGTAGCCGTATGCATACGGGCAGCCGGAGGACAGCTTGAAGCCGAAGACAATGAAGATCAGAAAGATGGCAGGGACGAAGTAGCGCGTGGCGTAGTCGTATTTGCCGATGAAGGAGACCTTCGGAATAAAGCTGCGGTGTGCTGTGCGGTCGATCAGCGGGCCGAAGAGCATCAGCAGGCCCGGCATGACGAGGAACGCCGAGAGCAGCGCGAAGGCGATGGACTTGATGAGGCAGATGGCCATGTCGGGGCCGAGCTTGAACTGCATGAACAGCATCGCGACCAGGCCGCCGACGGTCGTGAGGCAGCTCGCGCCGATCTCGGGGATGGATTTGCTGAGGGCGGCGATGACGGCCTCGCGGATGGGGAAGAGACGGTGCTCTTCTTTGAAGTGGTTGCAGAAAATGATCGCGTAGTCGATGGAAAGGGCCAGCTGGAGAATGCTCGTGACGGAATTGGAGACGAAGGAGATCTTGCCAAGCAGGTAGTTTGTGCCCTGGTTGACGACGAGGGCGACCACGAACGTGAGGATCAGGACCGGCACCTCGCCGTAGGTCTCCGATGTGAGCAGGAGCACGACGACGATGACGACGGCGACATAGATCATGATGATGTTGATCTCGTGGTCGATGGTCTCCTCCTGCGTGTTGCCGAGGTCGGTGGAGACGTAGACGTCATAGGACGAGAGCGCGTCACGGACCGCGTCGAGACTGGTGAGACAGGCGTCATCGTCGTCCTCGGAGTAGGCGAAGGTGATGGAGTAGAGCGCGGAGAGGTTGTTGTAGTGGTCAGATGTTTCATCGTAGTCGACCATCTGGACGCCGCGGATGGACTGGATCGTGTTGTTCAGCGCGGCGGCCTCGTCGGGCGTGATGTTGGCGACCATGACTTTGGCGGTGCCGTAGGTGATGAACTGACCGTCCATGACGGTCAGGGCCTGCTTCGTTTCGGAATCCTCTGGCAGGTAGAATGTCAGGTCGCTCTCGACCTCGACCCAGTTGCGGGAGAAGGCGGAAAAGACGAGCAGGATGATCGTGATGAGGAAAATCAGGCTGCGTTTGTCCACGATGAAGGCAGCGAGCTTTTCCATGAAGGAAGCGCCGGTGGCTTCCGGGGTCTGATTCATAGGGAAATCCTCCTTTCGGGCGGGATAGGGTCAGTCGTCGACGAGCTCATAGTCGTCGCCGTCATCGCGCGGACGGGCATTGCGGATGATCCGGACAGCGGTGAGGATGGTGCTGATGTTCATGATGCCGTCGGCCATCAGGGAGATGCCGAGCAGCTGAAGCAGCACCTGCGAACCCTCGCCGGGGTGGAACAACAGCACGACGCCGAGCACGGCCGTCAGGATGGCGGAGACGAGGATCAGCCACCAGGCGCGGATCCCGAAGGGCCTGGCGTCGAGGGCGATGCGGACGCGGGTGAGGCCGTCGGAGAGCAGGAGCAGTCCAAAGACAGCGCCGAAAAAGGCCATCGTATGCGCCGGACGGACGAGAAGGAGCACGCCGAAGACGAGATAGAGGATGCCGAAGACGAGATCCGTCTCGAAGACGAGCTGATAGGGGTCGCGCGCGAAGAAGCCGACGAGCTTGACGCCGCCGAACAGCAGAAACAGAATGCCGAGCAGGATGACGAGCACCGTCCCGGAGACGGATGGGAAGAACGTCAGCGCCGCGCCGGCCAGAATGAGCAGGGCGGACAGGACAAGATAGCCTGTTTTTGCAATGCGGAGCGGATCGACAGAACGCATGCTTGTTACCTCCGTGTGAGATCGTTCAATTTGCCAACAGTATAACATAAGAATCGGAAAAGGAAAAGTGGGCAAATGGAGAGAATTGTGGAGAGTTTCGTTTGTAATTTCCGGGACGCTATGGTACACTGGGAGTAAGAGGTGAGGGCATGGCAGGCAAGGCGCAGGACACCATCCGGCGGACGTTTCTGGAGCTGCTTGAGCAGCGGCCGCTCAGCGAAATTACGGTGAAGCTGATCGTGGAGACGTGCGGCATCAACCGGAAGACATTTTACAATCACTACCGGGACATTCCGGATCTGATGGAGAAGATCATCACGGACGAGGCGGACGCCATCATGGCGCGCTACCGGAGTGTGGATTCCATCGAGGCGTGCATGCAGTCGGCAATCGAGTTTGCTTTGCAGCATCGGAAGGCGGCGCTGCATATCTACCGCTCGGTCGGGCGGGATTTCTATGTGGAAAATCTGCTGCGGATGTGCGATTATCTGGTGCGGGCGTATCTGAACCAGGCGATCGGGGACGCGGCGATCGCCGAACAGGATCGGGAGATTCTGATCGGGCTGTACCGCGGGCAGCTGTTCGGGCTGATCACGGAGTGGATGATGCAGGGGATGCAGGGCGACATCCTGCGGGATTTTCAGCGGGTGTGCCAGCTGCAGGGCGGGATGATCGAAGAGATGATCCGGCGCTGCGAACGGACCGCGCGTGTCTGAGAAAAGAGCGCCGGCACAGCGGCCGGCGGGACTGGGACAGGGGAGAGAAGATGCCGAAACGGAAGTGGAATCTGAATACGATCTATATCTCGGAGCGGCTGCAGGAGTGTCTGCGGCCGATCTC
>DBLB01000102.1:2930-7102 GCA_002298695.1 Clostridiales bacterium UBA735 | reverse complement strand
GCGTCTATTCCGACAATCTGGCGATTTTCTGGAAGAGCGTACAGGATGCGTTTTCCCATGCGGGGCTGGACGTTTTGCAGGACTGCGCGTGCCCGGCGGACGACGCGGGGGGCAGCCTGCTGACGGATACGCTGTGCTTTGCACTGGGCGGCGAGCGGACGTATTATATCTTTATTGACGATTTTCATCTGCTGACCGATGGGCGCGCGGCGGGGTTCCTCTGCACGCTGGCCGGGCGGCTGCCGGAGACGGTGCATCTGATCGTGGCCAGCCGCGACCGGTTTTTGCCCGGCGAGGCGGCGCTGCGGCTGGGCGGGCGCGTCTATCAGATCGGTGTGGAGCAGCTGCGGCTGAACCACACGGAGCTGTCGGTCTATGCGCACCGGTGCGGCACGGAGCTGAGCGACGGGCAGGTCGACGCGCTGCTCTACGCAAGCGAGGGCTGGTTTTCCGCAATTTATCTGAATCTGCGGACCCTGGCCGAGCATGGGGCGCTGCCGGACGGAAATTCGGACATCTATGCAATGTTCACGGCGGCCATGATCNNGCAGGAATTTCTGGCGGTCATGGGGCTGGCGGATGAATTTACGGTGGAAATGGCGGAATTCATCACGGGAAGCCGGCATGCGTCGGGCGTTCTGGCTGCGCTGACGGAGCGGAACGCATTCGTCCGGCTGCTGCCGGACGGAAAGACGTACCGGTTCCACCATATGATGAAGGAATGCGCCGAGCGGACGTTTTTCCGGCTGGAAGCGGAAAAGCAGCGACTCTACCGCGACCGGTACGGCGCGTGGTATGAAGCGCGCGGACAGTATCTGCACGCGATGCGCGCCTACCGGGCCAGCGGGAACGACGACGCGCTGCTGCGGACGGTGCAGGAGGACGCGGGCATCCTGCTCTCGTCGCTCCGGCCCGAGGCGGTGCTGGATTATCTGGACGGATGTCCGGCGGAGGTGCTGGCAAGGCATCCGCTGGCCATTCTGGTGCTGATGCGGAGCATGTTCAACTGGCGGCAGATCCCACGGATGCTGGCGCTGCGGGGAATGCTTCTCGCGGCGATCGAGGCGCAGCCCGGGATGGACGCGGCGGAGCAGGGAAATCTGCTCGGCGAGTGCGATCTCATCATGAGCTTTCTCTGCTACAACGATATCTCCGAGATGAGCCGCCTGCACCGCAGCGCGAGCCGGCAGATGTCGCGCCCGGCCATCAGCATCCGCAGCAGCGGCGGGTGGACATTCGGTTCTCCGTCGGTGCTGATGATGTTCCACCGTGCGCCGGGCGGACTGGAAAAAGAGCTGGAAGAAATGGATGCGTGCATGCCGCACTACTATAAAATTACGAACGGCCATGGGCAGGGCGCGGAGAAGATCATGCGCGCCGAGGCGGCATTTTTGCAGGGGCGGTTTGACGATGCGGAGATCGCGCTGGAGCGCGCGTATGCGCAGATCGCAGGCAACGGGCAGGAAAATATGGCGCTCTGCTGTGATTTCCTGGCGTGGCGGATGTCGCTGTGTACGGCGATGACGCCGCGGTACAGCTTAGAGAGGCAGCAGACGCTGCTGATGCAGCACCACAATGTGTCCTGGCTGAACATTTTCAACGCCCTGCGGGCCTACTACGCCGCGCTGCTTGGCGAGGAGGGGAACGCGCCGGAGGTGTTCCGCGAACACCGGCTGGAAAGCGTGAACTACCTCGGGCCGGGACGGCCGATGATGGAGTGGATCGAAAATCAGGTCAATCTGGCGCAGGGGGCCTGGGCCCGGGTGATCGCGCGGAGCGAGGGGCAGATGCAGGTCTGCACAGAGATGCACTATGCGCTGACGGCGATGCTGGTGCGGATCCAGACGGCGGCGGCCTACGCGCAGATGGGCAAGCAGGCGGAAGCACTGGCGCTGCTGGAAAGGGCGCTGGCGGATGCCCGGGCGGACGGGTTTCGAATGCCGTTCGTGGAGAACTACCGGTATCTGCGCCTGACGCTGGAGCGCTGCGCTGCGGATGGATTTGTCCGGGATATTCAGCAGCTCGGCGAGGCGTATGAGGCGCGCTGCGCGGCGATCCGGCAGAGGGATGCGCTTCCGGCGGCATTTGCAGTGCTGACGGAGCAGGAACGGAAGATCGCGGCGATGGCTGCCGCGCGGCTGAGCAACCGCGAGATCGCGGAAAAGCTGTATCTCTCGGAGGGAAGCGTGAAGCAGTATGTCAACCAGATCTACTCCAAGCTGCTGATGGACGGCGATACGCGCACCAAACGGCGGCGGCTGGCCGAGATGATGGGGAAATGACCCCAACGCAGAATTTCTCGCGGCCGATTTCCAGCACACCCTAACTTTCGGTTAATGGAAAAATCGGAAAATCTACCGTACAATGATGGTACGGTGGATTTTTTGATCGGGAAAGGGGCGATGCGGGTTTGTACCGGAGATATATTGCGGCGGTGGAGCCGCTGGAGGGCTATGTATTGCAGGTGGACTTTGTGTCCGGCAGCCGGCTGCTGCTGGATATGCGGCCGCATCTGGAGAAGCTCCGGTTCCGGCCGATCGCGGATCCGGCGGTCTGGCGCAGCGCCGTGACGAACGGGATCTTTGTGCGCTTCGGCGAGGCGGTGGAGCTCAGCCACGACGAGCTGCTCTCGATGGCCGAGCAGGCGCACTGAGCGGAAGAACACCCGGCGGGACGAATTTTTCGCTCCGCCGGGTTGCTTTAATCAATGTTTTTGGTGGCAACGATGGGGACGCCGGTTCCGGCGGCGTCGGGCAGAAGAACGTCGCCGATGCGGATGGGCGCAGGGACGGTCAGGCCGCGGAGCGCGTCGATGACGGCGAAAATCTTCTCCTTCGGGATGTCGGACGCGGTCTTGCAGCTGACGGTATGCGCGCCGGTCCTGCTGCCGGTGACAGAAACGGATGTCGTGACGATGCGCGTCGGGTGCGTGACCTCTTTGGCCGCATACTGCGCGCCGCGTTTGCAGGTGTTGCCGGTGATGGACTGGACAGCGCCGCCGTCCAGCGTCACCTCGATCTGACAGCCGAGGGGGCAGTTGATACAGGTCAATGTTCGCTTTTCCATGATTTACGCCTCCTCGATGCTGATTTTGATCTCTTGGACGTCCGGATGCGCGGCAAACATCGCGGGCGTCAGCACGACCTGCTCCATCTCGCCGGGCGCGAGGATGGGGCGCTTTTTCTGCACGACCGGTTTGCCGTCGAACGTCACAACGACGCGGCGATTCCGCATGACGCTGCCGACGCGGAAGCGGACGGTCAGGTCTTCGCGGATGCGCGTCGGGTCGAGCGTGGCAGGAACGGTATAGCGCACGCCGCCGGAGACGGCGATCGGGCGCTCATGCGCGGCAGTTTCGCCCGCTGCGGCGTAATTTGCGGCGGCGCGGCCCGCGGCGGCGGCCTCCTGACTGACGTAGTCGACAAGGTCATGCACATGCAGGACGTTGCCGCAGGCAAAGACGCCGGGGACGGACGTTTCGAGCCGCTCGTTGACCAGCGGGCCGTTCGTCACGGGGCTGATGTCTGCGCCGAGGCCGCGCGTCAGTTCGTTCTCCGGGATAAGGCCGCAGGAGAGCAGGAGCGTGTCGCAGTCGTAATGCCGCTCGGTACCGGGGATGGGGCGGCGGTCCGCGCCGACCTCGGCGATCGTCACACCGGTGACGCGCTCGCGGCCCTCGATGTCAACGACCGTATGGCTGAGGTAAAGCGGAATGCCGAAATCATCGAGGCACTGCACGATATTGCGCTTGAGGCCGCCGGAATAGGGCATCAGCTCCGCGACGGCGAGGACTTTTGCGCCCTCGAGCGTCATGCGGCGAGCCATGATGAGGCCGATGTCGCCGCTGCCGAGGATGACGACGCGGCGGCCGACCATGCGGCCCTCGATGTTGACGAGGCGCTGCGCCGTGCCCGCAGAATAGATGCCCGCGGGGCGGAAGCCGGGGATGTTCAGCGCGCCGCGCGGCCGTTCGCGGCAGCCCATGGCAAGGATGATGCTCTTCGCTTGAACGGTAAAGCAGCCGTCGGTCGAGTTGACTGCGGTGACGGTCTTGTCCGGCGCAATGCTGAGCACCATCGTATTCAGCAGAAACGGGATGCTCCGCTGCGCGGCCTGATCGATGAAGCGCTGGGCATATTCCGGACCGGTCAGCTCCTCCTGGAAGGTGTGGA
>DBLB01000102.1:787-2906 GCA_002298695.1 Clostridiales bacterium UBA735 | reverse complement strand
AGCCGTTGTGGATGCACTGGTTGAGGATGCCGCCGAGCTGCGCGTCCCGCTCCAGAATGAGGACGTTTTGGCAGCCCGCGTCGTGCGCGGCGATCGCCGCAGCGAGGCCCGCCGGGCCGCCGCCGATGATGAGCACGTCGACCTGTTTCATTTCGTTTCCTCCTTCGGATAGCCGGTCAGCAGGCGCGAATGGCCGCCGGATTTTGTGATCTCCGCTTCGTCGACACCGAGCTCCCTCGCCAGAATGGCCATGACCTTCGGCGAGCAGAAGCCCGCCTGGCAGCGGCCCATGCCCGCGCGGGTGCGGCGCTTGACACCGTCGAGGCTGCGCGCGCCGGGGACGCGGCGGATCGCGTCGACGATCTCGCCCTCCGTGACCTGTTCGCAGCGGCAGACGATGCGGCCATAGGCCGGGTCGCGCGCGATAAGGGCATTATATTCTTCGCGCGAAAGCGTCTTCGGGTCGAGAATTCCGGTGCGTTTTCCGACAAAGTCGGCATTTTCTGCGAGAGAAAGTTTCTCTTTCAGGAGCTGCGCGGTATATTCGCCGACGGCGGGCGCAGAGCTGAGGCCGGGCGATTCGATGCCCGCGCAGTCAAAGAAGCCGGGCGCGTCCGGGCATTCACCGAGGACGAATTCGTGGCCATCCTCGTGGGCGCGGAGACCGGCAAAGCTCGTGATGACCTGCCGGATGGGCAGATTCTGCATGGTGGCCCCGGCCTTGGCGATCAGCTCGTCGAGACCGGCGGCGGTCGTGTTCGTGCCGTCCTTATCCTCAATGTCGATGGCCGTCGGACCGACGATGGTGTTGCCGTGGACGGTCGGGCTGACGAGGACGCCCTTGCCGTATTTCCCGGGGAGCTGGAAGACCGTGTGGCGCGCGAAGCTGCCGGTCGTTTTGTCGAGCAGGCAGTAGTCGCCGCGGCGCGGCGTGATGTGCAGCTTGCGCGCGCTGACCTGGTTGTGCAGCACGTCAGCGTAGACGCCCGCCGCATTGACGACGGCGCGGGTCTCGAACAGGCCGCGGTCGGTCTCAACGACCCAATGGCCGTTTTCGGGGCGGATGACGCCGACTTTTGTGTCGAACTGGAAGCGGACGCCGTTGGCGGCGGCGTTTTCCGCCAGCGCGATGGTCAGGCCGAAGGGGCAGACGATCGCGCCGGTCGGCGCCCAGAGGGCAGCGACTGCGTCCGGGGAGACGTTCGGCTCCAGCTCGCGCAGCCGGTCGCGCTCGACGATCTCGAGGCCGGGAACGCCGTTTTTCACGCCGTTTTCATAGAGCGCGTTCAGGCGGGGCCGGTCGGCTTCGGACATGCAGACGATGAGGCTGCCGTTTCGGCGGTACGGGAAGTCCAGTTCCCGGGACAGCGGCTCCATCAGCTCGCTGCCGCGCAGGTTGAATTTTGCCATCAGGCTGCCGTGCGCGGCGTCGAAGCCCGCGTGGACGATGGCGCTGTTGGCCTTGCTGGTGCCGCAGCAGACATCCTCCTCGCGCTCGAGCACAAGGAAGCTGCCGCGATACCGGCTGAGATAGCGGGCGACGGCACAGCCCGTCACGCCTGCGCCGACAATGATCACATCATACATAAAATCACCTCAGAAGGATTGTTTTTATAAAATCAGAAGTAAAAACGGCAAACCAAAGAAACCACCAGGTAGGGCGGTCTGGTCTGCCGTTCTCAAAGTCTCACGGTGAACTATTTGTTTTTGCGCCCCCATTCATTTCTTTCTCTTTTTGAGAAAGAAAAGAACCGCCGCGCCCGGTGAAGAAAAGAAAGAGAACCATCAAAACCGGGAGTACTCCCGTATCCCCAAACTGTGACCCAGCGAAGCGGTCGCAGTTTGGAAAGGAAGAAGGAGACAGCGAATATGGAGCTTTCGCCGCCCTGGCGGAAGCGCAATGCAGCTGGCTTCTTCTGACGCTGCGCCGCACGCGATCTTGATGATGGCGGGCTGGGAACTGCTTCCCGATTTTGTGACGCAGCTCCGCCGAAAGGCGATGCGCAGAGCGCAGAGACCTTTCGGGTGGTAGGGATGGACGCGACGGACAGCTGATAGCCAAAATCTTTTGAGTCAAATTCAGGACAACGGTTCGCACCGGCCCTCTTTCTTTTCTTGG
>DBLB01000102.1:301-753 GCA_002298695.1 Clostridiales bacterium UBA735 | reverse complement strand
GAAAAGAATGGGTTCAAAAAAGTGTTACTCTTCTTTGGCCCAGTCGAAGGCGCGCTGAACCGCGCGGTGCCAGCCGCGGAGACGCGCGTCGCGCGATCTCGCGTCGAGCTGCGGCTCGAATGTTCGATCGACGGCCCAGATCCTGCGGATCTCCGCCTGATCGCGCCAGAAGCCGACCGCGAGGCCCGCGAGGTACGCTGCACCCATTGCCGTGGACTCCACGCACGTGGGCCGGAGCACCGGCGCGCCGATAACGTCCGCCTGTGTCTGCATCAGATAGTTGTTGGCGCTGGCCCCGCCGTCGACCTTCAGGGCGGACAGGGCGATGCCGGAATCGGCACGCATGGCGTTCAGCACGTCCCAGGTCTGGTAGGTCAGGGAATTGAGCGTGGCGCGGACGATGTGCGCACGATTACAGCCGCGCGTCAGACCGACGATCGCGCCGCGCGCGT
>DBLB01000102.1:0-145 GCA_002298695.1 Clostridiales bacterium UBA735 | reverse complement strand
TCGCGCAGCCACTGGATGGCCGCGCCGGCGACGAAGATGGAACCTTCGAGCGCGTAGGAAACTTTGCCGTCAAGGCCCCAGGCGATGGTCGTGACAAGTCCGTGTTCGGAGACGACCGGGGTCTCGCCGGTGTTCATCAGCAGGA
>DBLB01000139.1 GCA_002298695.1 Clostridiales bacterium UBA735 | reverse complement strand
AAAAAGCGGAGCTCCCAATGGGAGCTCCGCCGGTAAATTGAGAGATCACGCAGCCATCGCGGCGAGGACCTTTGCGGCCTGCGCACGGGTGGCGTTCGTCTTCGGGTTGAACATGCCGTTGCTGCCCTGCAGATAGCCGGCCGCCGCGCAGTAGTTGACCGCTTCCAGCGCCCAGGAGGCAATGGCATCCAGATCGGTGTAGGTCAGTTCGACCGCGAAGTCCTGGCCGACGCGCTTTGCAAACACATCGTAGCCATAGAGGATCTTTGCCAGTTCCTGGCGGTTGACGGATTTGGTCGGCTTGAACGTACCGTCGGAATAGCCATCGACAATACCGTTGGCCGCAGCCCACAGAACCGCCTTTTCATAGTAGGAACCGTCCTTGCAGTCCTTGAACTTCTCGGAAACCTTGCCCTCTACCTCGGGAGAACCAGCCATGCGGTAGAGCACCGTGACGAGCATGGCGCGGGTCATGTCGCCGTTCGGGTTGAACTTCGTGCCGGAACCGTTCATCAGCCCCTGCTCCGTGACGTAGTCGACGGACTTGGCATACCAGGCCGTCGCGGCAACGTCAGTATAAGTCTTGATCGTGATGCGGTTCTGCGCGGAAGCATAGCTCTTGCCGACCACGCCGCCCAGCTTCGTCTTGATGTACTCGACAACGGCGGTATCCATCGGAACGCCGGTGTCAACGATCTTCGGGGAGGTCTTGAAGGTGTAGTAGGTGTCGCCGCCGGCGGCGGTGAAGTCGTTCGTGACCACAGCGTAAGTATCCTTCGGGTTGAAGGCCTTGCCGTTGATGCTGTCGATGGTGACGCGGTTGATGGACTTCGGGCCATAGTAGGTCGAGTCCGGATAAGTCTTGGCATTGGCGTCATACTTCGCGCCGGTCACGACGGTGTAGCGGATGCCGGACACCTGCGGGAAGCCGCCGATGGCCGTCGGCAGAGAATAGGTGGAAGCCTCAAGGGCCTCGAGCAGGCTCTCACCGGAGATATAGATGACGGCGACGGTGTTGCCGAACGGCAGGACCGTGTTGATGTCCTTCATCGAGATGTCACCGGCCTTGATGGAAGCACGGATGCCGCCGCCGTTCGTGAGGGCCACGACATGGTCGGTCGGGACGTCGAGCTTGCCGTCCTTCGTCGCGTACCAGAGAATACCGTCGGTGATGAGGTCGCCGAGGTTGGTCTCCTTGGTGCGGACACCGGGATCGCGGTTGCCGTCGAGGTCGACTTCGGTCTTCGCAAAGACCTCGCCGAGGCGGGTATCCACATCCTCGATGATCTTGTCAGCCAATGCCTTGACAGTCTCGTCCTCGGTCTTGTAGTCTTCGAGCTTGACCAGCTCATTCTTCTCGATCTTCTTTGTGGCGTTATCGATGATGATCACGCCGACGTTCTCCAGCGCCGTGCCCGTGGACTGGATCGGCTCTTTGTTCTCACCCTCGGTCATGACGGTGTGCGAATGGCCGTCGATGATGAAGTCGATGCCGGTGGAACGAGCATAGAGGTCGCTCGAACGGTTGGGCTTCGATTCATCGTCCACGCCCAGATGCGTCAGTGCAATGACAACGTCCGCACCGTCCTTCTTCAGCTGTGCCGCCTCGTCGGTGGCGAACTTGTAGAGCTCGTCCCCTGCCATGAAGGTGACGCCCTGGATCTTGGCCGGGTGTGCCTTGGTGGCGGTCTCCGGCGTGGTCAGGCCAAGGAAGCCGACCTTGACGCCGCCCGCGGTGGTGACAGTGGTCGTGCCGTCATAAGCCAGCTTACCATTGTACCGGATGTTGCCGATGACCTTGAACTTGGCATCCTTGAAGATGGTCTGGAGGTTGGCGAAGCCATAGTCGAACTCATGGTTGCCGAACGTCGCGACGTCATAGCCCACCGCATTCATCAGCTCGATCGCGGTCTTGCCCTGCGAGTCGCTGACATAGGGCGTGCCCTGAATGAAGTCGCCCGCGTCGACCAGAATGACGTCGGCGCCCTTTTCTGCATAGTCCTTTTTCAGTGCTGCAACTTTTGCGTACAGGCCGATCGCACCGTGCACGTCGTTCGTGTGCAGGATGACGGTCTTCCCGGCCAGCTCTCCGTCCGCTGCCAGCGCGCCGGTCATCAGACCGAGCACCAGAACAACGGCCAGAAGAAGTGCTACGAGTTTTTTCATAGTATCCTCCTTTATTTTCTTCCGCCCGAACGGGCGGATAGATTACCCTTATTATACCGCATTCCGCCCGGCCGGGCTATCGGCAGTTTTTTGAAAAAATACGAGGTTTTTTAGGCAGGATGTACAAAATTGCGCGAGCTATCTCTTGGATATATAGTTATGCGAACAATTCTCCGCAAACGGCTGGCCCCGCAGAACGACGCTGCGGATGAAGCGGAAGGTCTCCTCTTCTCCCCGCTCTGCAAGCATGGTGAGCAGGAAATGCAGCTGCCGGTAGGTCGCGGGATGGACGCAGGACGATTCGCGGGCACGCTCGAGATAGGCCAGCGGTGAGGCGTCAGTATACGCTGCGCCCTGATAGGTCTTGCAGGCCGCGATCCGGTCCATCACCATCTCCGCAAGGTATCTGCGCGGCATTTCGACCGGCTCATACTGCCGCGTGGCGGGGTTGATGTCCGTCCAGTATTCGAAATGGTGCTTGTTGCGGCCCTTGTGGTGCATCCAGGCTTCGGAATAGCCCTTGTCCTCGCGCTCGGCGGTATTGGGGCTGCGCGTGCCCTGATAATAGCGGACGCCGGTCCAGAATTCCGTGGGAGAAAACTTGGACAGATCGTGCGTCAGGCCCTGCCAGTACAGACCAACGCGGAAGCAGCCGCGGCGCACAAGGCGGCGGTGATGCGTGATGGTTTTGAGGTGCTTCCAGACGTTGCGCACGGCCTCTGCCTCCCCGAGTCGAAACTCTCTTCATCCATATTATAAATACTCCGCGGCCAAAATGCAACTGCTATGTTTTCCCCATGCAAATCGTTCTCCATTTGTATTGGAACTACACAACCAGTATCGAAAATCGCCTCGTGTTTTTTGTGTTATTTAAACAGTTTTTCGCAGTTTTGCGTTAAGAAATTAACGGTATCTTTTCGCTTCTTCACGGCACCTGAACTCCATTTTCAGCTTAGCACTGGTATAATGGCAGTATCTCCAAACGGGATAGAAAGAGGAGGATCTTATGAAAGAAAAGAAGAAACTGTCACTGTCCGTATGGATCTTTATCGGCATGGTCGCCGGTATTCTCGTGGGTCTGTGCTTCCTGAAGACGCCGGAATTCACCACGGATTATCTCAAGCCTATCGGCACGATCTACATCAACCTGCTGAAGTTCCTCGTGGTGCCCGTCGTTCTGTTCTCGATCACCGACGGCGTCGTCTCCCTGAAGGATCTCAAGCGCGTCGGCTCCGTGGGACTGCGGACGTTCGTGTACTATATGTGCACGACCGCCATCGCCGTCGTCATCGGCCTTGCACTTGCCAACATCTTCAAGGGCGCGTTCCCGGTGCTTCAGACCTCCGGCCTGGAATACGAAGCCAAGGAATCCCCCTCCGTCATGCAGGTCATTGTAAACATCTTCCCGGATAACCTGCTCAAGCCGATGGTGAGCGCTGACATGCTGCCGGTCATCGTTGTTGCGATCTTCTTCGGCGCGGGCATCCTCGCGGCCGGGGACGACGGCATCCCTGTCGGCGGCGCGGTCGCCAGAATGAACAAGGTCATTATGCAGGTCATGATGATGATCATCAAGTTCACCCCGGTCGGCGTCCTCTGCCTGATGGCGAACGTCGTGGCCGTCAATGGCCCTTCCATCGTCGGCAACCTGC
Organism: Clostridiales bacterium UBA735; assembly: GCA_002298695.1. Classification (GTDB taxonomy): domain Bacteria; phylum Bacillota; class Clostridia; order Oscillospirales; family Oscillospiraceae; genus CAG-170. Next base: position 3,500 of record DBLB01000139.1, on the reverse strand, counting down.
TCATCGTCATCGGCGTGGCCTATCTCGGCTATATCATCCATGTCGTCGTGGTGTACGGCCTGTCTGTGCGCTTCCTGTCCGACATGAACCCGCTCAAGTTCTTCAAGGGCCTGGCCCCCGCTATGATCTGCGCGTTCACGACCACATCTTCCAATGCGACGCTGCCGCTGAACATCGAGTGCTGCAACAAGATGGGCGCGGAACCGGAGATCAGTTCGTTCGTCCTGCCGCTCGGCGCAACGATCAACATGGACGGCACCGCCATCTATCAGGCAGTCGCGGCGATCTTCATCGCCTGCTGCTACAACGTCGATCTGACGCTCGGGCAGATGGCCATGATCGTCCTGACCGCAACGTTGGCTTCAATCGGCACGGCCGGCGTCTCCGGCGCGGGCATGATCATGCTGGCAATGGTGCTTGAGTCCGTCGGCCTGCCGGTCGAAGGCATCGCGATCATCGCGGGCGTTGACAAGCTGTTCGACATGGGCCGTACTACCCTCAACATCACCGGCGACGCCACCTGCGCCATGTGGATCTCCCGCCAGGAGCAGCGCAAGGCCGCCAAGCTTGCCGGAAAGGCAAAATGATCCGCCGGATGCGCCGCATCCTGTCTCTCAGGCGCGGCGTTCCCATATCCATCTTCACCGTATCATGCCGCAGCCGCCGGTATTTTCCCGGCGGCTGCGGTGGTTTGGTACAACCAATGACAAAAGCCGTGCGCCCGCAAAGGGCACACGGCAATTATTTATGCCTCGCGGACTGCCAGCACATCGATCAGCTCCTCCAGGAAACTGCGGTCTGCGAACGCCGCCAGTGCTGCGTGCGCCTTTGCGCCTTCTGCCGCGATCATGTCCCGGCAGGCGTCCAGCCCGTAAAGGCGCACAAACGTGCCCTTGTTCTCGTCTGCATGGACGGCCTTGCCGAGCGTCTGCGCGTCGCCGAGCACATCGAGCATATCGTCCCGGATCTGAAACGCCAGCCCGAGGGCCGAGGCATACGCCGCAGCCGCCTGATACTGCGCATCGCTTCCGCCGCCGGCAATTACACCGCAGCAGCACGCCGCGCGGATGAGTGCGCCGGTCTTCAGATCCTGCATGGTGTGGATATATGCCGCATCCGGCGTCTGCTGCTCCGCAGCCAGATCGAGCACCTGTCCGCCGACCATGCCGAGCTCACCGGCGCAGACGGCAAGCGTTCTGACCACGCCCGCAATGACCGCCGGCTCAGCCTCTGCACCGGCCGCCGTCTCAAACGCCGCCGTCAGCAGCGCATCGCCCGCCAGCACGGCCATGGCCTCACCGTAGACCCTGTGATTTGTCAGCTTGCCGCGCCGGTAATCGTCGTCATCCATACATGGCAGATCGTCGTGGATCAGACTGTACGCCTGCACCATTTCAAGCGCTGCCGCAAACGGCAGCGCCCGCTGCCAATCCCCGCAGCAGACACGGCAGAATTCCAGCGCCAGCATCCCCCGGATCCGCTTCCCGCCGCCGAGCAGGCTGTAGCGCATCGCCTCAAAAAGCCGCTTCTGCGGCAGTTCCTGCCGGAAGCAGCCGTCCAGCTCCGTCTCGATCGCTGCGCGATATGCCTCGCGCCGGGCCTCAAAATCACGCATCGCGCACAAACTCCTGTTCCACCGGCGCACCATCCGGGCCCTTCATCAGCTTGACGACCTGCATCTCCGCGCTGTCCAGCAGCTGCGTACAGGTCTGCACCAGCCCTGTCCCCTCCTGGAAGAGCTTCAGCGATTCCTCCAGTGGCACATTGCCCTGCTCCATCTGGCGCACAATGGCTTCCAGCCGCGCCATCGACTGTTCAAACGTTTTCGATTCCTGTTCCATCGGCGTCCTCCCTGCATTCCTTCACTTCTGCCGTCAGCCTTCCCTGCCGCAGAATGATCTCAATTGAATCTCCCGGCCGTGTCTGCGACGCGCGCTGCACCAATGCGCCGTCCGCCGTCCGCACCACACTGTAGCCGCGCGCAAGCACTTTCAGCGGGCTCATTGCGTCAAGCGCCGCGGCCAGGTGTGCAAAGCGCTGCTTTTTCTCCGCGATTGCCCGCTGCATCAGCGTCGCGAGCAGCCGGCTCTCGTGGTCAAGCAGCATTCTCCGCTCCTGCACATACCCCAGCGGAGACTGCATCACGCGCGCACTGCGCAGCGCGTCCAGCCGCTGCCGGTCGCCCTGCAAACGCTTTTTCATCGCTGCAAGCAGGCGCGACTGCGCGTTTCCGAGCGTCTGCCGCAGCTCTGCCTGATCCGGTGCGACCAGCTCCGCCGCATTTGAGGGCGTCGCCGCCCGCACATCCGCCACAAAGTCCGAGATCGTCACGTCCGGCTCGTGGCCGACCGCCGAGATCACCGGAATCTCCGACGCAAAAATGGCCCGCGCCACACGCTCGTCGTTGAATGCCCACAGATCCTCCATCGAACCGCCGCCGCGGCCCGTGATGAGCACGTCCGCGACCCGGTATCGGTTGGCATAGCGGATCGCGCCCGCGATCTCTGCCGGCGCCTCTGCCCCCTGCACCCGCACAGGCAGGATCTTTACCTTGCTCAGCGGATAGCGCCGGCTCAAAATCCGCAGCATGTCCATCACCGCCGCGCCCGCGCCGGACGTGATGATGCCGATCGTGTGCGGATATGGCGGCAGAGGTTTTTTCAGGCTCCGGTCGAACAGCCCCTCGGCCAGCAGCTTCGCCTTCAGCTGCTCAAACGCCACATGCAGGTCGCCCGCGCCGGCAGGCGTCAGATTCTCGCAGTAGAGCTGATATGCACCGTCGCGCGGAAACACCGTAACTCGCCCCGCAGCCAGCACCTGCATGCCGTTTTCCGGTTTGAACCGCAGCCGCGCCGCACTCGAGCGGAACATCACGCACCGCAGCGCGCCTTCTGCGTCCTTCATTGTAAAATAATGATGCCCCGAGGGATATACCTTATAATTGCTGAGCTCCCCCCGGACGCACACCTGCCCCAGCAGCGCATCCCGGTCAAACAGCCCCTTGATGTAGGCGTTGACCTGTGAGACCTCAAGAATTTGAAGCTCCATCCAGTCCCTCCAACCGCGCCGTCAGAATCGCGACGCCCATCGCGTTGTCCGTGGAAAACTGCGGCTGGGCAAACACAGCGTCCGTTCCTGCGCACGCCTCGCGCAGGATCGCGTTCGACGCCACGCCGCCCGAAAACACCACCGGCAGCCCCGGATATGCCTTCCGTGCCGCCTCGGTCGTCCGCAGGATGCACCCGATCACCGACCGCAGCGCATACCGCGCCGTCTCCGCCGCACTGTGCCCGGCGGCGTGATAGTCTTCTACTTTATTTTGCAGTCCGGAGAACGAGAACGTCAGCCCGTTCACCTTCACACGGAAATCTTCCTTTGTGTCAGTCTCCCGGCTCAGTGCGTCGAGCGCCTTCCCCGCCGGGAACTGTAGTCCTAATAGTCTTCCCGTCCGGTCGATGAGCTGTCCGGCCGAGATGTCGCTTGTCCCGCCGAGCTTTTCG
>DBLB01000109.1:1600-7621 GCA_002298695.1 Clostridiales bacterium UBA735 | reverse complement strand
GAGGTCGGCGTGGACGTGCCGAACGCCTCGGTCATGCTCATCGAGAACGCGGAGTGCTTCGGGCTCTCGCAGCTCCATCAGCTGCGCGGCCGCGTCGGCCGGTCGAGCCGCCACGCCTACGCCTATCTGACGTTCCGCAAGGGCAAGGTCCTCTCCGAAGTCGCGGAAAAGCGCCTCGAGGCCATCCGCGAATACGCAGAATTCGGCTCCGGCTTCAAGATCGCGATGCGCGATCTTGAGATCCGCGGCGCGGGCGACCTGCTCGGCTCCGAGCAGTCGGGCCACATGATGTCTGTCGGCTATGACATGTACCTCAAGCTGCTCGAAGAGGCCGTTCTGGAGGAGCAGGGCGAGGGCGCGCTCAAGGAGCCGGAATGCACCGCCGACCTCAACATCACGGCCAACATCGCCAAGACCTACGTCACCTCCGGCGAACAGCGCATGGATCTCTACCGCCGCATGGCCGCCATCCGCAGCCAGTCCGACGCGGACGACCTGCTGGACGAGATCGTAGACCGCTACGGCGACCCGCCCAAGGGCGTCCTGAACCTGATTGACATCGCGCTGCTCCGCGCCCGGGCCGCCGCTGCGGGCATCACCGAGATCAGCCAGAAGGACACGTCCGTCATGATCTTCATGGCCGTGCTGGACTTTGCCGCCGTCTCGGCCTGCTGCGCCGCGCCGGAATTCAAGGGGCGCATCTTCTTCGCCGCAGGCAAGCAGCCGCAGCTGACCTTGAAGCTCGCCAAAGGTGAAGATGCCTTGAAAGTGGCGCAGAAACTGGTCGGTAATTATGCAATTGCGCGTTCAAGCAGTACGGAATCTGGCAATTCTTAATGGAAAATTCAGAATTCCGACACACTTTCCTGATCAGATCACCATTGCAAAAGCCAGGCCGCTCCGCTATAATGTGGGTAACTATAATCGAGTTTTTCGGCGATCTCGCCGTGTTCCGAATAGGAGGGATCTCATTTGAAACGAGGAAAATTTGAGGCGCAAAAGCCTTCCCGCAAGCCGACCGCCGCGCAGAAGCACACCGGCGGCTCCGCCCCGAAGCAGTCCGGCGGCGGCAAAAAGATCGGCATCATTCTCGGCTGTGTTGTATTGGTAGCTGTGCTCTGCGTCTGCGCCTACGGCATGATCCTGAAAGGACAGGACACCATTTACCCGAACGTCTATGTCGCGGGCATCAACGTCGGCGGGCTGAAGCGCGACGCCGCCATCAACGCCGTGCAGGAGGCCGTCGACCAGCATACCTCCGCCGATACGCTGACCGTCGTGCTGCCGGACCGTTCGCTGTCCTTCACGCCGGAAGTCAGTCAGGTCGCGCTGAATGCCGACGAGGCCATCGACCAGGCCATGCAGTATGGCCGCAGCGGCGGCCCCATCACTGCGCTCGTCACCTACAACCGCGCGAAGCACAACGAATATAACGTCGATCTGGAATCCAGCCTGAACCTCGACACCGAGTACATCCGTTCGCTCATCGACCAGACCGCGCGCGACGTCGAATCCGAGCGCATCGACCCCATCGTCAAGGTGGACGAGGAGGCGGGCACGATCACCGTCACGACTGGTTCCCCGGCCATCCATCTTGACGCCGACGCGCTCTATGACGCGGTCATCCAGCGCTTCACCACGGGCAACTTCTCCGATCTCAGCTTCGACTACGAGACGACGCCCTGCGACCCGGTCGATCTGCAGACCTATTATGACAAGTACTGCACCGACACCGTCGACGCCTATTACGACGAGGAGGCCAAAAAGCTTGTCCCTGAGCAGGTCGGCTACGGCTTCGACCTCGCCTACTATACGCAGCAGATCGCCATGGCCGACCCCGGCGAGGTCATCACCATCCAGATGGAGGACCGCGAACCCGAGGTCACGCTCAAATCCCTTGAGGCCAAGTATTTTTCCGACATCCTCGGCCAGTGCGATTCTCCGCATACGTCAGATTCCAACCGTACCACCAACCTTGAGCTGGCCTGCAAGGCCATCAACGGCACGATCCTGAACCCCGGCGAGGAGTTCTCGTTCAACGGCGTTGTCGGCGAACGCACGAAGGAAAAAGGCTATAAACCCGCGATCGTTTACGCCTCCGGCGGCAAGAGCGAGGAATCTGAAGGCGGCGGCATCTGCCAGGTGGCCTCGACCATCTATACGGCCTGCCTGCTTGGCGATCTGGACGTCACCGTCCGCGCGCCGCACATGTATCTCGTCACTTACGTTGAGGCCGGCATGGATGCCACGGTCTACTGGGGATCACAGGATTTCAAGTTCAAGAACAACACCGGCATGCCCATGCGCATCGATGCCTCCGTCTCCGGCGGCTATGTCCACGTCAAGCTCATGGGTACGACCCCGGAACGCGACTGGGACCATATCGAGCTGAGCCACAAGACCATCAACACCAAGGCGTATAAGACGGTCATCGAAGAGGCCGGCAAGACCGAAGACCAGAAGACCGAGATCACCATCGTCAAGGGCGGCGGTGTGGATGCCAACGGCAACGCCATCGACATCGCCGTCGACGCACAGGGCAACAAATATGTCCTCGGCAAGCGCGTCAACGGCGCCTACACCGGCTACACCGTCGAGGCATACCGCAAATATGTAAAGGCCGACGGCACGGTGCTGAAGGAAGAGAAGCTGCACACGGACGTCTACAACTACCGCAACATCTCCTACGAGGTCACGCCCTACGTTGAGCCCGAACCCGATGAACCAGACGTTCCGGAAGACCCGAATGGCAACACCGATCCGACCGATCCGGACTCCGGCAATACCGGTGACACCGGAAACACCGGCAATACCGGCGACGATCAGGATCCCTTCGGCACCTGGTGGGACTGAGCGCGGCGCGTTCCATTCCTGAAAATCGAATATCGCTGCACGAAAAGCCGCCCGCCGGAGCATTCCGGCGGGCGGCACAGTTTTTGTATGATCTGATTCAAATGACAGGATGTACTCCGCGCATACCCACAGGGACAGACGATGCTGTCTGCCGGGCGGGGCTTATTTTCTATTCCAGGTACTGGGGAAGAAGAGAACGAGCATCGGGTAGAGCTCCAGCCTGCCGAACAGCATGTCGAGGCAGAGCACGATCTTCGATAATGCGGAGAAGCCTGCATAGCTGCCCGTCGGGCCGACCATGCCGAGGCCGGGGCCGATGTTGTTGAACGTGGCAAGGACGGCAGTGACGGTGGTGCTGCCGTCAAAGTTGTCCAGCGAGACGAGCAGCACCGAGGCCAGCACGAGGAAAACATAGAGGATGAGATAGGTGCTGACCGACCGGATGCTCTCACGCGAAATGGGCTTTCCGTCCATCTGCACGACCTTGACGGTATGCGGATGCAGCAGCCGGTGAATTTCTACCTTGGCTGCCCGGAGCAAAATGACAAGGCGGGAGACCTTGAGACCGCCGCCGGTCGACCCAGCGCATGCGCCGATCATCATCAGAAGCACCAGAATGACGCGCGAAAACTCCGGCCAGAGGTTGAAATCCACGGTTCCATAGCCGGTTGTCGTAATAATGGAGCTGACAGCAAAAGCTGCGTGATGGAACGCGTCATAGAGGCGCGGATAATACCCGCGCGTGTTGCAGGTGATGGCCGCAATGGAGACGGCAATGAGGCCGAGATACCAGCACAGCTCCGTGTTTTTCCAGACCAGATCAAACTTTTTCCGGAGCAGGAAAAAGTAGATCGAGAAGTTCACACCGAACAGCGCCATAAATACTGTTGTGACCGTCTGGTGATAATAGCTGTAGCTGAGGAAGGAATCTCGTTTGATGGCGAGGCCGCCGGTGCCCGCAGTTCCGAACGTATTGCAGAGCGCATCAAACACCGGCATCCCGCCGGCGAGGTAGAACACAATCTGGATGACGGTCAGCGCGAGGTAGATCGTATAGAGGATTTTCGAGGAATCGACCATCCGCGGCACCATTTTTGCCACAGCCGGCCCCGGACTTTCGGCGCGGAGCAAATGTATGCCCTGTCCGCCCTCGAGGCGGAGGATGGCCATCATGAACACCAGAATGCCCATGCCGCCGATCCAGTGCGAAAAGCTGCGCCAGAAGAGCATGCAGCGGCTGAGCGCTTCGACATCCGGCAGAATGGACGAGCCGGTCGTGGTAAAGCCGGAGATCATTTCGAATACGGCGTCAAGATAGGAGGGAATCTCGCCCGAGAGCGTGAATGGCAGCGCGCCGACCAGCGACAGCAGGATCCAGCACAACGCGACGGTCAGAAGCCCATCTTTGGCGTAGATCGTCTTGTTTTTCGGGCGGGAGAGCAGCATCGTCAGGCTGCCGACGGCCGCTGCAGCAAGGATGGTATAGAGAAAAAAGAAGCCAGTCCGCTCACGGTAGAGCAGCGCTGTTACCAGCGGCAGCAGCATCAGCGCCGCCTCCACGATGAGGAGCGCGCCGAGCAGCCAGGCAATCATGCGTTTATTCATGGGCGGGTCCTCTGCGGCTTGCCAGAATGTCGTCCAGCTCACGCAGGCCGGGCTTTGAACTGACGACGACGACGGTATCCCCGGGTTCGATCGTGTCCTGACCGTTGGGGATGATGATCTGGCCGCCGCGGTTGATGCAGCAGACGAGCAGATTCGGCCGCAGCTGCAGCTTCAGGAGCGGGATGCCGCAGACCTCGGACGGCTGCGTAACGCGGAACTCCAGCGCCTCGGCCTTGCCGCCGACAAGCTTGTAGAGCGTCTCGATTTTGGAACCGACGGAGTTCTGCATGGAGCGGACGTAGCGGCAGATGAGATTCGACGTGGAAAAGCGCGGATTGAAGACGCTGCCGATGTCCATGGCGTCGATGATGGTCTGGAACGAATAACGGTTGATCTTGGTGACGACCTTGATTTTCGGCCACGTTTTGCGGACGTAGAGGCCCATGAGGACATTTTCCTCATCGATGCCGGTCAGAGCGGCGAACGCATCGCACTGATCAATGCCGGATTCGCGGAGGAACGCCTCGTTCGTGCCGTCTCCGTGCAGGATCGTTGCTTTTGGGAGCGCGGCCGAGAGCTCCTCACAGCGGGCGTAATTGGACTCGATGATCGTTACGCCCAGCCCTGCGTCCAGCAGCTGCCGTGCCAGATAGAATGCAATGCGTCCTCCGCCGACGAGCAGTGCGTTGCGGATACGGCCGGCACTCAGACGGGCCTGTCGGAAAAACAGCTGCGCATTTCCGAACGAGGCCACGAACGAAATGCGGTCGCCGGCCTGAAGTCGGAATGTACCGGTCGGGATGTAGACCTCGTTTTCGCCGCGCTCGACCGCGCAGATCAGCACCTTGGCTTTGATGAGACCGGGCAGCTCCATCAGCTGCTTGCCCACAAGCTGGGAATCGGGCGGCAGTTGGAATTTCAGCATTTCGATGCGCCCGCCGGCGAACGTATCGGTTTTGATGGCGGACGGTGTGCGAAGCGTGCGGGCAATTTCTGCTGCGCAGCTGAGCTCCGGGTTGACAGACAGGCTGAGACCGAGGTCTTCGGAGATGAGGTTCAGCTCTTCGTCGTATTCGGGATTTCGCACGCGGGCGATCGTATGCTGCGCGCCGAGCTTCTTGGCAACGAGGCAGCAGAGCAGATTCAGTTCATCCGAGGCGGTGACTGCGATCAGCAGATCTGCCTGGTCTACACCGGCCTCAAGCTGCGTTGCGGACATGGCGCCGTTGCCTTCGACGCAGAGAATGTCAAGGTCTTCCACCGTCTGCTGCAGCGGCACGGCATTGCGGTCGATGATGGTGACTTCGTGGTCTTCGCGGCAGAGCTGTTCGGCCAGTGTGGAACCGATCTTGCCGTCGCCGACGATAACGATTTTCATGGCACTTCCCGCCTCATTTCATTATGTAATCATATTTGGTATCATACCATGTTCCGACGGAAAAAGCAATCTTCAGAAACCCTTCAGCTTCTTCTGCCCGCTGGATTGACAAGTGCAAATCCAGTGTGGTAAAATATCCAAAATGTGCCCGTGGTGGAATTGACAGACACGATGGATTTAGGTGA
>DBLB01000109.1:0-1567 GCA_002298695.1 Clostridiales bacterium UBA735 | reverse complement strand
TGTCACCTTGGTGAAAGGTTTTTGTGCCGTTCCTCGCCGCGGACATTCTTCGCTAAAAGCAGGCACGCCTGTTTTTATAACTGCGGATCAAGCGCCACGCTCCGCCTCGGTTTCCTCGCCGTGTAAAAATCAGAGGATCACAAAATAGCGACAGGTGTCCCTGCCGCTCATACATGCGGGCATGATGGAATTGGTAGACATGCGAGATTTAGGTGATGTCACCTTGGTGAATGTTTTTTCACCGTTCCTTGCCGCGGTCATTCTTCGGTAAAAGCAGCACGCCTGTTTTTATAACTGCGGATCAAGCGTTACGCTCCGCCTCGGTTCCCTCGCCGTGTAAAAATCAGAGGACAGCAAAATAGCGACAGGCACCCCTGCCGCTCATATCTGCGGGCGTGGTGGAATTGGCAGACTCAACGGATTTAGGTTCCGTCACCTTTGGTGTGCGGGTTCGAGTCCCGCCGCCCGCACCACGAACATTGTATGGCTCTATTTAAATGATAGAGCCATACTTTATACGCTTTTTGAAACTTTTCTGAGAATTAAAAATCTTACACACAGAGGTTCATGGAGATGACGCCACCTCATGTTCAAATGCTGATTTCATGAACAGATGAACACCTGTCGCAGTTTAGTTTTTCCATCACCAGTTCATCAATCTCCTGCTCTAATCTCAAAATTTCTTTCTGCAAAGCCAAACAGTGGGCGTCGAGAAGCGGTTTCCTCAACGCCCACTGTTTTTGTAACTGCGTGACCTTTTTCAGTTCGGCTGCGTATTGCTCTCGCAGCTCTTTCGCGTGATCCCAAACGGCCTTATCCAAAACCTCCTCGTGAATGCGGTGAGAGCTGCAATAACCTTTCCCGTTCCGCTGGTAGCCCCGGCAGACGTATTCCACACGGTGGCTGCCGTTCCAGTAGCGGATCATGGGACTGAACACGTTCCCGCATTCCTGACAGGTCAGCAGGCCGGCGTAACGGTGCTTTGTACGATTGTTGACCGCTGGACGCGCCTGCTGCTTCAGCCGTGTCTGAACCTGCTGCCAAGTCACTTTCTCAATGATAACCGGATAGAAGTTCTCGTGGCGAAGCCAGTCCGCTTCGTTGACGGTTCGCGCTTTGCCGCCGAGATATTCCCTGCGGTGATTGACCAGCACGCCGGTATAGGCTTCCTCCACCAGCACGTTTTTCACGCTGGCATACGTCCAGAGGAACTGCCCGTCACGGGTCTTGTGCGGCTTCTGGCTGTCGTAACCGAGTCGCTCCGTCATGATCTGCGCGGGCGTTTTGCGTCCGAGACCGTTGAGTCTGCGGGCAATTTCTTTCTGCCCGCAGCCCTGCAAATACAGAGCGTAGATAAGTTGTACTGTCTCCGCTGCTTCCTGCTGCACCAAAATCTGATTTGTATTTCTGTCTTTCCAGTATCCAAAGGGCGGCGTAATCACCAGCCCCTCTTTTTGCTTCTGCCGGTAGCCCGCACGAATCTTCTTTCCGATATCCTTTGCGTAATAATCATTCATCAAGCCGCGGACACCAATCATGAGATCGTCTTCCTCGCAGAAGGTATCCA
>DBLB01000179.1:3056-3557 GCA_002298695.1 Clostridiales bacterium UBA735 | reverse complement strand
AAGGCATTGACGAGGACACGAACGAAGTGGACATCCAGATGCGCTGGACGTGGCACTGAGTATTCTTTGTCTATTGTACCGCAACCTTTGCGCTACCTTGGACAGAAAAATTGACGGAGGACGGTTGGGCATTCGCTGTCTTGTTGTATAAAGAAAACCACCAGCCATACCTAATCTCATTAAGATAAACTGACTAAGGAAGCATGCTATATTATCCGGAATTTGCGGAATGAAAGTTTTTAGAATATCAGTATAAAATGTCCCGGAGGACNNNNCTCCGGACTGCACAGCAAAAAGTGCTCCGGAGATTCCGGAGCACTTTTTAAAACGGTGCAGACATTGGCCAGACCCGGCTGCTGTGCGAAGAATGGCTGCGGGCGCGTGCGTCTGTTCAGCTGCTCCGCATGAGGGAAATGATACCCATATATACCATGTGCCGCCTGCATTTGGCAGGCGGCACGTTTTGCGTGCTTTGGATTATGCCATACCGGCGGTGATGAT
>DBLB01000179.1:0-2990 GCA_002298695.1 Clostridiales bacterium UBA735 | reverse complement strand
AGCCGCGGGACAGGTCGTTGATCGGCGCGTTCAGACCCTGCAGGATCGGGCCGTAGGCTTCGAAGCCGCCCAGACGCTGCGCGATCTTGTAGCCGATGTTGCCGGCCTCAATGCACGGGAAGATGAACGTGTTGGCGTAGCCCGCGACCTTGGAGCCGGGGAACTTCAGCTGGCCGACGACCGGGGAGACCGCCGCGTCAAACTGCATTTCGCCATCGATGGCCAGCTCGGGAGCCAGCTCCTTGGCGATCTCGGTGGCCTTCTGGCTCAGCGCGACCGTGCCGCCCTTGCCGGAGCCCTTCGTGGAGAAGGACAGCAGCGCGACCTTCGGGTCGATGCCGAAGAACTCAGCCGTGCGGGCCGACTCGATGGCGACCTCCGCCAGTTTCTGTGCACCGGAGAAGGTGACCTCGCCGGTGGCCTTGTCGATGGTGTCGGGATAGTCGATGTTGATGGCGCAGTCGCCCATGCAGTACTTCTCATCGTTGCCGTCCTTGTCCTTGCGGAACAGGATGAACGACGAGGAGACGAGGTGCGCGCCCTTCTTGGTCTTGACGAGCTGCAGCGCCGGGCGGACGGTGTCCGCGGTAGAATAGGTCGCGCCGCCGAGCAGAGCGTCGGCCTTGCCCATCTTGACGAGCATCGTGCCGAAATAGTTGCCCTTGGCGAGCGCCGCGCGGCAGTCCTCCTCGCTCATCTTGCCCTTGCGCAGCTCGACCATCTTGGCGACCATCTCATCCATGCCCTCGTAGGTGGCCGGATCGATGATCGTGGCCTTGCAGATGCAGAAGTTGCCCTTTTCCGCAGCAGCCTTGACCTCGTCAACATTGCCGATGAGGATGACGTCCATCAGGTCGTCCTTGAGCAGACGGTCGGTCGCTTCGAGGATCCGGGCATCGGGGCCTTCGGTGAAGACAATGGTGCGGCGGGTGGCCTTCAAAGCGTCGATCAGCTTTGTAAACATATGTATTACCTCCAATTTTGCGGATTGACCGCAGTTATTCGGATAAATTATACAACGGACGGCGGAGTAACTCAACCTCAATTTTTAAAATTGCGGCAATTTCGCCTTATTTGACAAATTTATCAATGGCTTGGCAGAGGTTGGCAATGGCCTCCGCGTCGTCATGCTCGACCGCGTCGACGATACAGTGCTGGATATGATCCTGCAAAATGACCTTGCCGATGTTGTTGATGGCCGAGCGGACGGCGGAGAGCTGGATCAGCACCTCGGAGCAGTCGCGCCCGTCCTCCACCATTTTTTTGACGGATTCCAGATGGCCGATGGCGCGGGCGAGGCGGTTGAGAACGGCTTTCGTATTTTCGTGGATATGGCCGTGCGGCTGGCCGGGTTCGTGCGTGTGGGCGATGCCGTGCGCGTGCAGATATTCGTGATCGTGTTCCATGGGAAATTCTCCTTGGATGTTCTTGCAGCGGATTATACCACAGCAGTTCACAAAAATCCACAGAAAAATTAACAATTTTCGAAGAAACTCCAATTCTGATCCCCAGGGATGGGATTAAATTGCTATTTTTCGGGGCTTTACAAACCGCGAAGAAGTGAGTATAATACTACAGAACAGAAAATGGACGCAAATTGCGGAGGGATTATTATGCATCACGATCACGAGGGCTGCTGCCATACGCACGACGGCGAGGCCCATACGCACGAACATCACGACCACGCCTGCGGCGGCTGCGGCGGCTGTGCCGACCCGAAGGCCGAGCTGAAGGCGCTGATGAAATATATGGTAGGCCACAACGCGTCCCACGCCAACGAGCTGGCCCAGCTGGCCGGCAAGCTGAAGGAGCTTGGCGAGGACACGGCTTACGAACAGATCATGCTGGCGGTGTCGGACTTTGAAAAGGGCAATATGCGTCTTTCCACAGTCCTGGCCGCAATGGAATAAAAGGAGCGCGAAATTCTCATGTGTCTGGCAAATGTCTATAAGGGACAGGAAGCACCGGAAAATCTGGTGCTCGGAAACGTACAGCGCATCGACATCAAGGACGGGCAGGTCTTTCTGACCGACCTGATGGACCGGCAGGTCGTCATCGAGGGCGAGCTGGTGTCGGTCGATCTGGTCGGCAACGTCGCCATCGTGCGCGAGACGGTTCGCTGAAATGGCGGAATACGAGGTCGTGCGCGAGGTGCAGAACCTCTGCGCCAACAACCAGATGCGCGACGTCTTTTTCGATGAGATCGAAACGGATGACCCTGTAGCGTGGGTCCGCCGCGAGATCAAGGGAAAGGAAGTCAATCTGACCGTCGACCGCAAGACGGACGGCGCGCTGACCGTCTATGTGGAGAGCGCGGGCGTGAGCCAGAAGTTTTTGTTCACTCCGCTGTGAGGCGATCGGAAAAAGTTCGCGATTTTTTACGTTTTTTCACTGCTTGAGACTTGTATTTGTATCAAAAGTGTGATACGATATTTTTGTATCGAATCCCGGACGGGAAAAACACAGGCCCGATCGGGAGTAGGCAAGAAAATCATATTTTTGGAGGCATATATGAGCGTTGCTGAAATTTATGAGAACAGAGCCACTTTTTCGTTTGAGGTTTTCCCGCCGAAGACGGATGTTGGCATGGAGAAGCTGTGCGGTAAGGACGGCGTCCTGGAAAAGCTGTACACGCTGAACCCCGACTACATCTCCTGCACCTACGGCGCCGGCGGCACGAACGTCGGCAAGAACCTCGAAGTCCTCGACAAGATCGTCAAGGACGGCAAGACCACGCCGGTCACGCACTTCACCTGCATCGGCAACACGAAGGAAGACATCAAGGAAAAGCTGCAGACCTATCTGGATCACGGCATCAACCACATGCTGGCGCTGCGCGGCGACCTGCCCTTCGGCTGGACCGGTACGAACGGCGATCTGCATTATGCCACCGAGCTTGTCAAGTTCGTCCGCAAAGAGTTCGGCGACAAGTTCACCATCGCGGTCGCAGGTTCGCCCGAGGGCCACATCCAGTGCCGCAGCCTCGAGGC
>DBLB01000024.1:704-2842 GCA_002298695.1 Clostridiales bacterium UBA735 | reverse complement strand
TGCTTCTGATCGAACATTCCGAGGTTCATCACGAGCTTTCTGTAGTTTGAAATGAAGCCGTCCAGAATCGCGGAATGGCTCTGGGCGGCAAAGCAGTAATTGTGCATTTCGTCGGGCGGAATGAAATGACTGTCCGCCCAAGCCCGATTGTCCGGACGGAAACGTCCATCGCCGCGCCGCTCCTGTACCGTGTTTACCAGAACGTGTTCCACGCGCTTATAGCCGTACAGCTCGACGATTTTTTCCACCGTGCCGTCCTTCAGGTGCATCCCGTCGAAGTTTTCCCGAATGAGAACATCGATTCCACCTGCGCAGGCGCAGTTTTCGCGGAAGCTCTCGCGCCATTTTTCAATCTCGCCGCGTTCGCGGGCTTCTTTTGCTCCGTATGAGTAGAGCGGAACCTTACTCTGCATCGCCGGAGACCTCGCATGAACAGGGAACCGGTCTGATCCATACATTCAGCATATCATCCAGCGCCCGCAGATTGAAATGGTTGTCCACGAAGAATTTCAGCACATACTGCGGCACATCCGCCAGATCCGGT
Organism: Clostridiales bacterium UBA735; assembly: GCA_002298695.1. GTDB lineage: Bacteria > Bacillota > Clostridia > Oscillospirales > Oscillospiraceae > CAG-170. Next base: position 2,298 of record DBLB01000024.1, on the reverse strand, counting down.
GCGCAGGCTTCTGCTTCCCCGACGATGACATCTCCCTCATTCACAAAGCACGCCAGCTTCGCGTTTTCCGGGATACCGGCCTGTTCCCGCGCCCACGCAGGGATCGTGACCTCGCATTCCTCCAGCACGTCCTCGACGGTGAGCACCTCGTCCGCTTTCTCACACGGCCCGCATTCCGCAGCAACCGCCGCCAGCATTTCCGCCGCGTACAGATTCAGTCTGTCCAGCATCTGCAGCAGCTCCACAATGGGCATACTGTCCTTCGTCACCAGCACCGCGCCGTCCATCGGAATGGCGGCAAGGATCGTTTCCTTCGCCAGCCCTGCGGCTTCCAGCGCCGCTTCCGGCACGGCGTTCAGTGCAACTTTCTTTTTTACTTCTGTTTTCATGTTTCGTTTCTCCTTTACATTCCGCCCATCTGCATTTCTTCAGACGGGGTTAAATCGTCTTCTTCCACATCGAAAAAATCACGAACAATATCGTCTGCGGCTTTGCGGATTGTTGGGTCCTGTGTGACCGTCCGAAAGGAAAATCCACTTGTTGCCCGATATGGCAGTTCCTCGCGGATACAGTCCAGATATTCTTTGGCATCTGTGAACTGCCGCGTATCGCCATTGATGAAATGCACACGACCGACCAGCGGCTGGTGTGCGTGGTCGATCTTCTGCTCGTTCAGATCATAGCAGCTTAAATAGGCTTGATAATCTCCCTTCACAGAATTGCAGCGCAGGCAGTATTCGTAATGCTCCGTTTCTACGACGTAGCCATAATTCTGCGACCAGCCGCCGGGAATATCGCCGCCATTTTCGCAGCAAAAGCGCTGCATAGAGGAAAGGTCTTTCAGGACTGTTTCCCGCAGCTTGTCCACGACCTGCTGTAGTTCTGTTTTGAACTCCGGCGTGTTCAGTTCTTCCCGTCCGCGCGGATGCCATGTGTGCCAAAATTCCTTGCCGCTTCCTCCAAAATCCATACGGACGTGACCAATCGCGCCCATCTGCGCATCCTGTTCAGGCGTCTGCGCAAAAAAAGCGCCCGCTTCCTCCGGCTGCGCTGGCCGAACATGAAAAGCGGGCGGATCAGTAGATGTCGTCATCATCGTCATCATCGTCATCTTCGTCCTCCGGCACATACAGTGCCAGCTTCGCGGCATCTGCCAGATGCGCACAGATGGCAAGAACGCCGGTCACGCCGATGATCACGCCAAGTGTAACTACAATTGCTTTTTTCATGGTAAACCTCCTTCATAACGTCATTTCATATGTCTGCTTTTGGTCGTGCTGATCATCCAGAATCTCCTGCGGCAAGCCTTCCTTGCGCACAACGTACCCTCGACTGCACGCTGCACCGCCATGCGCGTCGCAAAATTCAATTCCAACGGCTTCATAATTGATGTATCCGGACAGCTTCTCCGGAACAGGGAATGCTCCGCAACCCACCAGACACCTTCCGATGGAATGCGCGCTGCTGCATCCCGGCAGAATGACGTAATCGTCCAGATGCTCTGTCAGCTGCAAAATGTCCTTTGGGCCGGAGATGCTGTTTGCATCCAGCATCCCTGCGAATTTGTCGCAGTCGACCTCCGACATATGCTCCA
>DBLB01000024.1:0-676 GCA_002298695.1 Clostridiales bacterium UBA735 | reverse complement strand
ATGCTCCAGCCGCTCGGCAAGCTGATCAATGCGTTCCAGCTCGCCCTCCGCAGCAAGGTCTACGCCGCTCAAATACAGGCCTAAATTCATGACCTCGCTTGCCGCACCCTGAATCGTGACTATTCTGGATATGGATTTCAGCTTTTCCATCGTTGCAGTCACGTCTTCTTTTTCTGCCGGTGTTGTCACAGGGAAGGAGAGAAGCACCTGCTTCCCGGTTTCACCCTGCCTTAAAAACAGCGTCACCATGCCATTCCCTCCATTTTTGCTTCCTGCTCCTGCTGATAGCTCTCTGCCGGGTCATCCCGCATCAGTTCGTCCAGCGTCAGTATACCGTGGTAGGAAACATAGCCGCGGTCTACAAATATGCCGTCTTCCTGAAACAGCTTCCTTACACCATAATCGCCGTAATTATAAAATTCTTCAAGGCTTTCGTCGTATTCGTGGTGTCCTGATCGCTGAATCATGTATTTTCCAAGTTCCTCTGGACTATGAACATTCGGTGCGAAATCAAATTGATCCAGATTTTCAGCCAGCTGGCGAATATTCGCCACGCCCTCTGGCTTCGCCATCTGGCAAACAGCACCGAGCTTCTCGAAATCTGCATCCAGAAAATATGCGCACGTCTGACACAGCCGGTTCAGTTCAAAGAGCGATTCGTGTTCAAAATCCAATG
>DBLB01000112.1 GCA_002298695.1 Clostridiales bacterium UBA735 | reverse complement strand
CATTGGCCATTACATATCAGGTTTTATAGGAATTTCCAAATTGCCTTTCCGGGCTGCGTATGCTATACTGTGCAGGCACGAAATTGTCGAAATCAGGAGAATTCCATGAAAAAATTCAAACAGACCTGTCTCAGCAGCGCGCGCGTGATCGGCGCGGTGCTGCTGCTTCTGATGATCGTGGGATCCATCTGGGATCTGCCGATCTCCAAATTTCTCTATCCAGGCCGGGAGAGCAGCTTCGGCCAGTTTTTTGCGGCCTTCGGCGAGCTGCCGGCGTTTCTGGCGATGACCGGCGCGGGCGTGCTGCTGTTTTTCAACCGGAAGCGGCTGCGGGCAAGCTGGAATGTGCTGTTCCTTGCGGCGTCCGCCGTGCTGGTGCTGGGCGGCATCGTGCTCTCCGTCCACGAGGCGCGGGACAACGTCCCGGCCATGCCGCTCTGGGTCGCGGCGCTGGTGACGGGGTTCATGGCGGCGCTGATGGGCTTTTTGCTGCTGCTGGGCACCGAGGGCTGCCAGACGAAGACGCTGCTGCGCTTCATCTGCGTGTTGGCATTTGTGTCGATCGGGACGATGTTCCTCATCAACGTCATCAAGATCCCCTGGGGCCGCCCGCGGATGCGGCTGCTGTTCGAGACCGGCAACGAGAGCTATTTCATGCCGTGGTGGAAGCTGGGCAGCGCATTGAAAAGCAGACTCGTGGCCGAGGGCGTTGCCGCCGATGAATTCCACTCGTATCCATCCTGGCACACCGGCTGCGCGGCCTGCGCAATGCTGGCAATGCTGCTGCCGTCCGTGTGCAGGCGCCTGCGCGGCAGGGAGCGCCTCTGCCTGATCGTCGGCGCGGTCTGGACGGCGGTCGTCGCCGTGTCACGGCTGATGATGGGCGCGCATTTTCTCACCGACGTGACGGCAGCGGCGGCTATCACGCTCGGCGTGGCTATGCTCGGCGTGTGGCTGTTCTATTTCAACGGAAAATTCTTCCGCAGGATCTGGGCGCTGGTCTCGGAGAATGCGGACAATAAAAATTCGGAAGCATGAGCTTCCGAATTTTTTATTGTATGGCGAGTGCAGCTTTGCGTTTTTTCAGGCCGCGCAGCAGGATCTCGTGCGCCCGGTCGCCGATCTCGACGGTGCGGAGCGATTCAAACTCCTCCGGCGGGATGACGTCCAGCACGTCGAGATAGACATCCGTATGGCGGCGGAACATATTTTTCAGGATGGCCTTGGAATTGACCAGCGCGCAGATGACAATGGGCACGTGCGCCTTCTGCGCGATCTTGAACGCGCCGTTGCGGAACGGGAGCAGGTCTTCTTTCGTGCGGTTCGTGCCGCCCTCGGGGAAAACGGCAAAGGAGCATTTGTCCTCCCGGATGAACTGGATGGCCTTCAGGATGGCCTTGAGGGCCTCGCGGTCATGTTCCCGGTCGAGCGGGAGGCAGAGCACCTCGCGCATGATCTGCGCGACAACGAAGATGGAGAAGCTCTCCTTTTTGGCCAGGAACGCCAGATCAGCCCAGGGCATCGCGTAGTAGTAGATGAGCGGGTCAAACGCGAAGGCGTGGTTGGAGATCAGCATGAAGCGGCTCTGCCGCGGCACCTTCTCCAGACCCGTCACATGGACGCGCACGCCGCCGAGAAAGAGCGCGAGTCGGCAGAACTGGTTGAGCATGAAGCGGAAATAGAGACTGGGCTTTTCTACCATCTTTTTCGGGTTGACGAACAGCGCCGACACGAACAGTACCAGCAAAAACAGCAGCACCTGCGCCAGCAGCAGCCCGCCAGTCAGCAGCGGATACTGCCACAGGCAGGTCAGCGCCGAAAACCCGTTGATGGCGTATTCGATTCCCGCGGCCCCAAGAAGACTCACGGCAAGCAGCACATAGAACAAATGACTCGCCAACTTTCAAATCTTAAAAATCTCTTCATATTATACCGTGTTTTTCGGGAAAAGGAAGAGGGAAACGCAGATTCTTAAAAAGTTTACATCTTTTTTGGGCGGACGGGCAGCTCACTGACGACGGCGGCGCCGAGAATGCAGACTGCGCCGAGCAGTTCGAAGGCGCTCATCGGTTCATGCAGCACGAGCGCCGAGAGCAGCACAGCCGTCACCGGATCGAGATAGCTGAGGATGGCGAGCGTCTGCGCAGGGAGATCGGCCATAGAGCCGAAATAGAGGCTATAGGCGAAGCCAGTGTGGACGACGCCGAGGATGACGAGCAGCACACCCTGCGCCGCGGTGATGTGCAGGTCAGCAAAATCGCCGCGCAGTGCACAGTAGGGCAGCAGGACCAGTGTCGTGATGAACAGCTGCACCACCGTCCGGTCATAGGCCGAGATGCCGCGCAGATACTTGTTGCTGAGCACGATGGTACCGTAGAGCACGGCGGTCAGCAGGCCGAGCAGGATGCCCCTGGCCTCGCCCGCGGAGGGCAGACCACTGTCGGCCACGCCGGAGACGAAGACCATGCCCACAAGCGCGGCACCGATGCAGGCCAGCTTGCGCGCAGTAAGCTTTTCGTGCATCAGAACGGCTGCGCCGAGGACGATGATGACAGGGTTCATGTAGGTGCAGAGCGTCGCCACGGCGACGGTGGTATATTCATACGCCTCGAAGAGCGTCACCCAGTTGAGACCCAGCAGCACGCCGGCGATCAGCAGCGGCTTCCAATTGCGGCGGATCGCAGGCCAGTCGAGCTTTTGATGCTTTACTGCCATGAGGCCCAGCAGGAACAACGTGCCGATACTGCTGCGCGCCAGCGCGACCAGCGTGGAAGACTGCCCGGCGTAGCGGACGAACACGCCCAGCGTGCCGTAGATTAGGATCGCCGACAAAAAGGCGAGCTTTGCAGTTTTGGGACTGTTCATGGGAAGACCTCCATGAGGATTTATGGGAGAAGAGCCGATGAGGACATCGGCCCCTACGACCGCTACGGCGGGGAAGGGGGGCGAAAACGGCGCGCCACCAGCGGTGACGCGCCACGCTCTTAGTACATCGGGTGCATGACTGTCAAGGCTGCGACAGTCTCTTCCACCTTCAGGCGATTCGCGTCGAAATCGTCAGCGATCAGGCGGATGCAGTCCGCGATGATAGGCATGTCTTCCACGGTGAAGCCGCGGGTCGTGGCGGCGGGCGTGCCGATGCGGACGCCGCTGGTCAGGCTGGGCTTCTGCGGGTCGTTCGGGATGGCGTTTTTGTTGATCGTGATGTGGACTTCATCCAGCTTGTCCTGAAGCTCCTTGCCCGTGATGCCGCGGCTGCGCAGGTCGACGAGCATGAGGTGGTTGTCCGTGCCGCCGGAGATGAGGTCAAAGCCGTTTGCAACAAGGGCCTCGGCCAGCGCGGCCGCGTTTTTGCGGACGTTCTGCGCGTAGGTCTTGAATTCGGGGGCCATGGCCTCCTTGAGGCAGATGGCCTTGGCCGCGATGACGTGCATGAGCGGGCCGCCCTGCATGCCGGGGAAGACGGCGCTGTTGATCTTCTTCGCGAACTCCTCGCGCGCGAGGATCATGCCGCCGCGCGGGCCGCGGAGCGTCTTATGCGTGGTGGTGGTGACGATGTCGGCATAGGGAACGGGGCTCTGATGCTCGCCGCCCGCGACGAGACCGGCGATGTGCGCCATGTCGACCATCAGGAGCGCACCGTGACGGTGTGCAATGTCAGCGAACGCGGCGAAATCGATGGCGCGGGGATAAGCCGACGCACCGGCGACGACCAGCTTCGGCTGATGGCGCTTGACGAGATCTTCGACCTCATTGAGATCGATGCGGCCTGTGGCCGGGTCGACGCCGTAGGAAACGCTGTTGTAGATCTTGCCGGACAGGTTGACCTTTGCCCCGTGCGACAGATGGCCGCCGTTGGCCAGATCCATGCCGAGCAGCGTGTCGCCGGGCTGGAGCACGGCCATATAGGCCGCGAGGTTGGCCTGCGCGCCGGAGTGCGGCTGAACGTTGGCAAATTCCGCACCGAAAAGCTGCTTGGCCCGGTCGATGGCAATCTGCTCGATCACATCGACGTATTCGCAGCCGCCGTAATAGCGCTTGCCGGGATAGCCCTCGGCGTATTTGTTGGTCAGCGCGCTGCCCATCGCGGCGATGACCGCGGGGGAGGCGATGTTTTCCGACGCGATCAGCTCGATGTTTTGCTGCTGACGGTGATATTCGTTTTCGAGCTGCGCAGCGATTTCGGGGTCGAACCCAGTGAGATACTGCATGGACTGTTCCAGAACCTGAGACATGACGAAGGATCCTTTCTGTATGAAAAAATGAGCAAACCGTCTCCGGTTTGCTCATTGTATTCCACGCGAATCTGCTGCGCTTCGTACTCTGTCCGTTTGCCTGAGAGATTCGGCTTTCGCCTTGCACCTTCGGCACCCAATTCAATGAGTTCTCCAGAGACTCCTCCGGCTCCCAGTCCGCAAGCGTTCTGAGAACCATCCAAGGGGTAGTTGTTTAATTTGCGTTTATTGTAGCACGGTTTCAACAAAAGTCAAGTGCAGATTTTGACAATTTCAACAAAATCCTTGCGCGCTGTGGGTTTCTTACGGCGCGTCGTGCCCTTCGGGGCGAAGACCACGGCGGATGGAGTCGCGCTCCTCGACAAGCTGCTCATGCAGCTCGAGCGAGTTCCAGTCACGGTTCGTGTCGGTTAAGACGGCCTTGAGCGCCACGGGCGGGAGCCCGGAGACCTTCCAGCTCTGCAAAAAGCGGGAGAGGAGCGTCCCCGGGAAATGGGCGAAGAGGAGCATCTCCTCGGAAAAGCCCTCGCCGTCGTACAGCGATTCCATGCTGCCGCAGTCGCCGGTGAAGCTGCCGAGCGGCTGGAGATACTGCCAGGTCTCGACGGCGGCCACGCGGACGCCGGAGCGCATTGCGAGCATCCGCACCTTCGCCGCCTTTTTGGCGGGCAGGTTCCAGGTGAGAAGAAGGGGTGTCATGCGTGATCCTCCTTTCGCAGAAAGCCGATGTAGGCCAGAAGCCCCGCGATCGACCAGAACCAGGCCATCATATACGGTTCTTCGAAGATGTTTTCAAAGAAACAGTGGACAATCACGCCGCAAAGCCCCGCGAACATCCCGGCGCAGAGCGGGAAGAGCCGGTCAAGGCCGGCTTTGAAGTCGGCGGCCTTCCGGTAAAGGGCCCGGCAGGCCGCGCCGAGGAAGCCAAGCAGCATCAGGCAGAATGCGGCGAGGCCGCAGTAGCCCATCTCGACCATGGTCTTGAGGAAATAGTTGTCGACGTAGAAATAGTCGATGCCGTCGAGCACCTGATTCTGCATGGCGACGGCGCCGCCGAACATCCCCTCGCCCACGCCGACCCAGGGGTTGCCGGAATAGAAGAGGTTCAGCGCGTTGAGCTTGCGGCCCGCGCGGCCGCCGCTGGTATTGGCGGCGGCAAAGTCGTCGGTGAAGAGGAAGCCGATGCGCGTCCGCACGAACGGCACGAAGCAGGC
>DBLB01000147.1 GCA_002298695.1 Clostridiales bacterium UBA735 | reverse complement strand
GCTTGTCCAGTGTCTTTCGATATTCTGCGTGCCGAGATCATCCGCCACCTTGACGATGTCGATCCGGTCGCCGATGGCATCCAGCACAAACGACACCAGCTTCTTGTAATAGGCCAGCAGCTTGCTCAGCAGCGCATCGCTCAGTCCGTCGTCCTCCATGAGATCCATGTAAAAATTCGTATTGCCGCGCAGCCACGAGGGCAGGCCGAACATTTGCTCCCACATCCCCTCCAGGATGCAGCACTTGTCCGCGTTTGCGTTCAGGCGCTCGCTCAGCCCTTCCAGCATATAGGCGTTCGGCTCCGGAATTTCAAACTTTTCGATGTCTTCGACGCTCTCGATGTGCTCCAGCGGGTGCCCGATGCGGTTGTAGTAATAGCCGTCCGGGTTGAGCTTCGTTGTGATGCCCCACATGTCGTGGAATGTCCCGTCGCCGTTGTCGACCCAAGGGCGCACCTCATTGATATAAATCGAGCAGGTATCCACGCCAAAGTAGTCCACCACGCTTGGATCCGGCAGCACCACGCCCTGAAGCCGGCACTTGATATTCAGCCCATGGTCGGCCAGCCCCAGCGCCTGCTTGACGCGCTGCTCCACCAGATTGTGCATGCAGGTGTTGTTGCAGCCGCCAAGATCCAGCGGGATCCGGTCGGGCTCCTCGTGCGCCATGGTTTTCATTACACGTTCTTTAGAAGTCATGACACTTGTCCTTTCTGCTTCAGATTTTCACAATGACCTTGATGTAGCGCCCGGGATTTTTTCGGATGTCCACGAGCGTCTCTTCGGTCTTCTCCAGCGGAACGACCCCGGAGATGATTTTCTCCGCGGGAATGCTGCCGGCTGCGATCATAGCCAGCGCAGTCGGGAACTGCCTGTTGGAATTGCGCGACGGGCAGATATCCAGCTCCTTCTGCTGGCAGCGGATCGTGTTGATCGTCACCGGGCCTTTGGGCCAGCCGACCGTAGCGATCCTGCCGCCGTAGGCCACATAATCGTGCATGCTGCCCAGCACAAACGGAGAACCGGTGCATTCCAGCAGTGCCTGGGGCAGATCTCCCGTCACCTCATGCAGGTAGGCGACCAGATCGGTCTTTGTACTGTTGCAGGTATATTCCACGCCGCACTCCTGCGCAAATTGCAGCCGGTCGTCCATCACGTCGACCAGAATGGGCGTCGCGCCGTGATATTTCACCCCCAGCGCCGCCAGCAGTCCGATGGGGCCTGCGCCCGTGATGACGCAGAATTCGCCTGGCTGGACGCGGGCACGCGCAGCGGCATGCAGTCCGATGGTCAGCGGCTCGGCCAGCGCGGCCTTCACCGGATCCAGGCCTGCGGGCAGCCTATGCAGCAGCCTGACCGGGAAACGCACATACTCCGCCATCATGCCGTCGGTATGACACCCAGCGACGGCGATATGCTCGCAGTTGTTGTAACGGCCCGCGCGGCACATGCGGCAGTGCATGCAGGGGATGTACGGTTCCAGCGCCACACGGTCGCCCGGCGCCAGACCGGCGTCGTTTTCCCCGATCTCCTCGATCACGCCGATGCCCTCATGGCCCACGCCGTGGATCGGATAGCGGACGGTCGGGTTGTTTCCGGCATAGGCGCTGAGGTCGGAACCGCAGATGCCGCAGTATTCCATGCGGATGATTGCCTGCTCCGGCAGGCACTGCGGTTTTTCACATTCTGTCAGGCAGAGCTCTCCGGGAGCCTGCATCACAAGGCATTTCATCATGTATCCTTCCTTCTGTTTACCACCATTTGATTTTATCTGTGATATAGTTCCGGTATTCGATAAACTTCGGATCCGTAATGTCCCGCGGATGCGGAAGGTCGATGTAGACCTCCTCCTTGATCCCGGCCGGCTTGTTGGTCAGAATGATGATGCGCTCCGCCAGATAAACCGCCTCTTCCACGTTGTGCGTGATAAAGACGACCGTGCTGTGCAGCTCCTTCCAGAGGCGCAGCACCTCATCCTCCAGATAAAAGCGCACCTTGATGTCCATCTGGCCATACGGTTCGTCCATCAGCAGCAGATCGGGCTGTATGACGAACGAACGCCCGATCACCACGCGCTGCACGACGCTGACCGACAGCTCGCGCGGCTAGGACTTCCGATAGCGCTGAAGACCCATCAGCTCAATGATGCGCTCCACGCGTTCGTCGATCTCCGCCTTGGGCAGCTTTTTGATCTTCAGGCCGAAGGCCAGGTTCTCCTCCACCGTCAGCCAGGGATAGGCCGACGGTTCCTGAAAAATGAAGGAGATGGAGTTCTTTGCCGGGTCGGCCGGCGCGCCGTTAATCAGCAGCTCGCCAGACGTCGGCGCGTGGATGCGCGTGAGGACGTTCAAAAACGTCGTTTTGCCGCAGCCCGTCGGGCCGACGACGCAGACGAACTCATTTTCATAAATGTTGAAGTTCAGATCGTTCAGCACCAGAAGGTCGCCGAACTTCTTTGTCAGATGCCGGACCTCCACCTTCAGAGGCCGGTTATCGGTATGTTCTGTCACTGGGTTCGCTCCTTCCGGTTCAGATCGAAAGATCCGTATTTTCCGAGATCTGCGTCCGGACGTCCAGGAATGCCCGGCTGACCATGTTGCGCGGACGCGGCAGATCGATGGGGTAGATCTCCTTGACAGAGGCCGGGCAGTCACTGAGCAGAATGATCCGGTCGCCCAGGTAACATGCCTCCTCAATATTGTTCGTCACGAAGATAACCGTGCGCTTTTCCGCTTCCCAGATCCGCAGGATCTCGTTCTGCATCGAGTAGCGTGTCTGCGCGTCCAGCTGGCCGAACGGTTCGTCCATGATGAGCACCGAGGGATTTGCCGCATACGCACGGGCAATGCCCACGCGCTGCTTCATACCGCCGGCATTCCATCCGCGCGTCACCAGCGCGCCGACACCCAGATCTGCGCCCAGCATTTCCGCCGCCAGCACCAGCATCCACGCGCTGCTGACAGACGTGCGCACGCCCGCGAAGATCGACGGCAGCGCCGTCGGCACCACGAACTCGCTCAGCAGCTGCCAACGGTTCGCTCCGAATACGCGCCCGACCTGAATGTATTCCTTCTCCACCATGCGGATGCCGGCCTCCGTGTTGATCACCACCGGAACGAAGCTGCCGATAAACACGATGATGACCTTCGGCAGCTCGCTGATGCCGAACCACATGATGACGATCGGGATCCACGCAATGGGCGGGATCGGCCGGAAAATTTCAAAAATACTGCCGAACAGCGCCTTGCAGGTCCGGTTCCAGCCGATCAGGACACCGAACGAAATGCCCAGCACCCACGCTGCGGCCAATGCGATCAGCACGCGCCGGAGACTGGCCGCAATGTGGCCCAGCAGGTTTACGTTTTTGACCGGCTGCGTAAACGTCTGCACCAGACGCTCCAGCAGGCCGGATGCGCTCGGAATCACGAGCGGCATCTTCTGCTGCATGACTGCATAGAACAGGATGATCAATCCGATGGACAAAACAGGGAGTACGGCAAACAGGATCCTCTGCCACAGCTTTCGCTGACCGGTTGTGTAAAACATACGTCCCCCTCCTTATCTGTCCATGCGCCACTTGAGCGCGCGTTTTTCCACGGCGCTCAGCAGCAGACTCATCAGTGCGCCGAGCACGCCGATCGTCAGCATGCCCGTTACGACGATGTCCGCGCGCGCCACATTCCGCCCGCTTTGCAGCATATAGCCGAGGCCCGCCCGCGCGGCGAGCATCTCCGCCGCCACCAGCGTGGACCAGGCGCTGCTCAGCGCCGTGCGCACGCCGGTAAACACCATCGGCATGGCAGACGGAATGCCAACCTTGAAAAACGTCTCAAAATTTCCTGCACCGAAGGTTTTCGCCACGTTGATCAGCGTGCGGCTGGTCATCTTGATTCCGGTATAGGAATTGATGACGCATGGGATAAACGCCGACAGAAAAATGATCGTCGCTTTCGCCTTGAGGTCGATGCCGATGAAGACCACAACGACCGGGATCCACGCGATTGAGGGCACCGGTAAACTGTACCCCAGGAAGT
>DBLB01000140.1:23314-40564 GCA_002298695.1 Clostridiales bacterium UBA735 | reverse complement strand
AAATACGGCCTGAAGTAAGAAGCAAGTCCGCACCGTGTATCGGTGCGGGCTTTTTTCATATTTGTCGGAATTTGCCGAACGCACCAATACACCGCCAGAGCGCGCCATGCGGCGCAATGGAGGTATTTTTATGGAACAGAATGTCAAGGTCATGCAGGAAAAGGCCGTTCTGGTCGGCTTGAACTGCGACCTGTTTACCAAGGAAGAGGCCGCGAACGAGCGGACGCTGGACGAGCTGGAGGCCCTGCTCGAAACGGCGGGCGGCGTCTGCGTGGGGAAGATCCTGCAGAACCGGCACGAGCCGGACCCGCACTCGTTCATCGGCGAAGGCAAGGCCGAGGAGGTGCGCGAGTGGGTGCAGAACACGGGCGCAACGCTCGTCATTTTCGACAATGACCTCACGCCCTCGCAGGTGCGCGCGCTCGAGGAGGCCACAAAGGCCCATGTCCTCGACCGGAGCGCCCTTATCCTCGACATCTTCGCCCAGCGCGCGAAGACGCGCGAGGGCAAGCTGCAAGTGGAGCTTGCACAATATAAATATTATCTGCCGCGGCTGACGACGTGGAACGAGGAGATGGGCCGCCTCGGCGGCGGCATCGGCACGCGCGGCCCCGGCGAAACCCAGCTCGAGACCGACAAGCGGCACATCCGCGCCCGTATCTCAAAGCTCCAGAGCGAGCTGAAGGAGGTGCGCAAGATCCGCGCGGTCCAGCGCGAGCGGCGCATGAAAAACGACGTGCCGGTCATCTGCCTCGTCGGCTATACGAACGCGGGCAAATCCACGCTGCTCAATGCCCTCACCGGCGCGGGCATCCCGGCGAATGACCGACTGTTCGACACACTCGACACCACGTCGCGGCAGCTGACCGTCTCGGATACGTGTCAGGCGATCCTGTCCGACACGGTCGGCTTCATCGCCAAGCTCCCGCACCACCTCATTGAGGCGTTCCAGGCGACGCTGGAGGAGCTGCAGTATGCCGATCTCATTCTGCACGTCATCGATGCGTCCGACCCGGACCGGAACGACCATATCGAGGTCGCGGAGCGGCTCATCGGCCAGCTCTGCAAGCCCGGCACGCCGGTCATCGAGTGCTATAACAAGTCCGACGTGGCCGAGGACGAGCTGTTCCGCCGCCGCGACGGCGCGGTCGCCATCTCAGCAAAGACCGGCGAGGGCCTGCCGCAGCTGCTGGAGCAGATCGAAAAGGAGCTGGACCGCGGGCTGCACCATGTGAAGCTGCTGCTCCCCTACAGCGCGGCGGGGCTTGTCGACCTGCTGCACCAGAAGGCGAAGGTCACGGAGCTTTCCTACGAGGATGGCGGCATTGCCGTCCAGGCCGTGGCGGACGAGCAGGTGTTTGGAAAAGTGCGGGACTATGTGGTGACGGAATGACGGAATTTTACCTGACTCCGGCGGGCGAGGGCGCGTCGGAATATGTGGAAAAAAAGAGCCGCTTTCTCGGGCGGGTGTTCGCCGTCTCGTCAGAGGACGAGGCGCGGGCCTTGCTCGAGACGGTGAAAAAAGAGCACTATGACGCGCGGCACAACTGCTGGTGCTACATCCTGCGCGGCGGGCAGAAGCGCTACAGCGACGACGGCGAGCCGCAGGGAACCGCCGGACAGCCGATGCTGAACGTGTTCGAGCGCGAGGGCATCGAAAACGTCCTCTGCGTCGTGACGCGCTATTTCGGCGGCATCCTGCTCGGCACAGGCGGCCTTGTCCGCGCGTATACGGCAGCGGCGAAGGATGCACTGGCCGACGCCGGCGTGAACGAGATGCGCCAGTGGGCCTCGCTCCGCGTCACGTGCCCCTATAACCTCTACGACCGGGTGCGCCTCGAGGCGGAAAAGCTGGGCGCGGTGTTCGAAAACACGGACTACGGCGCGGACATCACGCTCTCTCTGCTTCTGCCCGAGGAGGCGGCGGAGCCGTTCGCGCAGACGCTGCGCGAGCTTTCGGCCGGAAAGCTCGCGCCGGAAAAAACTGGCGCTGTTTTTCGCGGCGTTTTGCGAAAATAATACAGCTTATTCAAGAAAAATTCATGGTTTTCTGCTATTCTGAATACATAGGTGATGGGAAATGACAATTCGTGAACGGCTGGAGCAGGAAGAATACGACGTACTGGCGCCGCACGCGCAGAAAGCGGCGGAGAGCCAGGGCCGCCTCTACCCCGAGGAGGACAACGACGTGCGCACCTGCTATCAGCGGGACGCCGACCGCATCCTGCACAGCAAGTCGTTCCGGCGGCTGATGCACAAGACGCAGGTCTTTCTCTCGCCGGAGGGCGATCATTACCGCACGCGCATGACGCACACGCTCGAGGTCGCGCGCATTGCGCGCACGATCTGCCGCGGCCTGCGGCTCAATCAGGATCTCGCCGAGGCGGCGGCCTACGGCCACGATCTTGGCCATACCCCGTTCGGCCATGCGGGCGAGGCGGCGCTCAGCGACATGATGGGCCGCCCGTTCCGCCACAATGAGCAGTCGCTCCGCGTGGTCGACCAGCTCGAGCGCGACGGCCGCGGCCTGAACCTCACCTATGAGGTGCGCATGGGCATTCTGGGCCATACGGGCGAATTTATCCCCGAAACCTGGGAGGGGCAGATCGTCCGCGTGTCCGACCGCATCGCCTACATCAACCACGACATCGACGACGCAATGCGTGCCGGGATCCTGACCGAGCACGACATCCCGCGCGACATCGCGCTGGTGCTCGGCCATTCGCACTCGGCCCGCATCAACACGCTTGTCGAAAATATGATCTACCACACGCAGGAGTCCGGCACCCTCGGCATGGAGACGGAGGTCGCGGGTGCGATGGACCGGCTGCGGACGTTCATGTTCCAGCATGTGTACACGAATCCCGTCGCCAAGGGCGAGGAATCCAAGGCGAAGGACATCATCCGGCGACTCTTTGAGTATTACAGCAAGCACCCGGACAAGCTCCCTGCGGATTTTATTCCGCAGCTCGACTTTGACGGCATGGAGCGCATCGTCTGCGACTATATCGCGGGCATGACCGATAAATACGCGATCTATAAGTATTCGGAGATCTTCATCCCCACCGCCTGGCAGGTGCGCTAAGATTTCGCCGCTTTGATCTCGCGCCGTACTCCTTGTAGGGTCGTCCGCCCCTACAAGCCTACATTCACAAATCAGAAAGGAGGTCCGCTGCCATGCCATTCCCACAGCCATTTTTGGACGCGCTCGTCGAGCGCAATCCCATTGATGAAGTCGTGGGCCAGTACGTCACGCTGACGCGCAAGGGCAGCAACCTCTTCGGCCTCTGCCCGTTCCACTCGGAGAAGACCGGTTCGTTCTCCGTCGCGCCGGACAAGGGCATCTATTATTGCTTCGGCTGCCACAAGGGCGGCGGTGTCATCAACTTCATCATGGAGATCGAGTCGCTCAGCTATCCGGATGCCGTCCGCTTCCTCGCCAAGCGCGCGGGGCTGGAGGTGCCGGAAGATGAGGAATACCGTGCGCAGTACAAGCGCACCGAGCGGCTCTACGCCCTCTGCAAGGACGCGGCGCGCTGGTTCCGCAAGCAGTTGCTGGCCGATGCGGGCCGCGAAGCGCGGGACTATATCGTAAAGCGCGGCCTCTCCACGCAGACGGTCAACCGCTTCGGCCTCGGCTTTTCGCCGGACGAATGGTCGGCGCTGCTGGACGCGATGCAGAAGCAGGGCTACACGCAGAAGGAGCTGCTGGACGCGGGTTTGGCCATCAACGGCAAAAAGGGCGGCGTCTACGACCGGTTCCGAAACCGCCTGATGTTCCCGATCATCGACGTCCGGGGCAACGTCATCGGCTTCGGCGGCCGCGTTATGGACGATTCCACGCCGAAATATCTGAACTCTCCGGAGACGGAGATCTTTAACAAACGGAAAAACCTGTTTGCCCTGAACATCGCGAAAAAGAGCAAGCAGGGCCGCATGATCCTGACAGAGGGCTACATGGACGCGATCTCGCTCCACCAATACGGCTTCGACTGCGCGGTCGCCTCGCTCGGCACGTCCCTGACGGAGGAGCACGCGGCGATCCTGGCCAAATACGTCCCCGAGGTCGTCCTGACCTATGACGGCGACGAGGCCGGGCAGAACGCCACGCGGCGCGCCATCCCGATGCTGGAAAAGGTGGGCCTGCGGGTGAAGGTCCTGCGGATGCAGGGCGCGAAGGACCCGGACGAATTTCTGAAAAAATACGGGGCCGACCGGTTCAGCCTGCTGCTGGACAAGTCGGAAAATCAGGCAGAATATCAGCTTGAGAGCCTGAAGCGCAAGTATGACCTGACCGACGACGAACAGCGCGTCGAGTTCTTGCAGAAGGCCGCGCAGCTCATCTCCACGTTCCCCAGCGCTGTGCAGCGCGAGATCTACGGCGCCCGCGCGGCGGAGGCCGCAGGGATCTCTGAGGATGCGATGAAGCTCGAGGTGACAAAAGCGTACAAAAAGCGGCGCGCCATCGAGCAGAAAAAGCAGCGCGAGATCGACCTGTCGCCCGCGCGGCAGCAGCAGCCGCTCGTGCGCAGCATCCGCTATGACAACATTCGCTCCGCCGTGGCGGAGGAGGGGCTGCTGCGGATGCTGCTGAAGGAGCCGGAGCTCATCCCGACCATCCGCCTGCCGGGCGAACACTGCTCCGTGCCGCTTTTCGGGCGCGTGCTGGAGCTGCTGCGGGAGCGCTTTGCAAACGGTCAGCCCGTGACGCTCGGCGCCCTCGAGGGGACGCTCAGCCGCGAGGAGATGGAGCACCTGACCATGGTGGTCAACCGGAAGGATATGATGGTTTCGGAGCAGGCGGTGGACGACTACGTCCGCACAATTGAGGAAGAATATACGCGCACACACTGCAGGAGCGCCGACACGCTGCTGCAAATGGCGCGGCAGAAGAAGGAAACCGGCGGGTATGGAGGTTAGACGATGACGAAAGAACTGGAGCTTCTGGGCAAAATGGAACTCACCGAGGAAAACCGCGCAAAATTGCTCGCATTGCTGGAAGAGAGCAAAAAGACCGGCAAGGTCTCGTCGAAAAAGCTGGTCGAAACGCTCGACGCCGTCGACGCGACGGAAGCGCAGACCGAGCAGTTCTACGATGTGCTCGAGGCCGCGCACATCGAGATCGACGTGTCCGACGTGCTCGACCTCATCGGCACGGCGGAGCTCGACAACCCGACGTTCGGCGAGATGGAGGCCATCGAGGCCGAGGCGCTCGAGCTGCAGGACAAGCAGCTTGAGGAGGAATATGAAAACGCCAAGCTGGACGACCCCGTCCGTATGTACCTCAAGGAGATCGGCAAGATCCCGCTGCTCACGCCGGAGGAGGAACTGGAAGTCGCAAAGGATCTCGTCTCCGACGACGAGAAGACGCGCGACGCCGCGCGCAAGCGCATGTCCGAGGCGAATCTCCGCCTCGTCGTCTCCATTGCCAAACGCTATGTGGGCCGCGGCATGCAGCTGCTCGACCTCATTCAGGAGGGCAACCTCGGCCTGATGAAGGCCGTGGAGAAATTCGACTATACCAAGGGCTACAAGTTTTCCACTTACGCGACCTGGTGGATCCGGCAGTCCATCACCCGCGCCATTGCAGATCAGGCCCGCACCATCCGCATCCCGGTACATATGGTCGAAACGATCAACAAGGTGCTCCGCACGTCCCATTCCATGGTGCAGACGCTCGGCCGCGAGCCGACCACACAGGAGATCGCCGACGAGCTGCACATGGACATCCAGAAGGTCGAGGAGATCCTGAAGATCGCGCAGGAGCCTGTCTCGCTCGAAACGCCGATCGGCGAGGAGGACGACAGCCACCTCGGCGACTTCATCCAGGACGACGAGGCGTCGCAGCCCGCCGAGGAGGCCAGCTATACGCTGCTGCGCGAACAGCTCGAAGAGGTGCTCAAGACGCTCACGCCCCGCGAGGAAGAGGTGCTGCGCATGCGCTTCGGCCTGATGGACGGCAAGCCGCACACGCTCGAGGAGGTCGGCAAGAAGTTCGATGTCACGCGCGAGCGCATCCGGCAGATCGAGTCCAAGGCGCTGCGCAAGCTGCGCCATCCGTCCAGAAGCAAAAAGCTGCGCGATTTCCTGAATTAAAACACGGCTGCACGAAAATCCTGCGCATTCGGAAAAGTTTTACTTGACAAGCGCTGATTTTTCCGTATGATAGACGGTGTTACGATTTATATTACCGTTTAGACGGAGGCTGTTATCATGTTTGAGAAGATTCGTTCCTATCTGGCGGCTGAGCTGGATATTTCGGAGGATGAGATCACCCGCGATACCACGTTCGAAAGCCTCGGCATCGACTCGCTCGACACGGTCGAGATGGTCATGGATCTCGAGCAGGAGCTGGGTGTCGACCTCGAGCTGGAGGACAAGCTGGCTACGGTCGGCGAACTGGTGGATTTCGTCGAAAGCAAACTGGATTAAAAATTGCCCGGGCCCCGGCCCATGGCAAGGCTGCACTATTCGGGGAGATAGCGGTGCCCTGTTACCCGCAATCCGCTCCAGCGGGGAGGAATTCCCGACCGAGGGTGCGTATCGTATCGTCTGACCTGTATAAGCGGCGTTGAAGATTTGGTCTTACGCAACAGGACACTGTGAACCGTGTCAGGTGGGGAACCAAGCAGCACTAAGCAGCTCACCCTGTGTGCCGTGAGGGCGCCGTTTCCGAGCTGGCTGTACAGGTAACGGGTGTGGTGCGCATTCAGAGAAGGGTGTGCAGTCTTGCCATGGGCCGGGATTTTTTTGGAACACAAAAGAGCGCCTGCGGGCGCTCTTTTTGCGTCCTGTTCCCGCAGCGCCGCCCGCATCGGCCTGCCCTGCACTGCGGCGTGACGCAAATTTTCGGGAGGGCTTTTCTTTTGCGGAAAAATCGTGTATAATACATCCAAATGCGCGAAGGAGGCGGCGGGATGTATCAGGCGCTGTATCGGAAATACCGGCCGCAGACGTTTTCGGACGTCGTGGGCCAGAAGGGCGTGACGGATACGCTGCGCAATCAGCTGGAATCCGGCAGGCTCAGCCACGCGTATCTGTTTACTGGCACGCGCGGCACCGGCAAGACCTCCTGCGCCAAAATTCTGGCCAAGGCCGTCAACTGCGAGAATTTGCAGGATGGAAACCCCTGCAACGCCTGCCCGTCCTGCCGCGCCATCGACTCCGGCAGCTGCATGGACGTGCTGGAGATCGACGCGGCGTCCAACAACGGCGTCGACTCGGTGCGTGTGCTCCGGGACGACGCGGTCTATACACCTGCCGAGGTGCGGATGCGCGTCTATATCATCGACGAGGTCCATATGCTGTCCACGGCGGCGTTCAACGCGCTGCTGAAGATCATTGAGGAGCCGCCGGAGCATCTGCTGTTCATTCTGGCCACGACGGAGCTGCACAAGGTCCCGGCGACCATTCTCTCCCGCTGCCAGCGCTTTTCGTTCCGGCGGCTGCTGCCGGAGGATATCGCGGGACGGCTGAATTATATCGCCTATCAGGAGGGCATCGAGGCCGAGCCGGAGGCGATCAAGCTGCTGGCCCGTCTGGCCGACGGCGGCATGCGCGACGGTGTGAGTCTGCTCGACCAGTGCGCGTCGGCGGGCGGCGGAAAGATCACGGCGGACAGCGTCTGTCAGGCGCTGGGCCTTGCCGGCGAGCGGAAGACCGCGGAGCTGATGCAGGACATCGCGCAGAAGGACGCAGGCGCCGCGCTGGCGCTGTTTTCCGGGCTGTATGCCGGCGGCATGGACGCCGGGGCGCTGCTTGATGAGATGAGTGCCCTCTGCCGTGATCTGCTGGTGCTGCAAACCGCGCCGAAGAGCGGCCTTGCCATGCTCTCCGGCATTGCATCGGAGCAGCAGGCCATGGCGCTGCGCGGGCAGTTCGCGCCCGGCGAGCTGCTGCGGATGCTGAACCTTTTGCAGGAGACGCGGCGCAGCTTCTCCAAAAACGCGGACAGCCGTATCGCCATGGAGCTCTGCCTGCTCCAGCTCTGCCAGCCGCAGCTGACGCTCGACCTGCAAGCCGTCAATGCACGGCTTTCCAAGCTGGAGCAGCAGCTGGCCGGCGGCGCATTTGTGCGCCAGGCAGCTGCGGCAAAGCCCGAGGACGCGGCGGACGACGAGCGCCCGCCCTTCCCGGACGACGCGGACGATCCGTTCGCGGGCCAGCCGGTGCAGGATGCGCCGGAAGAAGCGCAGCCGCAGCAGCCGGCGCAGGCCGCGCCGGTGAGCTTCTGGCCGGAGCTGGCGCAGCAGATGCAGTCGGCGCTCAGCGTGCGGGAGCGCGGCTTCTTCCGCGCAGACGGGCCGCTGCGCCCGGTTTTGCGGGACGATACGCTGCTGCTGGCGGCGGACACGGAATTCGTGCTGCAAATGGTGAAAAAGCCCGAGATCGAGCAGCTGGTCCGCGAGCGGGCGGCGGCGCTTCTCGGCCGGAGCATTCAGGTGCGGTTCGTGCTGAAGAATCAGGTTTCCGGCGGCGGAGAAGATCCGCTCGACCGGCTGGTGGCATTCGGAAAAGAGCATTCGGATATTTTTACGATCAAATAAAAGGAGAAAACAGATATGGCAAAGGGCGGATATCGCGGCGGCATGCCGATGGGCGGCATGAACCAGATGCAGATGATGAAGCAGGCGCAGAAGATGCAGCAGGAAATGCTGAAAATGCAGCAGGAGATGGAGACAAAGGAGTATGAGGCGACCGCAGGCGGCGGCGTCGTGACGGCGGTGGCCAACGGCAAGC
This sequence comes from Clostridiales bacterium UBA735, assembly GCA_002298695.1. Taxonomy (GTDB): domain Bacteria; phylum Bacillota; class Clostridia; order Oscillospirales; family Oscillospiraceae; genus CAG-170. The sequence goes on along the minus strand of DBLB01000140.1, from coordinate 31,825 downwards.
ACGAGTTGCTGCGCATCACGATCGACCCCGAGGCCGTCGATCCCGACGATGTGGAAATGCTCCAGGATATGGTCGTCGCAGCGGCAAACGAGGCGCTGCGCAAGGCGGAGGCCGAGCAGGCGGCGAACATGTCGAAGCTGACCGGCGGGCTGAACCTCGGCGGACTGTTCTGATGCGGGCGTTTCCCGCCGCATTGGAGCGGCTGACGGAACAGTTTGCGCGCCTGCCCGGCGTGGGCATGAAATCGGCGCAGCGGCTGGCGTTCCACGTGCTGGAAATGCCGCTGGAGGGCGCGGAGGCATTCGCCGAGGCGATCGTCGACGCGCGCCGGAGCATCCACCTCTGCCCGGTCTGCCAAAACCTGACCGACCAGGAGACGTGCCCCATCTGCGCCGATCCGGAGCGCGACCACAGCATTCTCTGCGTCGTGGCCGAGCCGAAGGACGTGATCGCAATGGAGCGTGCGCGGGAATACGACGGCGTCTACCATGTGCTGCATGGCGTGATCTCCCCGCTGAATCATGTCGGCCCCGATGATCTGAAGATCCGCGAGCTGCTCGCGCGCATTGCGCAGGGCGGCGTGGAGGAGGTCATCATGGCCACGAACCCGGACACCGAGGGCGAGGCCACGGCGATGTATCTCTCGCGCCTGCTGCGCCCGATGGGGCTGCGCGTGACGCGGCTGGCCTACGGCATCCCGGTGGGCAGCCAGCTCGAGTACGCCGACGAGGTGACGCTGGTCCGCGCCCTCGAAGGCCGAAGAGAAATGTAAAACACCGAAAGGCAGCCGGTTTTATGGCTGCCTTTCGGCGTTTCGAATCCTCCCCGCGCATTCACCAATTTTATCCCCGATCCCCGGGCAAATCCGCCCAGCCCTCCGGTACGATCCGAAATTCTCCGCCGTACTTGTAGGGGCGGACGCCCCTGTCCGCCCGCCGCCCGCACCGATCCATCCGGACACCCCGGGCGAATCCTTGCTGCCCCCTGACGCGATGCAGCTTTGATACTGGAATCTGTTAAAAGGCTTGAAAAGCTTTTTATAGCGCCAAGGCGCGTCAGATTCTGCATGAGACGTCGCATCGTGCGTTCGCACGATATGCTTGATTCAATGTTTTAATCAAGAATCAGTATCAGAAAACCGGAAGCGCCCCTCGGGCTTTGCCCGAGGGGCGCTTGTTACTGCATGAGCGCCGCGAGGCGCTGCCAGAGACAGTTCACGGCATAATAGGTCGTCTCATAGCGGAGGTAGGACAGCACATGCGTGTCCCACTTGACGCGCACAGCCGGTGGAAATTCCTCGTCCGCGTCCCAGAACTGCAAAACAATATCAAGTTTTCCGAGCAGCGGAATGCGGTAGGCCACATCGCCAACCGCCTCCTTCGTGCCGCCGAGCGCCTCACAGGCCCGTGCCAGCGCACCCGTGCGCCCAGTAAACTGCTTCGCCCAACCATCGAACATATCGTTTCCGAGCGTCGTCCCGGTGACGACGCCGTCCAGCTGGTTGACCGACACATATTCTCCCGTCAGCGGCACGGACGGATCGGCGCAGCAGAGATAGTCAAAGATCGTGCCGACCTCGTCATGCCCAGCATGGTGCGCCGTCCGGAATCCGTCGTCCGACCATTCCACGCGCCCGGTCTTCCGGTCAATGCGGTATTCCCGCCGCAGAAGCGTCAGATGGAGATATTCCGTGTCATGCCGCAGCCATGGGAACCGGCGGAGCATCGCTTCCTGATCATATTGCAGAAAATCCCGCTCCAGCCGGTCGCGCGTGATGTCATAGTTTGATTTCCGTTCCATTTACCGGCGTCCTCCGCCGAAGCCGCCTCTGGAGCCACCGCCGAAACCGCCCCGGCTTCCTCCGCCGAAGCCTCCGCGGCTTCCGCCGCCAAATCCGCCTCTCGAGCCGCCGCCGAAGCCGCCCGGGCGCGGTCCGGGGCCGCCAGGACGCGGACCAGGACCGCCGGGTCTCGGCCCTCCATGGGGCGGAGGGGGAGGAGGCGCCCAGCGCCGTCTGCGGCTGCCGCCGAGCAGGCTGCCCCAGAACATCCCTTTCCAGAATCCGCCGCTGCCGCCGGAGCTGCCGCCGCGGTAGTCGTCGTCATCGTCGTGCCGCGGACGGGAGAAGATAGCCTTCAGCACCAGCACCACGATCAGGATGATCAGCAGTGTCTTCCAGAGGCTGCGGCGCGGCGCAGAGCTGCTTTCATAGGTCGTCCGCGGCGCGGCGGAACCGGCCTGCGGAATGCTCTTTCCGTACCAGTTGAGCAGATCCTTGTAGAGGCTGACGGCCCATTTTCCGCCGTCGGTAAAGTCGGCATCCTCCAGCGCTTCCGTGCAGATGGACTGGAGCGAGGCGTCGAGATACGGTTCGATCTCGCTGCCGGGATAGAGATACCAGTCCCCGTTGGAGGTGTTGACCACCAGCAGCATATCACTGGAAAGGAAGTCCGCATCGTCCCAGACCTCCTCTGCATAGTCGTCAATGTCTTCGCCGTCCGTGTCCGTGACGGTCATCAGCGCGGTGATGCTGTTGTAGCTGCCGTCCATCTTTTCCAGATAGTCCGCAATTTTGCCGCGCGTGTCGTTTGTCAGCACATTGGCGTCATCCGCGATGTAGTTCAGAAAATCATTCCCGGACGCAGAAACGCTGGACGTATTCTGCGAGACCCAGGGTTTCCCGATCAGGAGCGCCGCCGCGATCAGCAGCAGCGTGATCGCAATGGCGACGCCGCGTTTTTGAAAAAATTTCATAGTTTCTCCTTTTAGGGTGTATCCGAATACCGAAAATGTGACCGGCGGGGAGGAATCTTCGTGCCGGGCGAGTCATTTTTCCGCTGGAATACTTGCTGCCCAGGAAAAAATGGTGCAGTACTGCGCAAAAAGGCCCGCTGCCCGGGTGCATTGGCCGTTTTCAGATACACCCCAGAGTGTATCCTTTGGCAAAACGCCCGCCGGTGCGCCGGTGCTGCCTCAGCTGTTCTGCTGGCGCGTTTCAAGGAGCTTCTGCTTCAGCTCGCCCTCGATGCGCCGCAGCTCCACTTCAGCCTCCTGCCGCTTCTTCGCACCATCGGTCTGAATTTGCAGCACTTCGTCGAGCGTGGAAATGAGGGACTGGTTCGTGTATTTGAGCGTTTCAATGTCGACGATGCCGCGCTCAGATTCCTTCGCGGTCTCCACAGTCGCCATCTTCAGCATATCCGCATTCTTTTGCAGCAGCTGGTTCGTCATATCCGTGACCTTGCGCTGCGCCTCCATGGCCCGCTGCGAGTCGGCGATGCCGAGCGCCAGCACCATCTGGTTTTTCCAGAGCGGGATCGTGTTCATGATGGACGTCTGAATCTTTTCCATCATCATGCTGTCGTTGTTCTGGATCATGCGGATCTGCGGCGCGGTCTGGAGCGAGATGACGCGCGTCAGTTCGAGATCGTGCAGCTTCTTTTCAAAGCGGATGCACTTGTTCTCAAAATCGTTCGCCGCCTGCGCGTCCTCCGGCAGGCCGGACTGCGCCGCCTTCTCGCGCAGCGCCTTCAACTCCGTACTGCGCGCATCGGCAAGCTTCTGCTGGCCCGCGAGGATATACATGGTCAGTTCCTTGAAGTAGGCCAGATTCTTTTCATACATCTGGTCCATGATCTCGACGTCCTTCATGAGCTTGAGCTTGTGGTTTTCCAGTTCCCCGGCGATCTTGTCCACGTTCTTCTCGGCAATGGAGTATTTGGCCTTCGTCTCCTCGACCGTCTTGTTCGCCTTGGCAAACCAGCCCGCGATTCCCTTCTTTTCCGGCTCGTCGAGCGTCTTCAGCTCGACCAGCAGGCTGGCCACCATGTCGCCGATCTGCCCCATGTCGCTGGTCTTGACCTTGGCCAGGGCCGTCTCGGAGAAATCGGCAATATTCTTCTGCGCCGCCGCACCGTACTGCAGGACCTGATTGGCGTTCGTCAGGTCGATCTGACCGGCAAACGCCGTCACAGCCTGCTGCTCCTCCGGCGAGAGCGCAGACAGGTCGGGCCCTGCTTCGGGCGCGGCCTCCGCCTTTTCCAGCAGATCGGGCTCCTTCGCGGCAGGCTGCGCCGCATCCAGATCGGGTGTGAGCGTCAGAGTCGGGATTTTCTGTTCTTCCATGGCTATTACTCCTTCTCAAAAATCGTTTGTACCGGCCAGACCTTCGCTGGCCATCATCTTCTCCATCACGCGGATCTCGGCGGTGATATCCACCACATCGTTTTCAAACAGGCTGTCGAGCTGCTGCTGGAACGCCGCAATGATCTTTTCCAGCATGTTCTCGATCCGGGTCATCCCCTCGTCGATGTTGCCGGTGCGCAGGCCCTGATTCTGCAAAACGACATACTGCTCCAGCAGCTTGATCGTCGTCGGCAGATAGTAGTTCAGAAACTGCCGGATCTGCTTGAGATTTTCCGGATGCTGCTTCACATATGCAAAGATCTTCTGCGTCAGGATCTCCAGCTGCTTGAGCTGCGCAGAAAGCTTGAAGTCCGGGATCTCGTCGTTGAGCTCCGAGATCCGCCGCACGGCAGCCTGTCCCTGCTGCAAAACTGCGTCCAGCTCCGCATTGCCGCTTGCGCTCTCCGGCTGCGGCTGCGTCTCCGGTTCCGGCGTCGGTTCCACCTCCGGTTCCGCCGCGGTTCCCTCCCGCTTCTCTTCCGCTTCCAGCTTGTCCGGGAAAATCAGCTTCAGTACCACATATGCTGCAAATGACAGTGCTGCACAGCCGATCACGCCGCCAAAACTCGTCAGTTTCCCGTCCAGTGCATAGGAAATCCATACCAGACCCACCGCATAGATCGGCAGTGTCGACTTTTTCTTTTTTCTATCCATCACGGTTTCCCTTTCGTATAATCTTTATTTACAGAATATCGCACCGTGCGCAGAAAGTCAATATTCGTGCCGTTGACAGTCCCTTCCGGAGCCGGTATAATAGAAAAATAAGAATATCCGGCGGGGCTGCCGAAGCAGCCCCTATGAAAAGCGGCGGGTCCGGCCGCGCAGGCTGTGAGAGCTTTGCCCGGAACGCAGCGCCGCATATTCATCTCTATGCCGGGCGGGCCCGTCCCGTGCAGATTTTACATTTTTCGTGCAGGAGGCAGCTTATGATTCAGATTTCTCCGTCGATTCTGTCCGCTGATTTCGTCAATCTGGAACGCGATGTCCGCGCGCTGGCGCCCGCGGGGGCCGATTATGTTCATGTAGACGTCATGGACGGCCTTTTTGTTCCCAACATCACCATCGGCCAGCCGGTCGTCAAGGCCCTGCGCGGTGTGACCGATCTGCCGCTCGATGTCCACCTGATGATCGACCGTCCCATCCGCTATGTCGAGCAGTTCTGCAAGGCTGGCGCCGACATTCTGACCATCCACGTTGAGGCCGACACCGAGGAAAACACCCGCAAGGCCCTCGAAATCATCCAGTCCTGCGGTGTCACCCCCGCCGTCTCCGTCAAGCCGAAGACGCCGGCCGAAGCCGTGCTCCCCTTCCTCGATCTCTGCGGCCTTGTCCTCGTGATGACCGTCGAACCGGGCTTCGGCGGGCAGTCGTTCATGCAGGACATGATGCCGAAGCTGCGTCAGGTCCGCACGTACATTGATGAACAGCGCCCCGGCTGCAAGCTGGAGGTCGACGGCGGCGTCAACACAGAGACGGCGAAGATCTGCATCGCACACGGCGCGGACGTGCTCGTCGCGGGCTCGGCCTATTTCAAAGCCGCCGACAAAGCTGCGTTCGTCCGCAGCGTCAAGGAGTGATTTTCCGCATGAATCCCACAAAACTGCGCCCGAGGCTTCACGCCTGGGGCGCCGCGCTCGTTCTGGCGGCGGCGTGCGTCCTCTGTTCGCTCTCCGTCATTGCCATCCAGCCGGGCCCGCTCGGTGAGACGCTCGCCATGTTCTGGTCGGACAAAGTGCTGTTTCTGCTCAACGGTTTCCCGGTGTGCGTGGTGCTCCTGCTCTGCTGGTGCGCCGCGGGCAACGTCTTTACGGCGGTCGGTCTCGGCAGCCTGATCGTCAACCTGATGTCCTATGTGAATCTGGTCAAAACAGACTGCCGCAACGACCCGTTCGTGCCGGACGACTTTCAGCTGCTGCGTGAGGCGATGAACGCCGCGAGCGAGTATACGCTCAATCTCCACTGGGGCATTCTGATCGCCATTCTGCTGGGCGCCGCAGCCTGCTTCGTGCTGGGCCATTTTATCAAAAGTCCGCGTCCGCGCTGGTATGTCCGCGTCGGTGCGGCGCTCGTGCTGCTCGGCGGCTTCTGCTGGAGTGTGCCGAACGTCTACCAGAAGGCCGGCTTCTATGACCGCCGCGGAAGCGGAATGAGCAAAACAAACGTCGCCGAGGTGTTCCGTCTCTGCGGTTTCCCCTATTGTTTTCTGCACAACTACAATCTTTATTCTGTGGAAAAGCCCGCGGGCTACGACAGCGCAGAGATGCAGGCGCTGGCCGCGGCGGATGAGAATGTCTACGCCGCGCCCGCCGTGCGGCCGAACGTCATTTTTGTGATGTGTGAGGCATATACCGACCTTTCGGATGAGGACGTGTTCCTCTATTCCGAGGAAGAAAACCCGACGCACGGCTTCCACGTGCTCGCGCAGTCCGGGCGTGCAAAGTCCGGTCACATCGTGGTCAGCAACTTCGGCGCAGGCACGGCAAACACGGAGTTCGACGTGCTGACCGGGATCCAGACGAACATGGTCTCTCCCGGCAACACCTCGTCATTCCGCGTCCTGCACAAGGCCGTGAACGCCCTGCCGCAGGCATATAAGCGTGCCGGATACAAGACTTATTTTATGCACCCAGGCTACAGCTGGTTCTACAACCGTGACAATGTCTACGGCTGGCTGGGCGTGGACGAGCGGAAATTTAATGACGAATATACCGACGCGGACAAAAAGGGGACCATGATCTCCGACGCGGCGTTCCTCTCGCACCTGACCGCCGATCTCGACACGCGCCTGAGCACGACCGAACCGCTCTTTGCCTACACGGTCACGATCCAGAACCATCAGGCGTATCCGTACACAAAATACGGCTTCGAACCGGAAAAGCCGCCGCTTTCCGTTTCCATCTCCGATACCTCGATGGAGACGCTCTCCGTCTATCTCGAGGGCGTCCGCGATTCGACAGCCATGCTGACGGAGCTCTGCGCCTATCTCGACTCCCGCGACGAGCCGACGCTCCTCGTCTTCTACGGCGACCATCGCCCGACGCTCGGGCAGGATTACGCCGTCTATCGCGAATTGGGGCTGACCACCGGGCAGACCGACTCTGTGTCAGACATCATCGGAACCTATGAAACGCCATATCTCCTTTGGGCCAACGAAGCCTATGCGCCGTACTGCGATTTCGACGCGCTGGCGCTGCCGGACGTCGTCAGCTCCAACTATCTCGGTGCGGCGGTCTATGAACTGACCGGTCTGACCGGACTTGACCCGTATTTTGACACGCTGGAAGACCTCCGCCGGACGCTGCCGGTCATCTCCCACGGCTGTTATCTGAATCCCGACGGAACGCCGGTCTCTGCGCTCAGCGACGCGCAGCAGTCCGCGCTGGATACGTTGGCCGATTGGAAATATTACCGTCTCAGGGAAGAAGCCCTGATCTCCTGAAAAGGCGCGGCATGGAGCATTCCATGCCGCGTTTTTGCTGGTGCAGGCTCAATGTGTACTAAAATTTTTTCAGGTTTACAAACATTTTGTTGAAATCCTCCAATATTCCGCACAATCTTTTTTGCAACTTTGCGTTCCGGTTTGCATTTACTTGAAGTCCGAACTGTGATACAATAAAAATACAATTATAAGGTGCTCGCAGCCTGAAAAGAAAGGATGACAGCCTTGGAAACTGTTTGCGCAGTGGAACTGAGAAACATTACGAAGCGCTTCGGCAGTGTGGTGGCCAATGACAACATCAGCCTGACGATCAACTACGGCGAAATTCTGTCGCTGCTCGGCGAAAACGGGAGCGGCAAGACGACGCTGATGAACATGCTGGCCGGAATTTATTTCCCGGACGGCGGAGAGATCCTGATCAGCGGGCAGCCCGTCTCGATCCGCAGCCCGAAAGACGCGTTCGACAACAAGATCGGCATGATCCATCAGCACTACAAGCTGATCGACGTGTTCACAGCAGCGGAGAACATCGTGCTTGGCCTGCACGACGGGCAGAAGCTCGACATGGCCGCGACGAACCGGAAGGTGCAGGAGATCTGTGACCGCTACGGCTTTGACATCGACCCGACGCAGAAGATCTACGACATGTCGGTCTCGCAGAAGCAGACCGTCGAGATCGTCAAGGTCCTCTACCGCGGGGCCGACGTGCTGATCCTCGACGAGCCGACCGCCGTTCTGACGCCGCAGGAGACGGACAAGCTCTTTAACGTGCTGCGCAACATGCGCGCCGACGGCAAGGCTATCATTATCATCACGCACAAGCTGCACGAGGTCATGGACCTGTCCGACAAGGTCGCTGTCCTCCGCAAGGGCAAGTACATCGGCAC
>DBLB01000140.1:17372-23264 GCA_002298695.1 Clostridiales bacterium UBA735 | reverse complement strand
CGCTGACCGACATGATGGTCGGCCGCGCAGTCGCACTGAACATCGACCGGCCGAAGTTTGACGATCCCGTTCCCCGGCTGGAGATCCGAAACCTCACCTGTCTGGACGCGGAGGGCGTGAAAAAGCTCGACGACGTGACGTTCACGGCGATGGGCGGTGAGATCCTCGGCATCGCCGGCATTGCCGGTTCCGGGCAGAAAGAGCTGCTGGAGGCCATCGCCGGTCTGCATCCGGCAGCAGCCGGCGCTTCCATCATCTATACGCCGCTGGAGGGCAAACAGCAGGAACTCATCGGCAAGACGCCGATGCAGATCAAAAAGGCGGGCGTGGCCATGGCGTTCGTCCCGGAGGACCGGCTGGGCATGGGCCTGGTCGGGTCGATGGGCATGACGGGCAACATGATGCTCCGCTCGTGGCGCAAGGGCAAGAGTGCATTTGTCAACCGTAAGGATCCGAATGCGCTGGCTATGCAGGTCTGGAAGGAGCTTGAGGTCGTGACCCCGAGCACGGAATTCCCGGTGCGGCGGATGTCGGGCGGCAACGTCCAGAAGGTGCTTGTCGGACGTGAGATCGCGTCCAGCCCCTCGGTGCTCATGAGCGCCTACGCGGTACGCGGCCTTGATATCAACACCTCCTACACCATTTACAACCTGATGACCGAACAGAAGATGCGCGGCGCTGCCGTCATCTACGTCGGCGAAGATCTCGACGTGCTGCTCGAGCTCTGCGACCGGATCCTCGTCCTCTGCGGCGGCAAGGTATCCGGTATCGTGGACGGACGGGCCGTCACGAAGGAAGAGATCGGTCTGATGATGACGAAGGTCGGCGGAAAGGAGGAAGCCTAATGCATCACAATGAAATGAAAACGCCGCTCATCCGCCTGGCCAAACGCGACGGGGTTGCGCCGTGGAAGGCGTGGTGCATCCGCGTGGGCTCCATTCTCGTGGCGCTGCTGCTGGGCGGTCTGGTCATGTCCATCGCCCTGCCGGAGGGCTCCAACGCCCTCCAGGCCTACGGCACGATCATCGAAGGCGCGCTCGGCAAGAAGACCGCCATCCGGCAGACGATCAAGCTGGCGGTGCCGCTGCTGGGCACAGCGCTGGCCATCGCGCCCTGCTTCAAGATGCGCTTCTGGAACATCGGCGCAGAGGGCCAGATCACGGCGGGCGCTATGGCCGCGTCGTATTTTGCGCTCTACTGGTACGACAAGATGTCCTCGCCGGTGCTGCTGATCGTCATGGGTCTGTCCGCAGCGCTGCTCGGCGGCATCTGGGCGTTCATCCCCGGCTTCTTCAAGGCCAAATGGAACACGAACGAGACGCTCTTCACTCTCATGATGAACTACATCATGATCGGCATCGTCCGCTGGCTCAAAGGCGGGCCGTGGGAAGGCCGCCCCGGTTCGCAGATCATCCCGAATTTTGATTCCTCCGCCGTCCTGCCGAAGGTGTTCGGCGTCCACTGCGGCTGGATCATCGTGCTGGTGCTGGTCGTGTTCATGCACATCTATATGAAATACACGAAGCACGGCTATGAAATTGCTGTCATCGGCGATTCGATCAACACGGCGCGCTATGCCGGCATGAACGTCGGCCGCATCATGATGCGCACCATGTTCCTCTCCGGCGCGATCTGCGGCCTTGTCGGCTTCATGGTCGCCTCGGGCGCAAATATGACGCTTTCTGACACCGTCGCGGCCGGCAACGGCTTTACGGCCATCACCGTTGCCTGGCTTTCGCAGCTGAACGCTTTCGCGATGATCGTGATCTCGCTGATGCTGGCCATCCTGACGAAGGGGGCTGAGACGCTTCAAACGCGGCTGATGGTGCCGACATCCATTTCCGACATCATCACAGGTATCCTTTTGTTCTGCATGCTCGGGTGCGAATTTTTCATCAACTATCAGATCATCTTCCGCGGAAAATCCGGCGCAAAGGAGGCTTCGAAGGTATGAGTACGATCATTGCTTTGATTGCGGCGGCTGTTACATTCGGCACGGTTCTGATGTACGGCACGCTGGGCGAAGTGCTCACCGAGCGCTCCGGCAACCTGAACCTCGGCGTCGAGGGCATCATGTTCATGGGCGGTGCGTTCGGCCTGGGCGGTGTGTTCTACTATGAACAGGCCGTCGGCGAAGCCAATTCGAGCGCGGCGGTCGCGCTGCTCATTGCGCTGGCCGCGGCATTCGCCGCCGGCGCACTGGCCTCCCTCATCTTCTCGTTCCTGACGATCACGCTCCGCGCAAATCAGAACGTCACCGGTCTGGCGCTGACCATCTTCGGCACAGGCGTCGGCCAGTTCACGGGCGAATATATGCGCGTCCACCAGGGCGGCTATGTTGCGCTGAGCAACCACCTCAAGGAGTTCTTCTCGAAGTCCATTTTCCCGCAGGCCCTGCAGGACATTCCGGTCGCGGGCAAGCTGCTGTTCAGCCACAGCCTGTTCTTCTACCTTGCGCTGGTTCTGGCCGTCGTGATGTGGTGGTTCCTCTATAAGACCCGCACCGGTCTGCATCTCCGTTCCGTCGGCGAAAATCCCGCCACGGCGGACGCCGCCGGCATCAATGTCACGAAGTTCAAATACCTCGCCACCATCATCGGCGGCGGTATCTCCGCCATCGGCGGCATGGTCTACATCGTGACGACTGCGGGCTGCGTGTGGAACCATGAGGGCCTTTCCGGCGTCGGCTGGCTGGCCGTCGCGCTGGTCATCTTCTGCATGTGGCATCCGCTGTCGGCCATCTGGGGCTCCATCTTCTTCGGCGCGCTGATGATCCTCTATCTGCGGCTCATCATCCCGTTCATTCCGACGCAGCTCTATAAGATCCTGCCCTATGTGGTGACGGTCATCGTACTGGTCATCTCCAGCATGCGCAACAACAAGGAAAAGCAGCCGCCCGCTTCGTTGGGCCTGCCTTACTTCCGTGAAGATCGCTGAAACCCATCAAAAATCCGCCCGAACCAACTGGTTCGGGCGGATTTTTGATGCTTACGGTTCCATCTGACGGCCGAGGAACCCCGCGACCGTCTGGGCCAGCTTCTGGTCGGCCTCGGTGAGCGGCGCGTCCTGCTCCTCCAGCAGAATCAACACGCACCCCATCAGATCGCCCTCCGACAGGATCGGTGCGGCGACACCGACATGGTAGCGTGCGACGTCCTCACAGACGCGCAGATGCGCTTCGCCGGGTTGGCAGCGATAGACGCGGCGCGCTTCCATCAGCTGCTCCAGTTCAAGCGACGCACGCTTATCTACAAGCTCCCGCCGCGGCACGCCGGAGACGGCGATGATCGTGTCCCGATCGCAGACCGCAGCAATGTGCCCCGTGTTCTTTCCCATCGATTCGCAGATCTGCACCGCAAAATCCGTCAGATCTCCCATCGGCGAATATTTCTTGAAAATCACCTCGCCGTCCTTTTCCGTATAGATCTCCAACGGGTCGCCCTCGCGGATACGCAGCGTGCGGCGGATCTCCTTGGGGATGACGACGCGGCCGAGGTCGTCAATGCGGCGGACAATTCCTGTTGCTTTCATATCTCGATCTCCCTTATCTGATTGGTTATGCTTGTAGTCTTTGCAGGTTTTGGGAGATTATGCGGCAGTGGCCGTCTTGCATTTGATCTGCAATTCCGGTATAATAAATCCGCGCCACAAAAATGCGCGGCGCGGATCTATGATCGTTTTTGATTTGCCAGTTGGTGAACGACTGCGATAAGGCAGATCCCCGTTGCGAGGCCGAACGCCCACTCCGCCGTCAGCAGCGCATAGCTGCGCATGCCGGTCAAATCGCTTTCCACAAGCGAAAACATCATATAATAGACGTATTTTCCGGGCACCAGCGGAATCAGGCCCGGGACAAGAAAAATCGTTGCCGGTGCGCGTGCCAGCTTGGCACACAGCTCGGCATAGGCTGCGGTCGCCGCGCCGACGAGTACCAGCAGATAAAACAGGCTGTCAATTCGGTCTCGCAGCAGCAGATAGGCGCACCAGCTGAGCGCACCGCCCAGCGCGGCAGGCAGCATGTGCCGCCGTGGGACATTGATGAGCAGGCAATAGCCCGCCGTGGCGAGAAAGGCCATTCCGAGATCCAATGCCATAGTCTCACACTCCGAACAGATAGATGGCGCTGCCGAAACCGATGGCCAGCATCAGCGCGAGCAGCAGAGATTCAAACAGGCGCAGCAGGCCCGAGATGGTGTGGCCGACCAGCATGTCCCGCACCGCGTTCGTCAGCGCCGCGCCGGGGATAAGCAGCATGATGACGCCAATGGAAATCTGATCGAGCGCCAGCCCGGTGAACAGCCGGACCGCAAGGCAGATCACTGTACCGGCAAGCAGCCCTGTGAGCAGCTGGAAAAAAGCTGCATTGCGGAAAATCGGCAGCACCCGCTGCTGCAAAAAGCAGACCAGAATGCCGACTGCCGCTGCAACCAGCGCGTCCAGCGCCGTCCCGCCCAGAAATACCGTGAAGCTGCCGGCTGTGAGGAAGCTCCCGAGATAGAGCAGGGCTGTGCTGGGGCGTGAAGCGTCAATTTCTGCAAGCGCATTGTGCAGCGCCTCTACAGAAACCGGTTCACGGCAGACGCGGCGGCTGAGCGCGTTGAGCGCTTCGAGCTTGCTGTAATCAACTGACGCACCGTGCGCGATGCGGCGCGTCATCGTCAGCTCCTCGCCGTCCGAAAAACGCATGGTGAGCACAATGTCTGAAGTGATGACGAAAATATCCACCCGCGCCGCGCCATAGGCACGTCCGAGGCGCGTCATGGTGTCTTCAACGCGGTTGATCTCCGCGCCGCAGGTCAGCAGCATCTCGCCCATTTTCAAAAGCTCGTGCAGAATGCGGTCGTGTACTTCCACGGCATGCGCCCCCTTTCCAAAGGTCACTTTAGCAGATTTTATCCGATTGTCAAGGAGTTTTGCCATGAATTATGCAACGATCAAGCCATGGGATATCGCCAACGGCCCCGGCGTGCGCGTCAGCCTGTTCGTGTCCGGCTGCACCCACCACTGCAAGGACTGCTTCAATCCGGAGGCGTGGGATTTTGACTACGGCGAACCGTTCGACGAGGCCGCGATGGCGCACATCCTCGATCTGATGCGTCCGGATTACATCCGCGGCATCACCTATCTCGGCGGTGAACCGTTCGACCCGCACAACCAGCCGGAGCTGCTGGCGCTGACGCAAAAAATCCGCGCCGCATACCCCGAAAAATCGATCTGGTCGTTCACCGGATATGTTTACGGGCAGAATCTGCCGCAGCTGCCCGGCGTAACGGATGAACTGCTGGCAAGGCTGGATGTGCTGGTCGATGGGCCGTTCATTGCCGCGCAAAAAAATCTTTCGCTGCGCTTCCGCGGATCCGAAAATCAGCGGATCATAGATCTGAAAAAAACACGGGAAACCGGCGCTATCGTTCTCTGGGACGAGGCACAGTAAGGAGCAGGATATGCCAAAAATCAAAATTCATTATTTTTCCGACGACGCGCCGCGGCTGAAGATGACGGAAAAGGGCGACTGGATCGACCTCTACTGCGCCGAGACGATGGAGCTCCGCGCAGGTGACTTTGCGCTCGTGCCGCTGGGCGTTTCGATGCAGCTGCCCGCGGGGTATGAGGCGCGCACCGCGCCGCGCAGCTCGACGTTTCGGCGCTGGGGCATTTTGCAGGCCAATTCCGTCGGCGTCATTGACAACAGCTACTGTGGAACCAATGACGAATGGAAGCTCCCCGTCTACGCCACGCGCGATACTGTGCTGGAAAAGGGCGACCGGATCTGCCAGTTCCGCATCTACGAGACGCAGCCTGCTATTGAATTCGAAGAATGCGGCGAGCTTTCCTCCGTCGACCGCGGCGGCTTCGGCTCCACAGGACGAAAATAAGACGATCAGGCCGCTG
>DBLB01000140.1:11519-17346 GCA_002298695.1 Clostridiales bacterium UBA735 | reverse complement strand
CAGCGGCCTGATCGTCTTATTTCCTTGTTTTCCGGGTCCCCATGATCTGCGCGGACAGTGCCGCGACCAGCGGCACGCAGAGCAGGATCCCGATGCTGCCTGCCAGACCGCGGATCACCTCCGCAGCGATCGTATCCGCGTTGAACAGCTGCATCATCGGGTAATCGTAGATCTGGAACAGCAGCAGTACATTCAGTGACGAACCGGCGAAGGCCAGGATCAGCGTATTGGCCATCGTGCCCATTGCGTCCCGGCCAATATTCATACCGGAGCGGAACAGCTGGCCCCGGCTGATCTCCGGGTTCAGCGTCCGCATTTCCCAACAGGCAGAGGAGATGGACATCGCCACATCCATAACCGCGCCGAGTGACGCGATCAGGATGCCGCTGACAAACAGTCCGCTGATCTGTAGCTTTCCATCCAGCGATCGGAGCACGAGCTCCTCTGCCTCTGCCAGGTTGAAGCCGTTGAACGGTGAGATCGTCCCGGCCAGTGCCGCCAGCAGTCCCGCCGCCGCCACGCCGCCGATGCAGCCTAGCGTCGCGCAGAGCGTCTTCCGACTCCAGCCTGTCAGCAAAAACAGCGATGCCGCCGTTGTCAGCGCCACGATCAGAATCGTCACCAGCATCGGATCCGCGCCGCGCCGCAGCATCGGGATCAGCACAAACCAGACGCCCGCCAGTGTGTAGACAAGGCCCAGCAGTGCCATCAGTCCCTTTTTCCGCCCGATGCCGATCAGCAGGGCCGCAAACAGCGCGATCAGCCCCAGCAGCACCGGCGTGCGCTGGTAGTTTGGCAGCGCAACGACCTCCATCTGTCCGTTCTCGTCAACGTCCAGACGGACGATCACGCGCGTACCGACCTTCGCGTCGACGTTCGTATAGGCCGTCAGATAGTTGACGACTTCCCGCGTCTCGCCCTTCCATTTTCCGCTGGTCAGCTCCACCTCCAGCGTCTGCTTGCCGATGCGCCGACCCTCGGTCCAGTCCTGCACCTCGGCATCGTCGTCCCAGACGTCGATGACGCGCGCCGACGCAAACAGCAGCTTACTGGCTGTGGTCGCCGTGCGCTCCGGCTCCGTCCACTGTAGAACAGCCACCCAGAGCACCAGGATCAGTACCAGGACCAGCGCGATCAGCGTTCCGAGCAGCCGGCTGTTTTTTCCGTGTTTTTCTTCCATAGTCTCTCCTTCTGCGGATATCGAACTCAGCCCCGCCGGTCATCCCGGCGGGGCTGGTGCTTAAAATGGGATTACTTCGTCAGATAACGGTGGATGATCGCCGCGACCTGTGCGCGCGTGGCCTGCGCCTTCGGCGCAAGCTGGCCGTTGCTGCCGTTCAGCAGCCCCTGGCCGACCGCCCAGTTCATGGCCGGAACCGCGTAGGAAGCGATCTGTGCCGCATCGGCAAACGGGGCCAGGTTTTCTTCCAGCGTCACCGCCTGCATGCCCTGATAGACAGCATAGCGGAACAGGATGGCCGCCAGCTGTTCACGGGTCACGGGGTCGTTCGGGCCAAAGCGGCCGTCGCCGTAGCCATTGACGATCTGTTTTTCTGCCGCCCAGGCCACTGCGCTGGAATACCACTTCCCGGCCGGCACATCGGTGAACGACGCAGCTGCCGAAACGGCGGGTGTCTTCTCCATCCGGTAGAGGATGGTCACGATCATGCCGCGCGTCAACGGTTCGTTCGGAGCGAACGTCTCTGTGCCGACGCCGTCCATGATGCTCTGGCTGTAGACGTACTTGACATCGTCGAAGAACCAGTTGTTTCTGGTCACGTCACGGAACGGAAGCTCCGCGCCGCCCTCCGTGTTCGTAGCGTTCGAGGCGGGCTTGCCGACCGGCGTCGGGACCGGGGTGACCGGGGTCGGATCGGGCTTGTCCGCAGTGATGACCAGCTCCGCGCGGTCGCGCACACGCAGACGGCGCAGCGTGCCGCCGGTCTCTTCGTCCGCATCACGGGAACCGATGCCGACGCCCGTGATCTTCGCGCCGACAGTGGGCGCATCGCCCGTGAAGCCGGTGCCCTTCGTCTGCGAGTTGAGGATGTAGCCATTGATGTAGAACATGGCCTCCGTACCGGAGCCGTCGTCCACATAGATGCGGTCGACTACGCCGGCAGCCTCCTGCACGCGGGTGATCGTGCCGGAAACCTGCATCAGCAGGCCGATGTTTTCATCCTCCATCGCATCTTTGCAGCTGACCTGCGTCGGCGCAACGGGGTTGATGCTCTCATCGATGATCTCGATGTAGCCGCCGTATTCCTCCGAGAGGTTCAGCTCGATCTCGCCGCAGTAGTAGGTGATCGCACCGTGGACGCGCACCTTCTGGCCAAGGCGGAAATTTCCGGAAACCGGGAAAATGTTGATGCCGCCGGTCTCATCCTGCACATAGGTGCAGTCGAAGAATGCCGTGTCCTTATCATAGCCGGAGGTATTGGCCGTCAGGATACCCTCGACGGTGAACTCTTCCAACTCCCTGCCAGCCTTCGCCGTGACAATGGGGACGACCTTGCCGTAGCTCTCGTCCTTGACGTAGATGCTCTTGGAATCACTGACTGTGATCGTGTTTTCGCCCTGCGTAATGCTGAAGGCCACATGCACCGCATGCGTGCCGCCGCTCGTGGGCGTCCAGTTATAGGTGTATGTCAGCGCATCACCGGCGGCCAGCGATTGGCCGACCGTCTTGGTCTCCACGGCCGTCCCATCGATGGAAATGGTGTAGCTGTTGACCGTCAGGTTGTCTGCGCCGGTGTTTGTCAGCTTCGCCGTCAGCAGATCGGCCACATTGACCGTCGCCTTGCCGTCGCCGGACGTGCTGGCTGCATCGGTGATCTCCGCCCTGGCCGTGACGCGGGTCGCCGCAACGGCGTTGACCCAGATCGGGGCCGTGACCGCAAGGTCAAGATCCTCCTGCGTGACGCGGACATAGTAGTACGCGCTGGTGTTGTCCACCGTGACCGTCCAGGAATAAGTGTTGCCCGTGATCTTTTCGCTCGTCGCGAGCACCTTGCCGCTTTCGCCGATGATCTCGATCTTGCCGATCTGCTCATTGCTCGCATCGGAGACGGTCACATTCAGCGTCACCTTCTCGTCCGCTTCATGGCCGGTGAGTACGTCGCCCTGCATGGCAAGTGTGCCGCCCTCGGCGCTGGTCATCGTGTAGATGATGGAGAGGTCGTTATCCTCGGTCGCGTAGACATAGCGGCGGCTGAGCGCTTCGTAGATGTTCTCCAGCGTCAGACTCTCCGCCAGCACGACCGTGCGGCAGGTGTTGGCATTGCCCCAGCGGCCCTTGTGGTTGTCCTGGTTGTTCGTCGGGGCCACATGCCAGCCCTTCGAGAGCGCGAGATCATACTCGTCGTAGCTCGGGAAGTAGCCGCTGCCGCCGACCTTGCCTTCGCCGTTGCCGACTTCGATCAGGTTCATGATCTCGTCGCGCTCCGCGGTCCAGCCGGTATAGTCGCCGAAGTTGCCGAACGTCGTGCCCGGGTGGTTGAACTGCGAAATGATCGGCTGGCTTGTGACCTGCCGCTTCTGCTGGTTGTTGGCCTCGATCATCAGATCGTAGTACGCCAGCATGCCGGCATAGTTGGTCTTGTTGTTCAGGGTGGCATCATTCCGGGAGACAATACCGGAGGAGTTGAACGTGTTGATATGGCCGGGGCCGCCGGACCAGGTCATCTCATAGCCGTAAGCGCCGACAAACTTCTTGCCGCTGCCGTCCGTCTTGGTCGAATCGGCATAGTTCGCAGCTGTGGCGAGCGCCTGCTGCCACTTCGTCACACCGGAAGCATCGAACATGGTGCTCGTTGTGGCATTGGATGTGGTATCGAAATAGTTCGAATGGTCGGTGACGATCATGTAGTCCACGTGATCGGCGCCGCGGGCGTATTCATAGGCGTCCGTCAGCGTACCGGAACCGTCGGAATATTCTGCGGTATGGGCGTGGATCTGACCGAAGAACGGCACTCTCGCGCCGACGCCGTAGAAGAAGCTCCACGTCTTGCCGGCAGACTTGCCGTCGGCACGGGTAACGGTGACGGTGACGCTCACCGTACCCTCGTCGAGCGCTGTCGGCGTCGCTGCGGCGCGGCCGTTCGTGACCGTAGGCGTGACCGCCTTGCCGTTCACAGACATCGTGACTGTCGGGTCCTCGCCGGCATTGACGAAGTCCGCGGAGATCGTCGGCGTCTCGCCGGCGCCGATCTGCGTCAGCGCCGCCGGGCTGACCGCCGTGATGACCGGCTCGTCGAGGATCTCATAGGTCTTGCTGCCGGAATAGGTTGCATTCTGCGTCTCCGTCTGCTTGCTCGTTGCGTTCACCGTAATGGTCAGAGACGTATGACCGTTCAGATCGGCCTTCGGGATCAGGACAGACCCGCGGTAGCCGTTCAGTGCAATCTCGTAGTTCTTTGCCGCGCCGCCGTCAAAGCTGACCGCCGCAGTCGTCACCTTGATGGTTCCGAGATCATCCAGCGTGAAGTCCACCGTGAAGTCGAGGCCAAGGTTGGCATTTTCCTCCGTCGTGAACTGCACCTTCGGGTTGATGACGTAGCCGGTGCCGTAGGTATCCTCCACCGGATAGAAGCGCATGGCAAACAGGCTGCCGCCCTTGAACGTCCAGCCGGAGAACGCACCGGAGAAGAACTCGATGCAGACGCGGTTGTTGCCGTACTTTGCTTCTTTGTTATAGATGACGTAGCCGCCCTCGGTCTCCTCGAGCGTCCAACGGCAGTAATCCGTCAGTGTCTCCTGCAGGAACAGGTTCTCCTCATTATTGATCTTACCGTCTTCGCCCTTCGTGTTCTCATTGGTCGCGAGATATTTTCCGTTGTTCTTAAACGTGTAATAAGTCGTGCCACCGATTTCTTCCGTTGCGACCGTAAAGATCAGCGCGCCGTTGCCGGCGTCCACCGTCTCCACACCGTCGACCGTGCGGATCGTCGCCGCGATCGGGTTCAGGCTGGGGGCCAGCGTGTCGCTGCTCTGCGGGCCCATCACAGACTCCGCATAGGCATTGTAGATGACATAGGTGCCAGCCGTGGGCAGATTGCCCGTATCCGGCATCTTGCCGAGATAACCCTTCGGATCCTGCGGCTCATTCACATAGTCCGCCGCGGAATAGAAATTCATCACAAAGATGTCGGACATTTCTTTCATGGTGTACATGCAGAAGCCACGGCTCGCATAGTACTCCAGATAAGTCGGCTTGTTGTAGTACTTGACCGACTTGTTCATGACGGTGTAGCCGCCCTCCACGGGTACGATGACCCAGAGACAGCTGTCATCGTGCGTTTCGTTCAGCGTGAGCTCCTCACCCTTGTTTTCGCCGAGATAGAGGTCGCCGAGCTGGATCGTATAGCAGTTGTCGCCGCCGCTGACGTAACGCTTGATCTGATAGAGGCCCGCGCCATTGCGGTCGCCGGTGAACGTGACCTTGCCGTCCTCGCCGATCGTCACGGGGCACATGCCGCCCACGCCGCCGATCGCATAGCGCATCACGCCCTGCGCCGTCGCAGAGTGGATGAAGTACGTGCCGTCTTCCAGCGCGCCGGGCGTCGGCTCAGAGGCCTTCACCTTTGCCGGGATGAGCTTCAGCGCAAACAGCGCCTCACTCTCCTCGCTGTAGCCATAGGTGGAGAACTGCTCGTAGGTCTTACCGCTCTTGTTGCTGACGTACCACTCCACATAGTTGCCGCGCGCCGCGTTCACCAGATAGTAGCAGCCGTCCGTCTTCGCCTTTACAACGTTCCAGGCGACGTTCTTCGCTTCCGTGCTTTCCAGCGGCAGGCTGGAGTGGCTGTCGTTCATGGCGAGCTTTTGT
>DBLB01000140.1:4406-11467 GCA_002298695.1 Clostridiales bacterium UBA735 | reverse complement strand
ACGTCCAGACCAGCGGTGCATCCGCTTCCACAGGCGTCGCCTCGCCGGGCGTGAAGTCCGTGCCGACGCGGTAATAGGTGCCGGTCGCCTCGGCGCTCATGGCCTTCTTGACGCTCGGGTTGTAGACGACATAGGTGCCGTCCTCGATCGGGCCTTCCCCCGGCGTCGGCGGCGTCACCGTCTCTGCCGGATAGAACGCCAGTTCAAAGTTGTCGCCGGTGCCGTTGTATGCGCTCCACGTACCATATTCCGCATGATACTGCACACGATAATTCGTTGAATCTTTGCGTGCAGGATTGTCGACGTAGTACAGGCTATCCTTGCCCTGCACCGCAGTGATCGTCCAGGCCGCATTCTTCGCATCCAGCGTCATGCTGGAATGGCTGTCCTCCATGGCCAGCTTCTTGCCTGCGGCCGTGGCGATGGTATAGCTGCCGTCCTGATTCTGCGTGACGGTCCAGACGTCCGCATTGCTGTAGCCGGTCAGTTTGCCGTCTTCCAGCTTCACGTCCGTCGCGGTGTTGTAATACCCCTTATAGCTCGTGGACAGCGCTTTCCCGACCGCCGGGGCGTAAATGACGTATTTGCCGTCCTTGATCGGCCCCTGCACCGGCGTCTCGCCGGACTTCAGCGTATAGGTAAACGTCGCCGTGTCGCTCTCCGCGCCGTCCTTGACGGCCTTGACCGTGAAGGTGGTCGTCTCGGTGATCGTCAGCGGCTCGCTGTACGTCTTCCAGGTATTGCCGTCGTCGGTGGAATACCGGATCTCCGCTCCTTCCGTCTCGCAGGCAAAGCTGATCGTTGTGCTTCCGGTGAATTCACCGGAAGCCTGCGACGCCGTAGGCGTCGCAACCGTCGCCGGCGCGGCCGGATCCACATATTTCTTCTCCTGCGTCAGCTTGAAGAACTGGAACGTGTAGATATTTGCTTTGTTGGTATTCAGGCCGTAGCAGGTAAAATATCCGCCGTAGTATTCCAGATACTGCACCTTGTTGTTGAAAACCGCTTTCTCGCACTTGATGTAGGTGCCATTCTCCGCCGCTTCAAGCGTAAGCGTGGTATAATCGCTGGTCACGTCCACGAAGCGGACATGCGTGCCATCCAGATACAGATACTTGCCGTCTGCCGTCTGGAACGTATAGCCCGCCGCGTCGCCGCTAACCGTCATAACGGCCAGCTTTTCTGCTTCGGTGGTCAGTTCTGTGCCGGTGACAACCGCATCTGCCGCAACCAGCTCGTCCTTATTTTTGTCTACAAACAGATAGTGCTCTGTCGTCAGAACCTTTGCTTTCGCCGGATAGTAGATCACGACCTTGTCATTCGCCGCGACCGTATCCGCTTTGATATACTTGTCCACCATCTGGTAGGCCCGGACGGTAAAGGTCGCCGTGCTGTCTGCCATGCCCTCCTTGCTGGCCTTGACGGTGTATGTCGCGCTCACCGTGACCTCCACGGAATCGCCCGCGGTATACGTCTTGCCGTCGGTCGAGTAGGCGAGCGCCGCGCCTTCCGTTGCGCTGGCAAACGTGATCGTGTTGCCAACGGGAAGATCTGTCGTCTCACCGGCCGTCAGCACAGTCTCGCCGCTCGTCGCCGTCGGCGCCGCAACACTTTCCTTGCCCGCTACTTTATAGATAGCAACATCCTGCTGTCCGCTTGCATAGCAGGAGAAAAGCTTCGAGCTCCCGCTGTTGTAACGAAGCGTATTGCATCCATTTTTGCCCTGCGCCACGATCGACGCCGCGCCGGACGTAATGCTGATTTTCCAGGAAGCATTATCCGTCAGCTCTTTGTCTGTCCGCAGATAGTTCTGATTGCTCTTATTACCACTCTGCGCTTTGGTTTGGCCGGCCGCATACAGATATCCCGAAGTCCCGGCATAGAACGCAAACGTCCCTTCCTTTGTACCGGCTTCCAACGTCAGAACCTGTACATCATCACCGCCGCTCAGCGTCGTACCAGTTTTCGTAACAGCAACCGCCTCGCGGTTGTTGCTCTTCTGGTTCGTGCCGAGCGCCATTTCAGAATCTTTTGCCGCGATCACGATCTGATCGCCGGCCTTGAGCTGCGACGCATCGGTCACAAGCTCTGCGCGCACGCCCGCAGTCGTCTCTGCCATGGCGGTCAGCGGCAAAACCGTAAAGACCATGACCAAGGCCAGGAACATTGCGAGACAGCGCATTGTCCGTTTCCTCATGTAGATTTTCCTCCTGATTTTATTTTTTCGGTATATATTTTCGCTTGGGACCACTTGTCCGCCCCCGGCGGGATTTTCTCGGATACTATCTGGTCGATTCGGCCAATAAAATCGTGGAATACTCTCTCCATTTTGCGCACTTTGTCTAATTAGTATAGACCCTGCGGCCGGAAATTGCAAGGGAAACATGGAATATTTTTCGCATTCTGTTCTCCTGCCACGTACAGCTTCCAGTATCTTCTATCCTTTGAAAAAGGCGGGGCTTTTTCTCAAAAGCCCCGCCGTTCGTATCAGATCGCATATTTTGCTGCATAAGCGCGATATTTCTGCTGGAACTCCTCGCTCCCGCTCCGGCTGGCCTGCAATGTCGCATGCAGATTGAGGTTATGCTGGCGCAGGTCGAGCACGCAGCCTGCGATGTTCGAACAGTGGTCGGACACCCGTTCGAGGTTTGTCAGAATGTCCGCCAGTACGAATCCGCTCTCCACGCTGCATTCCCCGTTTTTCAGCCGCATGATGTGGTTCGTCCGCATCTGCTCCTTGCGCTGGTCGATGACCTGCTCCAGCGGCTCCACGCGCAGCGCCGCCTGTATATCGTCCGCGGCAAACGCTGTCATTGCCGTTTCCAGCACCTCGCGCACCGCGCCCTCCAGCACGGAAAGCTCGCGCTGCGCCGCCTCGGAGAAAACCAGCCCCTTGCCGTGCAGTTCCTCGGCGGATTCCAGAATATTGACCGCATGGTCGGCGATGCGCTCAAAGTCGCCCACGAGCTTCAGCAGCTCCGTGACCTCCTCGCCCTCGCGGCTGGCGAGCTGCTGCTGCGCGCTGAGCTTGAGCAGGTAGGTACTGATGAGGTCCTCGTCCCGGTCGGTCAGATCTTCCAGCGAGCGGATGTGCTCCGCCAGCTCCGGCGTGAGTTCATGCAGCGCCTGCAAAGCCTCGCGCAGCGCCGTTTCCGCCGCGCCGGCCATCTGTACGGCGACCGTCTGGCAGCGTTCGAGCGCCACAGCCGGCGTGGCCAGCAGACGCTCGTCGAGCTGCGTTGTCGTTTCCGCCGTCTTCGGATCCGGCACCAGCCAGACCGCCAGCTTTTCCAGCAGCCCCGTGCAGGGCAGCAGCAGCGCCGTGCAGAGAATATTGAACAGAGAATGTGCAATGGCAATGCCGTACATCGTCGCCGGCTGCTCCAGGATCGGCGGCGCGATCATCGCCCGCACCGCGCAGAACACCGTCAGCCCGACCACCGTGCCGATCACATTGAACGAAAGATGGACCATGGCCGCGCGCCGGGCGTTTTTGTTCGTACCGACGGAAGAGATCAGCGCCGTGATGCACGTGCCGATGTTCTGACCCATGATAATGGGGACCGCCGCGCCATAGCTGACGGCCCCCGTGACGGCCAGCGCCTGCAAAATGCCGACGGAGGCCGAACTGGACTGGATGATTCCGGTCAGCACCGCACCGGCCAGTACGCCGAGCACGGGGTTCCGGAACATGAGGAACAGCTGCTGGAATTCCGGCACATTGCGCAGCCCTGCGACGGAGCCCGTCATCGTCTCCATGCCAAACATCAAAGTCGCAAAGCCGAGCAGGATCATGCCGGTGTCCTTTTTCTTTCCGCTCTTGCAGAACATGTACAGGACGATTCCGATCAGCGCCAGAATGGGTGTGAACGACGTCGGCTTCAGCAAGCGCACCCAGATCGCATCGCCGCTGATGCCGCCGAGGCTGAGAAGCCACGCAGTGACGGTCGTACCCACGTTCGCGCCCATAATGACGTTGATCGCCTGGCGCAGCGTCAGCAGACCGGAGTTGACAAAGCCAACCACCATGACCGTGGTCGCCGAAGAACTCTGGATCACAGCCGTGATCCCGAGGCCCGTGGCAAAACCGGCCAGTTTCCGGCCGGTCATCTTCCCCAGCAGCGCCCGCAGCCCGCCGCCTGCGCGGCGTTCGAGCGCCTGCCCCATCAGATTCATGCCGAACAGGAACAGACTTAACCCGCCGATCAGGTTCAGCACATCAAAAATATCCATGCGTATATTCCTCTTTCTTTCCCATCTTGTGTTATCTTATCGGCCGCATGTCAAATACAAAAGTGTGCTTTTGTAAAATCGGTGTAAAATCCCCTCCGCACACCCAATACGCGGATATGCACATCGCCCCCCGTCTCGTCACATGGAAAAAAGCCGGCTTTTCAGCCGGCTTTCTATATTATATAGTATCCGCTTAATCGTAGAGTATATGGTCGGCCTTCGGCGTCTTTTCGCCCGGCGCCGGCGCATCAGTATAGCCGAGCGCACAGTGGCCGATGCCGATATAACCCTCGGGAATGCCCCACTTTTTCAGCAGCGCCTTCCCTTCCACTGTCTCGAATACCTCGCGTGCACGGTGGATCCAGCAGGAGCTGATGCCGAGACTCTGCGCCGCAAGCATCATATAGCCGATCACAAGGCTGCCGTCCTCCACGCACGTATCCATGCTCCCGTCGCCGAGCACCACGCAGACGGCGGGCGCACCGTAGAACGGATGGCCGCTGCTGCCGAGCACCGCGGCGTTCAGACGGTCGAGCTCCGCCAGCGTCGCCGAATCGCGGACGACCACGATCTTGTACGGTTCCCGGCCGTGGGCGCTCGGGGCATAGGTCGCCGTGCGCACGATCTCGTTCAGAACTGCCTCGTCCACCGGACGGTCGGTATAGCGCCGGACGCTCCGGCGGCTGAGAATGGTCTGGATGGTTTCATTCATTGTGTCGTTTCCTCCGTGTTCAGTTCTGCGCATCGTCCGCGCTGAGGCAGAAGAGCCGCACCGGCTGCTCGCCCCGGTTTTCGATCTGATATTTGTCGCCCCGGAACAGGAACAGCTGTGTCCCCGCCGCGAGATGGGCCTCCGGCGCGGCAGACACCGCCTCGCCGGAAACGACGAAGAAAAACAGCTCCGCCGCCTCGGCCTTCCCGGCCAGTGTCTTCCCAGGCAGGATCGTCAGCACCTCGCCGCGCACATGCTCCGTGCCGCAGCGCTCCGGCGTCAGTACCCGCTCACGGCTGCCGAACGCCGTCTGCTCGCAGGGCACAGACCCGGCCGGCACCACGCCGCGGATGTCCGGGTCCGACTGGCCGTCGTAGAAATAGTTGATCAGCAGCATATCCAGCTGCTCGCTGTCTGAAAAATTGCTGGTTCCGTGCCAACGGTTTTTCGTCAGATAGACGGTATCGCCCGGCGCAATGTCATAGACGGTATCCGTCCCGTCCGGGTTGCGCAGGAGCTGCTTGCCGTGCCCGCGCAGCACGTAGAAGATCTCGTCGCTGTCGTCGTGGACATGCGGGTCGTGAATGAGCTTGTCCATGCGGACGATGGCCGTCACGCCGAATTTCCGTGCGGCGGCAGAATCCGCCGTGGCCAGAAAGCAGAGATAGCCGCCCCAGTCGCGGAGCTGGAAGCGGTCTTCCGCCTGTGAAAAAAGATACTGCATCCGTTCCCGCTCCTGTCAGTCCGCCTGCATGCAGAACAGGCGCAGCGGCGCGTCGGACGTATTTTGGGCGGTACATGCCTCGCCTTTGGTAAAGAACGCCAGCGCATGGGCCGGAAGCGTCTCGCCGTTGACCTTGCCTTCGCCGGAAATGGCAAACACAAAGCCCTCTTTGTGCGTCATGGGGATCTGCACGGTCTGGCCGGGCGCGACCGTCAGGCTTTCGCCGCTCACGTTGCCGTTTCCGCACGTGGCCGGCGTGAGAATGTTCTGCGCCGTGCTGCACGCGCCGGGCAGGAAGCCCTTGACATGGACATCGGACTGGCCGTCGTAGAAATAGTTGATGATGAACAGCTCAAGATCGTCCGTTTTTGAGAGGTTGTCCGTGCGGTGGACGCGGTTTTTCGCAATGTAAAGCAGATCGTCCGGATGGAGGTCATAGCGGATCTCCGTGCCGTCCTCCTCCTGGAAGAGCTGGCTGCCCTCGCCGTTCAGAACCAGAATGATCTCGTCGCAGTCGTCGTGCATATGGGTGGAATGCGTCAGGCCCTGTCCCATGCGGAGCACGGCCGTCACGCCGAGCAGCCTGCTCTGCGCGCTGTCCTCCGTGGCGAGGAAGCACATTCTGCCGCCCCAGGGGCGCACCTCAAATTTCTGATCTTCCGTGTAAAATACCTTCATCGTCTCGCTCCTTTTCTCAGTTTTTCCGTTCAGCGGTTATCTGCTTCCAGCTCCGGGGCCCAACGCTCAAAATCCGGGTGCTTGCCGGACCAGCCCGTCTGCGGCAGCGTCGCCAGGCGGGACAGATCTTCTTCGGAGAGTGCAAAGTCGAAAACATCCAGATTTTCCAGCATCCGCTCGCGGGACGAGGACTTCGGCAGCGGCAGCACGCCGCTTTGCAGCGCAAAGCGGATGCACAGCTGCGCCGGGCTTTTGCCGTAGCGCGCGCCCATCTCCCGCAGCAGCGGCAGCCGCAGCAGCTTCCCTCGCCCGATTGGACTCCAGCCCTCCAGCACAATGCCGTTTTTCCGGCAGAACTCCGTCACATAGGGCTGCGTATAGCCGGGATGGAACTCGATTTCATTGACCATTGGCCGGATATTGGCTGATGCGAACAGATTCAGCAGATGGTGCGGCAGAAAATTCGACACGCCGATGGCGCGCAGGACGCCCTCGTCATACAGCCGCTCCATGGCGCGCCACGTGTCGCGGTCGAGCTGCCGCCAGACGTCGCTGTGCCGCTCCTCCGCAGGCCAGTGGATCATGTAAAGATCGAGATAGTCGGTTTTCAGGCGGCGCATGGACTGCTCCGCATGATACAGCAGCCGGTCATAGCCCAGATCGTTCTGCGGGACCTTGGACGCCAGAAACAGCGCCTCCCGCGGCACGCCGGAC
>DBLB01000140.1:0-4391 GCA_002298695.1 Clostridiales bacterium UBA735 | reverse complement strand
CAGCATCTCCTCATTGCGGTAGAGCACCGCCGTATCGAAGCTGCGGTAGCCACAGCGCAGCGCCTCTTCCAGCACGGCCTGCCCCAGCTCGTCGGTCGCATGATACGTGCCGAATCCGATCTCCGGAATACGGACGCCGTTGGAAAGTACAGCATCATTCACAAATATCACGGTCCTTTTCGGGCAATGTTTGTTCCATTTCAGGATACCATATTCCTCCGGAATTGCAAATATTGAAAATAATTGCAGGGATGCCGCGGTAAATCTCTGTGCATGGCGCACAAACACTGGGAAAAGCTGTACGGAATCGGAAGATTCTGAAAAAATATGCACTATTGACAATTCTCGCCGCAGGCATATAGAATAGTAACAATATTTTTTGAGAGGTGCTGCTCTATGAACCGTCCCCGCATCGCGGTAATGGGTACGTTTGACACCAAAGCGGAAGAATATCAGTACATCATCGACCGGATCCGCCAGCTCGGCGCAGATGTGCTGACCATCGACGTCAGCACGCGCGACACGGCCGTGCTGCGCGGCGAATACGGCTGCCGGGAGATCGCGCAGTACGCCGGCAGCACCTATGAGCTGCTGACCAGCGGCACGCGGGCCGAATCCATGGCCATCATCATGGAGGGCGCGACAAAGCTGGTGCGCCAGCTGCTGCAGGAGGGTCGGATCCATGGCCTCGTCAGCATCGGCGGCAGCGGCGGAACGACGCTCGCCACGCACGTGATGCGTGCGCTGCCGATCGGCTTCCCGAAGGTCATCGCCACGACGCAGGCGTGCAGCGACAAGCTGCCCGGCTTCATCAGCGGCAAGGATATCATCGTCATCAACTCCGTGGTCGACGTGTCCGGCCTGAATTCCATCATCTCGCACGTCTACGACGAGGCGGCGGGCGCCGTGGTCGGCGCGGCGCTGGCCTACACGCCGCATCCGGCGGACAAGCCCCGCATCGCCATCTCCATGTACGGCATCACGACGCCCTGCGTTGTCCACGCAGCAAAATATCTCGAGGCCCGCGGCTATGAACCGATCATCTTCCACGCCAACGGCGCCGGCGGCAAAGCCATGAAAACGCTCATCGCCGAGGGCATGTTCGAGGGCGTGCTGGACATCACCACGGCAGAAGTCGGCGCATATGTGCTGGACGCGGAATCCTCCTCCGCCGGCGAGGACCGGCTGGACGCGGCGGTGCTGGCCGGTCTGCCGCAGGTCGTCTCGGTCGGCGGCATGGACGTCATCGGCATCCGTGTCGACCAACTCCACACCAAATTTCAGGGCTACAAGCCCTATTCCCACAACGACAAGCCGGACATGATCCGTACCAGACCGGAGGACGGCATCCGCATCGGCCAGTTCATGTGCCGTCATCTGAACAACAGCATCGCGCCCTGCGCGATCTATCTGCCCATCCGCAGCCTCTCCTCGCTGGACGCCGCGGGCGGCCAGACCTGCGACGACGAGGCGCGCCGCCTGCTCTACGAATCCATCAGCCAGAACGCCGGCCCGGCGGTCGACGTGGTGGAGATGGACTGCGACATCAACGATCCGGCCTTCGCCGAGGCCATGGCCGAGCGGCTGTGCCGCATGCTGGAGACGAAAAAATAAGCCTGCCGGCGGCAGACTGCAATCAAAAACAGGAGGGGAACGCCATGAGCTATCGGCCGCAATACTATGATTCGAATATCTACATGCAGTCCACGAACCTGATTTTGAAAGCGGCAGACCTCTATTACAATCAGGGCATGCGGCAGCAGGAGATCTCCGAGCAACTTGAGATCTCCGTCTCCACCGTCTCGCGGCTGCTGAAAAAGGCGAAGGAGCAGGAGATCGTCCGCTTCACCATCGACCAGAAATACCTGGAATGCCTGACGCTGGAGGAAGAGCTCTGCCGGCGCTACGGCCTGCGCGAGGTCATCGTTGCGCCGATCCCGGCCGAGCGCACAGAGCTGCGGCTGGAGGAAAAGAAAAAAATCGTCGCACTCGAGGGCGCGCGCTATTTACAGCGCGTCGTGAGCGACCACGATGTCATCGGCGTGGCCTACGGCGAAACGGTCTGGTACGTCTACAACTACCTCAACCCCTGTCAGCGCCACGATTCGCAGTTCGTCACACTGCACGGCGTGCTGGAGCATGAGACCAACCGCCTGGACGGGTCTTGGCTGGTGCCGCGCATCGCCAAGGCGTTTGGCGGAAGATCCTACACGATCAACTGCAAAGGTCTGCAAGGCAGCCGCGAGGATGTGCTGCGCTCGCTGAGCGAACCGGACATCTGCCGCGTGTTCGAGCAGTTTCCGAAGATCACAGTCTCCATCAGCGGCGTCGGCCTGGTCGACGTCCACGCCCGTCAGGAGACCGTCCTGCTGCGCGGCAACTTCATGTCGCCTGACGCAAAGCAGGCCGTGCAGGAGTCGGACGCCTGCTGCGACCTGATGCTGCGCTTCCTCAACCCCTACGGGCAGGAATGCGACACGCCGATGCGTTCGCGCGTCGTCGGTATTCCGCTGGAGAGCTACCGGCGGATCCCGAACAAGATCATCGTCGCCGCCGGGGCCGAAAAATGGCCCGCGGTCCTGGCGCTGCTGCGCGGGCGGCTGGCCGACACGCTGATCGTCGACCAGAACCTGGCGCGCAAGGTTTATCAGGCCGATCCGGCCTGAACAATACGCAGACTGCAATGAGGCCGCTGCGGGACTTTCCGTCAATATGCACGGAAAGTCCCGCAGCCTGTATATTTATGCCTTTTTTGAGATAATCGAATCGTCAAATTAGATAAAAGCGCGCCGAATTTCACGTCGAAAAGGAGTGAAAAAACTTTCGATATAGACACTGCGGCGAAAACGGTCTTATTATAGCAGCATAAATTGTGCAACCCGCGCAATGGAAACTACAAATGGAGGATGGAACAAAATGAAAAAACAAGCACTCAGATGGATCGCACTTGTTCTGGCTCTCATCATGAGCCTGACGCTCGTCGCCTGTTCTTCCAAACAGGACACGGCCGACACCACCGACACCACCGCAGCCGATACCGCCGCAGATACTCAGACACCCTCCGCGTCCGATGACGGCGACAACGTCGTCAAGATCGGCCTGATGCTGCAGCTTTCCGGTTCCAGCCCCGCCGACAGTGAAGAACTGCTCAAGGGCTGCCAGAAGATCGCAGACATCATCAACAACGAAACCGATTATAACCTGCCCCTCGCCGCCACGGCCGGCCTGCCGAATCTGAACGGTGCGAAGATCGAGATTGTCGTCGGCGACGCCGCCACCAACGACGCGGCCATGTCCGAATGCCAGCGCCTCATCACCGAAGAGGGCGTCGCAGGCTTTGCCGGCATCCTCGGCAGCTCCGGCGTCAAGGTCTGCGCGACCGCGTTTGAAAAGTACGGCATCCCCTACGTCACGAACGCTTCTTCCCCGTCCCTGACGTCCTCGGGCTATGAGTACCTCGTCCGCATTTTCCCGGACGACAGCCTGTACTGCAGAAGCATGTTCGAAATGATCGACAAGATGAACAAAGAGCAGAACGCCGGCATCCAGACCATTGCCCTCTGCTCGGAAGACAGCGAATTCGGCGTGAAC
This sequence comes from Clostridiales bacterium UBA735, assembly GCA_002298695.1. Lineage (GTDB taxonomy): Bacteria > Bacillota > Clostridia > Oscillospirales > Oscillospiraceae > CAG-170. The sequence continues at coordinate 800 of DBLB01000140.1, read as the reverse complement.
ATCGACACCATTGAGGCTGACCTCGCCGCGGAATACGGCCTGGAGCTCGTTGAGCACATCAGCTACTCCGCCTCCGCGACCAACGTCACAAGCGAAGTCCTGAAACTGAAGGCCGCCGACGCCGACGTTGTCATGTTCTCGTCCTATACAGCCGACGCCATTCTGTTCATGCAGACCTTCAAGGAGCAGAACTACTACCCGAAGATGCTCGTTGGCCAGCGCGGCGGCTTCAGCCGTACTGAGATGTTCCAGAGCGTCCCCGAAGCCATGCAGTATGTCTACAACACCTGCGCCTGGTCGTCCGACCTCGACCTGCCCAACGTGCAGCTGATGTGCGACCTCTATCAGGAAGTTACCGGAAACCCCGCACAGGAAGGCCCCATGCGCGCCATGACCGACTTCTACACGCTCTGCCTTGCCATCAACCAGGCCGGCAGCACCGATCCCGATGCCATCATGGAGCAGTACCGCGCCGGCATCGACATTCCTGCTGACCAGAAGTGGATCCCCGTCGACGTCAAGATCGACGAAAACGGCCAGAACCTCGAAGCCAGCACCCTCGTGCTGCAGGCGTTCGACGGCGTCTACAAGACCGTCTACCCGTTCGACGTTGCAAGCGTCGACTATGTCTACCCCGTCCCTGACTGGAGCGAGCGATAATTCCGGAGGTGCGCTGTGAAGTACAAAGCCTGTGAAATCCTGCTGCGCACGATCACGCGCTGCAAAAAAGACGAAAAAATCCTGATCGTGACCGACCCGAAAAGTCTCCCGGTGGCCATGTAAACTGCTCCCCAAGTCAA
>DBLB01000075.1:854-6848 GCA_002298695.1 Clostridiales bacterium UBA735 | reverse complement strand
AAAAGCTCCCCTCACACAGAGGGGAGCTTTCGTTGTTACTCTAAATCGCCATATCGGTTCTGCTCGTAAAGTTCATCGTAGAGCTTTTGCAATTTCAGTCCCGTTGGATTTAGTAGATTATAATCCTTTCCAGGCAAAAAACCAATATCAAAAATCTTATCTGATATTGCCAGCAACGTATCATACGCGTCTTCATAAATCTGAATCCCGTATCTAAGCATCATCGCTTTTTGCGCCAGTGTGACCTTCAACACAATCACTCCTTTCGATATTTCTTCGGAAGAACCCCCGCCTGAAGTATGCTTCCTGTGTCTGGATTTATTGTTACCCAGATTTTTTTCCGATAAAGCGTTGCCTTTTCCCGTTAGGGCCAGTTTCTACCGGAAAAATCTGTGTCGGATGCGTCACGACATAGCGCACGCTCTGCACATCCACGCCGCTCTGGCGTCTGGCAACGGAACCGATGGTATTTGCAACAAACAAATCCGATTTTCCCGTGATCGTCACGCCGTTCGCCGCCTGGACGCCAACCAGAGTATGGTCGATCTTCGCGCTGTTCTGCTGGTAAATCTCAAAATCCGCCATCGGCGTCAGATTTCCGCTCTCCACTGTGCCTGCATAGGACGAATACGCCGCCCAATCGCCGCTGTTGTATTTGAGATTCTGATAATCCTGAAAAGTCTCCGGTGCATTCTGCCCGAGCGTTTCCTTCAGCCGCGCAAAATCTGCCTTATCGTCTGCTTCATTATACCCCATTTCAAATTGCCTGTCAAAGTCCGCATCACTGTCCCATCGTCACAATACCCGAATGAATTGAAAAAAGCTCCCCTCGCACGGAGGGGAGCTTCTTCTATAACTTACTTCTCGTAATGGTACGGCCCGTGCTCATAATGCGGCACATCGTCCTCCGAACCTTCCAGAATTTCAAACACGTTCGGCGGGAACAAGTAAGATTCGTCCAGTGCCGACATCACACGATACCACCCTTTTTCAATCGTAATCACATCTTCGATCGTTCCATATGGCATTCCAACTGAATCTGGTCCAATATATTTTACCTTCAATCCAACCACTCCTTTATAAAGAAATCATGCTTTCCAACGCCTGCGCACTGTGACCAGTGGACTTCAACATACCTTTCGCCCTCTTCAGTAGCGATCCACCCAAAGCCCTTTGTATGTTGCCACTCGCTGGCTTTTCCGCCATATTTTTCGACATACCTCCATGCTTTCTCATACGGCTTTTTCACACCTTTTCCCGCGAATGTTTCAACATTCTGAATATGTGTTCCTTCTACAAAATGATATGTTTTCCCCGTTTTCAGATCCATAACCTCATAATTTGCTGCTTTTGCGCCTACAGATCTACCAATCAGTATATCAGGTTCTCTGACAGTGTCAAGCGGATCTATGAAGTCATCATCTTCATCGTAATAAAAGCCTCTCTCAAACGCCGCATAGTATTCTTCCTCCGGCATTTCGAGTCCTTCTTCCATCCCGATCGGCTCCAGCTCGTTGATACTTGGAGTCAATACTGTTCCGCCGCCCGTCTCTGCGTTCCGCCGCGAAAACCATTCCTGAAAATCCCGTCTCGCCGCCGGAAGCAGCTGCATAAAGCCACTGATCGCACCACCGGCACGGATACCACGTTCCACGCTCGTCCAATACTGCTTCGGTGTAATCCTTCCAGTCACAAAATCTCCAAGATTCTGGATTGCCTCTGAACCGCCGATCGTCAGTGCCCCTCGGATGACACTCATAATTGCGCCGCTTCCTCCAAATGCTGCCGCTGCCATACCAAGGAGCTCACTCAAAGCAATTGCCTGAACGCCTCTGCCGGCAGTACGCGCCGCATTGCTCAGGGCCGGGAAATTCTGCGCTCCCTTCTTCATTCCGTCTTCCACACTTTGAAATGCTTCTGACCATCCCGGTTCACCAATCGCTTTTATCCAGGCTTTTTCCAGTGAAAGGATTCCAGTTCCGTCCATCAATCCATAGGAAATCGCATTCTGCTTTCCATGTGCAACCGAATCCAGCATGTAAAATTGCCGCATTCTCTCATTTGCAAGCGCCGTATCCCCCGATTCCACAGCACTTGTGTACGGCGTATAATTCCCAATATCTCCCACACTCCCTGAAATTCCTCTGGCCCGTGTGCTCTTGAGAATTTCCTTTGCCTCATTCTGCATGTCCTTCGTCGGCCTGCCGGGATAGCTGGCCAGCTGCTCGATGCGCGGCAGATAGTCCGTCAGATTCTCTGCCGTGTACGTCTCCGGCCGTGGCATCCCCCGGTCGCCCCAGCTCAGATAATCCAGCGTTGGAATTTTGCTTTGCAGTCTTTGGACATACTGCCGCTGCCGGGTCATTTCCAGATTGTCCGGCTTCTGTATCCACCGCTCCATCCCGCCGAGCGTCTCCGGGAGCGTCCGCTCTTTTTCCGTTTCCTTCGTCGGTTTCTGGATCCACCGTTCCAGCGCGCCGAGATTTTCCGGCAGCACGCGCTTCGGCGTCTGCTGCGCCGCTTCCATCGACCGGCGCTTGTTCTCGTTGTATTCCAGATTTGCAAGCGCTCCCCTCAGCCGTGCCGTCGACGCCGCTTCTCCCAGTCCCGCGATACTGCCCGGCGTCGCCGTCCGGTCAAATCTCTTCTTCGTCCTCCACCCGTCAATGACGTGCATCCCGCACCTCCCTTTCCCTTCTGCACCGGTACTCCGCCATCCGCCTTTTTACCATGAACCCGCTCTCCTCCGAATTGTCCCCGATCATTCTGAATCCCCCTTTCCTGGAATTGAAAACGCCCAGCAGGCGGCCGTCTGCTGAGCGTTTCTGTTTTCAGGATTCTATTGTATCACATCCGGGAGTGGCTTTCAGTAACCTCCGGTGGCTTCCGGTGCCCGATTTCCGGCTGCGAAGGCGGTCACGGCGCAAACTGGCTGTTGTAGAGCTTCGCGTAAAAGCCATTTTGCCGGAGCAGCTCGTCGTGCCTGCCCTGCTCGATGATATGGCCGTTCTGCATGACGAGGATGACGTCCGCCTCGCGGATGGTGGACAGTCGATGGGCGACGATGAAGCTCGTGCGCCCCCGCATCATCGCGGCAAACGCCTGCTGGATCTTCAGCTCTGTACGCGTGTCGATCGAGCTGGTCGCCTCGTCGAGGATCAGCATCGGCGGCAGGGCCAGCATCAGCCGCGCAATGCACAGCAGCTGCCGCTGCCCGGCGGAAAGACCCGCGCCGGTGTCCGTCAGCGGCGTGTCATAGCCCTGCGGCAGGCGCGTGATAAAGCCGTGGGCGTGGGCGGCCTTAGCGGCGGCCTCAATTTCTTCCTGTGCAGCCTCCGGCCGCGCCAGCGCGATGTTCTCGCGCACGGTGCCGGTCTTGAGCCACGTGTCCTGCAACACCATGCCGAAGCTGCGGCGCAGGCTGTCGCGCGTGACGCTGCGCACATCATGTCCATCCACGGTGATCGCGCCGCCGTTCACATCGTAAAAGCGCATGAGCAGATTGATGAGCGTCGTCTTGCCGCAGCCCGTCGGGCCTACGATGGCGACGCGCTCGCCGGGATTCACGCGGAGATTGACATCCTCGAGCAGCGGCGTCTGCGGCACATAGCGGAACGCCACATGCTGCAATTCCACCCGTCCCGTCGCATCCGCAAGCGTCTCCGCATCCGGCGCGTCCGGGATCTGCTCCGGCTCGTCCATCAGTGCAAACACGCGGCCCGCACAGGCGATGGCGTTCTGCAATTCCGTGACCACACCGGAAATCTCGTTGAACGGCTTTGCATACTGGTTGGCATAGCTGAGGAACACCGTCAGCCCGCCGACCGTGATCGCGCCCGCAACGGCCGACATCGCGCCGGCCAGACCCACGCAGGCGTAGACAACACTGGTCACAAACCGCGTAACCGGATTTGTCAGCGAGGAGAAGAACGTCGCCCGGAGTGAAGCGCGGCGCAGCCGCTCGTTGATCTCGCCGAACGTTTTCTCCGAGCGTGGTGCATAACCGAACGCCTGCACGACCTTCTGCCCGTCGACCATCTCGTTGAGAAAGGCCGTCTGCTCGCCGCGCGTCTGCGATTGCAGCTGGAACATGCTGTAGGTGTGCGAGGCGATGAATTTCGCCGCAAACAGCGACAGCGGCGTCAGCACGACGACGACGAGCGTGATCTTCCAATTGAGGAAGAACATGATGCCGAGCGTGCCGAGGATCGTCAGCACGCCGGTGAACAGCTGCGTAAAGCCCATGAGCAGGCCGTCTGCAAACTGATCGACGTCGGCGATCATCCGGCTGATCGTATCGCCGGAGGGATGGCTGTCGAGATACGAAAGCGGAAGCTTCTGCAAATGCCCGAACGCCTCGGCGCGCGTATCGCGCGTGACGCAGAAGACGATGCGGTTGTTCACCACATTCATCACCCACTGCGCCGCCGCGCCGAGCAGCGCGAGCGCCGCGATCTCCAAGCCGATGGACACGACCGCCGTGAAGACGACCTGTCCTGGCCCGACGATGGCGTCGACTGCGTCGCCGACGAGGATCGGGATATAGAGCGTGGCCGCGACATTCCCCGCCGCGCAGAGCAGCGCGAGGACGATCCAGCCGGTATAGGGCTTCAGGTGCCGCAGCACGCGGCGGAGCGTTCCGGAGGAATTTTTCATCCTGCATCCTCCTTTTTGAACTGAGAATTGTAGATTTCCTGATACACGGCGCAGGTTTTCAGCAGCTCGTCGTGCGTCCCCCGCCCGACAAGATGTCCCTCGTCGAGAACAAGAATCTGGTCGGCGAAGCGGATGGAGGCCGTCCGCTGGGAGATGAGGAACGTCGTCGGATGCCACGGCAGCGCGCGCAGCGCATGGCGCAGCGCCGCGTCGGTGGCAAAGTCGAGCGCGGAGGCGCTGTCGTCGAGGATCAGGATCTCCGGTTTCCGGGTCAGGGCGCGGGCGATCGTGAGGCGCTGCCGCTGGCCGCCGGAGAGGTTCCGTCCCCCGGCCTCGATCTCATAGTCCAGTCCGCCAACCTTGCCAGCGACGATCTCGGCGGCCTGCGCCGTTTCGAGCGCCATGGCAAGCGTCTCGTCCGAGGCGTTCTTGTCGCCCCAGAGCAGATTTTCGCGGATGGTCCCGCGGAAGAGCAGCGCCTTCTGCGGCACGAGACCGATCTTCGCGCGCAGCGCATCGGCTGGATAGTCCCGCACAGAAACGCCGTCGACCTCAACCGCCCCCTCGTCCACATCGTAGAAGCGTCCGATGAGGTTGGCGAGCATGGTCTTGCCGGAACCCGTACCGCCGATGATGCCGATGGTCTGCCCTTTTTTCGCAGTAAAATCGATGTCCGAGAGCGTCGCCGCCTTCGCGCCGGGGCAGCGGAACGTCACATGACGGAACGCGACAGCCTCGTCTGTCTCCACCGGCGCCGGCATGGCCGCGGGCGAGGACAGCGACGGCTGCTGCTCCAGCAGCTGGCCGATCCGGCTGCCGCTGGCGACCGAGCGCGTGATGTTGAGGATCAGATTGGCGAACTTGATGAGTTCGACCAGGATCTGCGACATGTAGTTGTAGAGCGCGATGACCTGTCCCTGCGTCAGCACACCGGAGTCAACGCGCACCGCGCCGGTGCGCAGGATGGCGACGATGGCGAGGTTCACGATCACATAGGTCAGCGGATTGAGCAGTGCGGAAATGCGGCCGACAAATCGCTGCATGTGCGTCAGATCCTCGTTGCGGCGGGTAAATTCCGCCGTTTCGCCATCCTGCATGCAAAAGGCGCGGATAACGCGGACGCCGTCGAGATTTTCCCGCGTTGACCCAAGCACGCGGTCGAGCTTCGCCTGCACCTTCCGGTAGAGCGGAATGCAGGCGAGCATGATCGCAAACACAACGGCAAACAGCACCGGAATGGCCACCACAAACACGAGCGCCGTCTTTGCGTCGACCGTAAAGGCCATAATCATCGCGCCGAACACAACGATCGGCGCGCGCAGCAGCAGCCGCAGCGTC
>DBLB01000075.1:0-811 GCA_002298695.1 Clostridiales bacterium UBA735 | reverse complement strand
CCGTTCTGCACCTGATTCATATCGCTGGTCAGCCGCGTGAGCAGCGTCGGCGCGCCGATCTGGTCGAGGTCGGCATAGCTCAGCGACTGGATGTGCGCAAACAGCGCCTGCCGCAGACTGGCCGAAAAGCCGGTCGCCGCGCGGGCGGCAAAATACTGCGCCGTGACCGAGCAGGCAAGCCCCAGCAGCCCGAGGCCGACCATCATGCCGCAGCGCGAGAGGATATAGCCCTTGTCGCCGCCTGCCACGCCGGTATCGATGATGCTGGCGACGATCAGCGGAATGAGCAGCTCGAGCAGCGCCTCCGTCAGCTTGAACAGCGGTGCAAGGATGCTGTCGCGCGTATGGGGCTTGAGATAGACGAGAATTCGTTTCATGGCATCGCTTCCTGTTGTATATTTTTCAGATACTATATCATATCATAAGTATTCCCGCTTTTCCAGTCCGGGCAGAAAAACGCCCTCTGCAAACCGGGATCCGGCAGCAGAGGGGATCGCAGGCCGTCACTGCACGGCTTCCAGAAATTCTCCGAACGCCTGCACGGTCTTGAAATAGTAATCGCAGTTTTTCCGCATGTACTGCTCGATCTCCGGGATATCGTTGGCCCATCCGGCCGCCGCAAACGGCACGCCCGCCGCGCGGCACATGTCATAGCCGGGCTTCAGGTCGTCGAGCATCAGCAGCTGCTCCGGGGCAAGCCGGAATTCCCGCATGATCTGCTCCAGCGGCCAGACGTGCGGCTTGCGGTGCGGCTCCGGCAGTTCCCACCCAAAGATCAGATCAGGCTCCGGCAGGCCGTTTTCCCGGTAGT
>DBLB01000202.1:23300-32649 GCA_002298695.1 Clostridiales bacterium UBA735 | reverse complement strand
AGAAAGGCGGATTATAAACATGGCACTGAGAAATATTGTGAAGGTCGGCGACCCGGTTCTGACGAAAAAATGCCGCCCCGTGACGAAATTTGACGACAATCTGGCGACACTGCTGGATGATATGTTTGAGACAATGCACGACGCGAATGGCGTGGGCCTTGCCGGGCCGCAGGTCGGCATTCTGCGGCGCGTGGTCGTGGTGGATACGGGCGAGGAGGACGTCGAGCTTGTGAACCCCGAGATCGTGGAGGTCAGCGAAGAGACGCAGACGGGGCTGGAGGGCTGCCTCAGCCTGCCCGGAAAGTGGGGCATTGTGACCCGCCCGATGCGCGCGACGGTGCGCGCACAGGATCGGTTTGGCGACTGGTATGAGTATGAGGGCGAAGAACTGATCGCCCGGGCATTCCTGCATGAGATCGATCATCTGGACGGACACATGTACACGGAAATTGCGGAAAAGATGCTGACAGCGGAGGAGCTTGAGGAGATGCTCAAGGCCGAGCAGGAAGCGGAGAGCGAGGAAGCCGAATGAAGCTGGTCTTTATGGGCACGCCGGACATTGCCCGTGTGTGCCTCGAAAAATTATACACTGCCGGATTTGACATCGCGGCGGTCTACACGAAGCCCGATACGCCGAAAAACCGCGGCATGAAGATGATGGCCTCTGAGGTGAAGCAGTACGCCGAGTCGGTGGGTCTGCCGGTCATCCAGCCGGTCTCGTTCCGCGACGACGCGGTCGTGGAGCAGCTGCGCGCGATCGCGCCCGACCTCATCGTGGTCGTGGCCTACGGCAAGATCCTGCCGCAGCGTGTGCTGGACATTCCGAAATACGGCTGCATCAATATGCACGCGAACATCCTGCCGGAGCTGCGCGGCGCGGGCCCAGTGCAGTGGTCGATTTTGAATCACTGCGACGAGACCGGCGTGAGCGCGATGTATCTGACCGCCGGGATGGACGAGGGCGACGTCATTGAAATTCGCAGAACGCCCATCGAGCCGATGGAGACGAGCAGCGAGCTGATGGCGCGGCTGGCCTTCATCGCGGGCGACCTCGCCTGCGACACGGTGCGGGCCATCGGCGCCGGAACGGCAAAGCGCACGCCGCAGGATAGCACCAAGGCGACGTATGCGCCGATGCTGAGCAAGGGCATGAGTCCCATCGATTGGACGCAGTGCGCGCGGTACGTCATCGATCAGGTGCGTGGGCTGATCCCGTGGCCGGTGGCGACGATGGAAATTCAGGGGAAGACGTTCAAGGTCTTCCGCGTCGAGCAGACGGGAAAGACGTCGGACAAGGCGGCGGGGACGCTTCTGGCGCTGACGAAGCAGGGGCTGGAAGTGGTCTGCGGCGGGGGAGACGTACTCGTCATCCGCGAATTGCAGGCCGAGGGCGGAAAAAGAATGGCAGCAGCCGACTATTTCCGCGGCCATCCGATCGAGATCTGAGGTATCATGGGAGCGAGAACAACGGCGCTGTCGGTGCTGATCGCCTGCCGGAGGCAGGGGGCGTTTTCCGACGGCGCGCTCAAGGAATACACCCGGCGCGACGGACTCGACCGGCGTGATGCGGCGCTGGCCGCGCGGCTTTGCTACGGCGTGGAGCAGAACCGGATGCTGCTGGATTTTTATCTGGGGCAGTTTGTCCGAGGACGGCTGCGTGACTTGCAGCCGGTGGTGCTGGACATTCTGCGCCTCGGCGCGTATCAGCTCGTGTTTCTGGACAAAATTCCGGATGCGGCGGCGGTCAACGAAGCCGTCACGCAGACGAAAAAGTATGCCAACGCACGCGCTGCGGGACTTGTGAACGGCGTGCTGCGAAGCCTGGTGCGCGCAAAAGGCACACTGCCAGAGCCGCCCGACCTTTCCACGAAATACAGTCACCCGGCGGCGCTGGTTGCGCTGCTTCAGGAATCGCTCAGCGCAGAAACGGAGCCGTTCCTGCGCGCGGACAATGGAGCGCCGGAGACAGTCTTGCAGTGGAACCCGCTGCGCGGCGAAGAGGCGGAGCTGCTGCACGAGCTGGACGAGAAGGGCGTGGAATGGATGCGGCATCCGTGGCTGGCGGGTTGCTATCTTGTGCATGGGACCGGCGATTTGCGCGGGCTGGACGCATTTACAAAGGGACTCGTGTACGTTCAGGATCCGGCGGCGCGGCTGGCGGCGATGGCGGCCGGAGTGCGGCCGGGGATGCGCGTGCTGGACTGTTGCGCCGCACCGGGCGGCAAGAGCTTCGCCGCGGCCATCGCGATGGAGAACCGGGGCGGCATTACGTCGTGCGACCTGCATCAGCACAAGATCGCGCTGATCGCGGCGGGCGCGGAACGGCTCGGCATTTCGATCATTCAGGCGCAGGCGCAGGACGCAACGGCGTTCTGCCCGGAATGGGAGCAGGCTTTTGATGCCGTGATCGCAGATGTGCCTTGCTCCGGGCTGGGCGTGATCCGCAAAAAGCCGGACATCCGGTATAAGGATGTGGCGCAGCTCGCGGGGCTGCCGCGGGTGCAGCGGGCAATTCTGGAGAATGTGAGCCGGTATGTGCGCCCGGGCGGCGTGCTGCTGTACAGCACGTGCACGGTGCTGAAACGGGAAAACGAGGACGTTGTGAACGCCTTTTTGGCGGCGCATCCGGAATTTCATCCGGAATGCTTTGACGCGCCGGCGGGTGCAGGGCTGCGCAGCGTGCCGATGGCGACGCTGCTTCCACACAAGCACGGCACGGACGGCTTCTTTATTTGCAGACTGAGGAGAGACGCATGAAACAGGACCTCAAATCCATGACGCTGGCGGAGATGCAGGAGGCGTTTGCCGCGCTTGGCGAGCCGAAGTTCCGCGCAAAGCAGGTCTTCACGTGGCTGCACCGCGGCGCAACGCGCTTCGACGAGATGACGAATCTGTCAAAGCCGCTGCGCGAAAAGCTGGACAGCCTGTATTTCATCACCGCGCCGAAGGTCGCGCGGAAGCAGGTGTCGAAGCTCGACGGGACGATCAAGTATCTCTGGCAGCTGGGCGACGGGAACTGCGTGGAATCGGTCGTGATGCAGTATCACCACGGGAACACGGTCTGCATCTCGTCCGAGGTCGGCTGCCCGATGGGATGCAGGTTCTGCGCGTCGACGCTCGGCGGACTCGTCCGGCGGCTGACGCCGGCGGAGCTGCTCGACCAGGTGCTGTTTTCACAGCTGGATTCGGGTCTTGTAATTTCAAACATCGTGCTGATGGGCATTGGCGAACCGCTGGATAATTTTGACGCAGTGATGCGCTTTCTGGAGCTGGTGAACAGCCCGGAGGGGCTGAACATCGGCATGCGGCACATCAGCTTATCGACCTGCGGGCTGGTGGATAAGATCGAGCAGCTCGCGGAGCGGAATTTGCAGCTGACGCTCTCGGTGTCGCTTCACTCGCCGGACAACGAATCGCGAAGCAAGATCATGCCGGTGAACCGGCGCTGGCCGGTGGAGCAGCTGCTGGCGGCTTGCCGCGCGTATTTTGAAAAGACAGGACGGCGCGTGTCTTTTGAGTATACGATGATCGACGGCGTTAGCGATGCGCCGGAACAGGCGGAGCTGTTGGCAAAGAAACTGCACGGGATGCAGGCGCACGTCAATATGATCCCGCTGAACAATGTGGAAGAAAGCGGGCTGCGGTGCAGCTCGCATGCGGCGATCGAACGGTTCCAGAAGATCCTCGAGAGCCGCGGCGTGACCGCGACGGTACGCCGGACGCTCGGCAGCGACATTGAAGCGTCGTGCGGGCAGCTGCGGCGCAAATATGAAACCGAAGGAGGCTGAGACATGCAGACCTGGGCAATTACGGATCCCGGCAACATCCGGGAACAGAATCAGGACGCGTATGCGGTCGTTCATTTTGGACGGGATCGGACGCTGCTGGTCGTCTGTGACGGCATGGGCGGCGCAAAGTCCGGGAATGTGGCGAGCTCTCTGGCCATTGAGGTGTTCACGGAAGAGGTGCGCCGCAGCCAGAAGGCCGGCATGGGGCGCGAGGCCGTGGACGCGATGCTGAAAAGCGCTGTCCAGCTGGCAAATCAGGCAGTGTTTGATCAGGCGCATCTGAGCGAGGAGTTCCACGGCATGGGCACGACGCTGGTCGCGGCCTATGTGGTCAAGGACGATGTGACGATCATCAACGTCGGTGACAGCCGGGCCTACCATTTTTCACACAGCGGCGTCGACCTCATCACCCGTGACCATTCCATCGTGGCGTATATGGTGGAGCGCGGTGAGCTGACGCAGGAGCAGGCCAAGACGCACCCGGGAAAGAACGTCATCACACGCGCGGTCGGTACGGAGGAAGAAGTCGAAGGCGATCTCTACCACCTGACGGTCCGGCACGACGACTGCCTGCTGCTCTGCTCAGACGGGCTTTCCAATGAAATGGCAGATCAGGAGATGCTGTTTGAGGTGGCGCACGGCGTGCGCCGCAGCGATTGCTGCAAACGGCTGCTGAACATTGCAACAAATCGCGGCGCACCGGACAATGTGACGGTCGTGCTGGCGCAGTGCTAATCGGAAGAAGGAGCGAACCTGATGGATCAATACATAGGAAAGCTTTTGGATCACCGTTATGAAATTCTCGAGGTCATCGGCACAGGCGGCATGGCCGTGGTCTACAAGGCCCGCTGCAATCGCCTGAACCGACTGGTGGCGATCAAGGCGCTCAAGCAGGAGCTGTCGCAGGATGAAGAGTTCCGGCGGCGCTTCTACGCCGAATCGCAGGCCGTTGCCATGCTCTCGCACCCGAATATCGTGAGTGTCTACGATGTGGCGCATTCGGACGGCCTCGACTATATCGTCATGGAGCTGATCGACGGGATCACGCTCAAGCAGTATATGGAGCAGAAGGGTCAGCTCAACTGGCGCGAGGCGCTGCATTTTGCGACGCAGATCGCCAAAGCGCTTGAGCATGCGCACTCCCGCGGCATCATTCACCGCGACATCAAGCCGCACAACATCATGATCTTGAAGGACGGCAGCGTGAAGGTCGCCGATTTCGGCATTGCGCGTATCTCGTCGGCACAGAATACGCTCACACGCGAGGCACTCGGCTCTGTCCACTATATCTCGCCGGAGCAGGCGAAGGGCGCGCACGTCGACGAACGGACCGACCTCTACTCGCTCGGCGTTGTGATGTATGAGATGCTGACCGGGCGGCCGCCGTTCGACGGGGATACGCCGGTCTCGGTCGCGATCCAGCACATCAATGCGACGCCGGTGCTCCCGCGGGAGCTGAACCCGTCCATTCCGGCCGGCCTTGAGCAGATCACGATGCACGCCATGACGGCGGATCTTGCCAAGCGCTACCGGAGTGCAACGGAGATGCTGGCCGATCTCGAGGAATTCCGCAAGGATCCGAACACGACGTTTGATTTTACGCAGCGCCGCGGCGGCATCGACATGGAGCGTCTGCTGCATGACCCGGAATACCTGCCGCAGAGTCTCGGCGTGAGCGCGATGAAAAACCGCGCCAAAAAGGCAATCGCCGGCAAAAAGCAGGAGCGCCAGACGCCTGAGGCACAGAAGACGCAGCGGCCGGAGGAGGCGGAAAAGCGCGGCAGCCGTATTGCGGTCATTGCGGGTATCGTCTGCATTGCGCTGGCGCTGTGCGGCATCGGCTATTTCCTGTATTCATACCTTTCCGACCTCTTTGCGACAACGCAGGAGGCTGTGGTGCCGAACTTGATCGGTGCGTATTATGAGGACATCGATACAAGTCAGTATCCGGACTTCAAGATCGAGGTCGGCGACTGGCGCACGAGCGACACGGCGGAATATGGCCGCGTGATCGACCAGACGCCGGATGCAGACCGGACGGTCAAGGCCGGGACGACGATTCTGCTGACTGTTTCGTCCGGTATCGGCAGCGACACCATGCCGTCGCTCGTCAACCAGACCGTGCAGGCGGCGCAGACGGCGCTCAGCGCTTTGAGCGTGCAGGTTCAGGTCGAGATCGCGTATGAGACGAGCACGACATTTACGGATGGATATATTATGTCAACTGATCCGGAGGCAGGTGAAACGCTGACCGCTGGGCAGACAGTCACGCTGACGGTCAGCGCCGGCACGGGTGTGGAGCTGGTGACGGTTCCGGCTTTGCAGGGCGAGACCGTGGACGAGGCCATTGAGGACATCAAGGCCGCCGGTCTCAGCAACGGCCAGGTGCGCTACGTTGACAGCGACCTGCCGAAGGATACCGTCACCTACCAGAGCGTTGCGGCGGGAGAACAGGTCAAGGCCGGGACGGTCATCAACCTACAGGCCTCCAAGGGCCCCGCGCAGGCGCGCACACCGTTTGTGCGCAGTGTTTCCGCTGATGCGACCGTCAAGCAGAACGAAGTCTATACGGTCCGTGTGGACGCTGAGACGAGCGACGACGGTACGCTCAGCTACGCCTGGTACGTCTCGACGACGGGCAGCATCGATGGTGCAGCGCTCGTGTCCCGCAGTGCGGAGGGGGATTCCTCCTGCACGGTGGATACCACAGAGGCCGGTACGTTCTATTACTTCTGTAAGATCACCAACACGCTCGGCGACGCCACGGAGAGCATCAATTCGCCGATGATCGAGATCGTGGTCACGCCGGTCAAAACGACGAACGACAAGGTGATCTACGTCACAATGCCGTCCGATGGCAAGACGCACACGGTTTCCGTCTATGTCGGCGGCGTGCAGCAGCTGACGCCGTTTGAGGTCGAGGCCGGAACGGTCAGCGGCGGGCAGATCCCGATCTCTGTCTCCGGCGAGGGCGAACAGGTCGTAGAGGTCTACATCGACGGGACGCTTCATGATACGCAGACGGTCGATTTCTCAACGGTGGGCTGAGAGGTGTATGGAAAACAGAATCATCAAGGCGCTCAGCGGCTTTTACTATGTGCAGACGGCGAACGGCGTGGTGGAATGCCGCGCGCGCGGCAAGCTGCGGCGTGAAAAAGTCTCGCCGCTGGTCGGCGATTTTGTGGAAATTTCCCGGCAGGGGACGAAGGGCACGGTCGAGGCGGTGCTGCCGCGGCGGAATCAGTTTATCCGCCCGGCTGTAGCGAACATCGACGTGCTGGTCGTGCTGGCTTCCTGCGCCATTCCGGTGACGGAACCGTTTCTGATCGACCGGGTGCTGGCCATCTCGGCACGGCAGAACGTGCCGGCGGTGGTCTGCGTGAACAAGGACGATCTGGCGAGCGGTGAGGAACTGGCGCAAATTTACCGTCATGCGGGGTATCCCGTGTTTCTGACGAGTGCGGAGACCGGCGAGGGAATCGAAGCTCTGCGGGCAGCCATTTCCGGAAAGCTGGCGGTGTTCACGGGCAATTCCGGCGTCGGAAAGTCCAGCATTCTCAACTGCCTTGCGCCGGGGCTGGCTGTGCCGGTGGCGGAGGTGTCGGAAAAGCTGGGGCGCGGCCGGCACACGACGCGGCACATTGAGCTTTATTCCCTCGGAAACGGGACATATGTCGGAGACACGCCGGGCTTTTCCTCATTTGATACCGAACGGATGGATCTGGTCCGCAAGGAGGACTTGCAGGACGCATTCCGCGAGTTTGCGCCCTATCTCGGGAAATGTCAGTTTCCGGACTGCGCACACCTGAAGGAGCCGCACTGCGCCGTGCGGGAGGCCGTCGCGCGTGGGGAGATCGGGCAGACACGCTATGACAGCTATGTCCGCCTCTACGAACTGGCCAAGGATTATAAGCCCTGGGAAAATGAGGGCTGAAAAAAGCGCCCGCGAAGACCTGCTTCGCGGGCGCTTTGCAAAAAGGAGAATGGGAATGAAGAAGTACCTGCCGTCACTGATCATGCTGGCGATTTTCGAGACCGTGGCGGTGACGCTCTGGCTGACGAAGGACAATGTTTTTTATTTGCTGAATTTTTCGTACATCGGCGCCTCAATTGCATTGGGACTGGCGCTGTATGCACGGCAGTACCGCCATGCCCGGCGCGTGGTGCAGATCCTTGTCGGCGGATATATGCTGATCTATCTCGGCTGCATCTGCCGGGAGAATATGCAGATCGAGGGCTTCTGGTATTATCTGTTCATGGGTGTCTTTGAAGCGGCGACCATCCACTATGCAGTGGCAAAAATTTTCGGACCGCTTCTCTTCGGGCGCGGCTGGTGCGGCTACGCCTGTTGGACGGCGGCGGTATTGGATCTGCTGCCGTTCAAAACGCCGAAGGAGCCGCGGAGGGCACTCGGCGGGCTGCGGTATGTGACGTTTGCCGCGTCGCTTATCTTTGTGGCGGCGCTGTTTCTGGCGCATGTGGGGGATCTGGAAAAAATCATGTTCTGGGCGTTTCTGATCGGAAACGCGGTCTACTATGCGGCGGGGATCGGGCTGGCGTACCGGTTTCGGGACAACCGGGCATTCTGCAAATATCTCTGCCCGATCACGGTATTTTTGCGGCCGATGAGCCGGTTCGCGCTTGTTCGCGTGAAATGCGACCGGGAAAAGTGCATCTCCTGCGGGAAATGCCGCCGGGTCTGTCCGATGAACCTCGATCCGGCGAGCAATGCACGCAGCAACAGCAGCGAGTGCATCCTCTGCATGGAGTGCGTGAAAGCCTGCCCGAAAAAGGCGCTTTAGCGCACTTCGGCGCCGCCCCATTCGACGGCGGTGAAGCCGGTGCGCTCCGGCGCGGTAAGCGTCTGCGGGACGATCTCGACGGCCCTCATCAGCGGCTTCCATGCCATGAAGACGCGCAGCAGCGTGTCCGGCTGCGGCGTGATGGTGAGCTTAGCCGCGTCGGTGTAGGCTTCCTGCTGGAACGAGATGAGGTTATAGGCATTGCCCTCCATCTGCGGGAGCCAGTAAATGATGAACTCGTTGGCCTCGGCGCGGGTCAGGCCGAGCTGCGCGAGCGCATCCTCCAGAAATGCGGCAGTTTCCTCGCCGGGGATGCAGAAGCCCTCCGAGAAATCGTACTGCACGTTGTCTGTGCCCTCCCAGTAGAGGTAGCGGTAGGTCTGGCCGCTTTCGTCGGTCAGCGTGCCGTCCGGCGCGGCGGCAACGCGCCACGCGCCATCATAGGCGGGATAGGTGCAGGTCAGGTCGCCCGCATAGTCGAGCCGGACGGTGACCTCCGTTTCCGCCTCCGGGTAGAGGTAGATGACTGGTTTCTCAGTGTACTGCTCTTCCAGCGGCCAGCAGCCTGTCAGGGCCGCGAGCAGGAGCAGCGCAAGCAGCAGGGCAAGAATTCGTTTCATAAAAAACTCCCTCCAGTTTTTGGGGCAGCACCGCACAATTGCGTCTTCGCGCTTCGCCGGATCTTTTCCGCCAATTCATCGGTTTGAAAAGTTTGAAATGCATACAGCATTCCTGCGCTTTTCAAACCTTGACTTGACG
>DBLB01000202.1:0-23281 GCA_002298695.1 Clostridiales bacterium UBA735 | reverse complement strand
CGCCGAATCTGCTTGCCGAATTGAGCGGTGTTGCCCTGGTCTCATTGAGAAAGACGAATTTGGAGGGAGTTCGTTGCAAAGTTTGGAAAATTTACATGCCGGGTGCGTAAAGATCGATAGACTTGACGGTGTTGTCTGCGTGGGCGAAGGTGATCATGGCGGTATAGCCCTCCGGCGTGCAGAAGCGCAGCGCATAGAAGCTGTTCGCCACGAATTGCAGGTCGGCGGTGTGGCCTTCGCCGTCGTCATAGACGGTCTGGAGCTCCCACTGCTTCAGCTCCCGGTCGGTGCAGGGGAATTTGTCGAAGACGGACTCGATGCTCTCGCCGAGGACGATGTCGCGGAAGATGGGCGTGGTGGGATCCACATTGCCGCCGTCGTCGACGCTGCGGATGTAGACGCAGGAGAGCGCATCGTCGTAGAAGACATAACGATAGCCCTCGCACTGGAAGCTCTTCCAGCCATCGCCGCTGTCCTCATTTTCGGCATGGCTGCCGCAGAGACGCAGCGCCTCGTCATAGCTCATGCCGAAGCGGAGCGCGTGCGGCAGCGTGAATTCCTCGGCCTGCAGCGGCATGGCCGAATTGTAGGATGCACAGATCATCAGCTCGCTGTGCGAGAGGAAGACGGGCTGACCATTGTCGAAGTAGAATTCGAACGTGTCGACATGCGCCTCCTGAAGGCCGAAGAGGTCGCCCGCGAGGATATTGGCCCGGAGCTGCTGCCATTCCGCCTCGTCGGCGATCTCGTGCCCGGCGGAGAAAAACGTATACTTCGCGGTATAGACGGTGCGGTCATCCGAGACGTCGGCCTCGAGCGAATCGAGCCGGACGAGGGGCTTTTGTGCGGACACGTCCTCCGGCAGCGCGTATTTTCCGTCGCGCAGCGGCATGGAAGCGGTGTCGTCCATCGAGAGGCGGCGGATGGGGAAGTGCGCCTGGATCGTGGTCTCGACCCAGTCGGCGTCCATATAGCCCTGCGCTTTCAGTCCGTCCATGTTTGTGGTGTAGAGCCACATCAGATATTCCGAGGCTGCGTCCGGGACGCCGTTGTTCTCAGGATACAGCGCCTCAGAGAAAACGGGCAGATCGTCGAGCCGCCAGCCCACCGCGAAGTCGAACCAGACGGACGCTTGCGGTCCGGTCGTGTCGTCACTGCGCTGGACAAAGCCGGTGTCCGGCGTGAAGATAAATTGCTCTGTGCCGCCGGTCAGGGTTTCGGCGTCCAGGAACAGGTCGCCGTCGGTCAGGCGGATCGTCCAGCGTGCGCCATAGCGGAAGATGCCGAGCGGCTCCAGCTCGTCATAGTGATCGCGGAAATAGGCATCGAATGTCGCCTGTGCGGTCAGGGCCAGCTCGGGATCCTGCACATTGCTTTCCTTCAGCGCGGACATCAGGCGGGTGTCGAAATCGTCGACATGGCCCGTTTCGGCGTCGTAGTAGAGGCAGTCGTAGAAATAGGGCGTGCGCGTCTCGTCGCTCCGCATGACAAGATTTCCCTCACCGGCCTCCGTCGCGAGAAGCTCCCAGCGGATGTCGTCCTCCAGCGCGCCGTTTTGAAGCAGCGCGTCGTAATTGTCGACGAGCCAGACCGTATAGGCCGTGAGGGCGGCCTGCTGTTTTTCCGCGTCCAGCTCGCGCAGCGGGAACCAGTAGGTGTCGTCGCGCACGATGTCCGACGCGAGGGCTGCGTCCAGCTTGGCCTCGATGGCGGTTTTCCGCTTGTCGAGGTCGACCGGCTCATGCGTCACGGCGAGCGTGTCACAGTCCATGGAGAATGTCTCGGTGGAGCCGTCCGGGAGATCAGAGATGTGCAGGAGGATCTGGTCGTCCAGCTTGCGGAGACTCCAGGTTGTATTGTAGTCCCAGATGCCGGAATCCTGCCATTCCTTGCCATGCTCGGCCAGATAGGAGGCAAACTGTACGGAAGGCCGGACCTGGGTGGACTGGACATATTCGCCAATGCCGGGGTCGTATCCGGGCAGGGCCGAGGTCATTGCCTGTGAGCAGCGATAGGCTGCGTCGCCGGCAATGTCATATTGGGCGTTGTAGGAGATGATGTCGAGTGTGTTGCCGTCCTTGCCGCGGATGACGAGATGGAATTCCTGATCGTCCAGCGTGACTGGCTCCCAGACGGTGTCGTCTGCGAAGAAACCGCGCGCATCGAGCTGGTCATAGTGCCGCAGCAGATAGTCGGCAAAGGCGTTCACGGCCTTTGCCGTGGAAGGCTCGGCGGGATTGACGCCTGGCGCCTCGATGGGGATGACATTCGTCAGCCGAGCGACGATGAGGTCGCGGCGGGTGGTCTCCGTGTCGGATGTGGTTTCCGATCCGCTGCTTACGGTCGTGTTTTCAGCCGCATCCTTCTGCTTTGCGCCGGTCATCGTGCAGCCTGCGGCGATGGCCGCGATCAGCAGCACAGCGACGAGCACGGGGACGGCGGTCTTCGGGTGCTTCGCGATGGCGCGGACGCGCTCTTTCAGCTGGCTGCCGCGGCCCGACATCGTCGTCGCGGCGGAGAGGGGATCGACGCGCGTGCGGCAGGTCATGCGGATGAGCGTTCGGCCATAGTCGGCGCGCTCGGTTTCACCGAGCAGACGGATCGCATCCTCGTCGCAGCAGAGTTCCGCGTCGGTGCGCGCAAGATGCGCGCTCCACCAGGCCAGCGGATCGAACCAGTGCAGCGCGAGGCAGACCCCGCGCAGCAGCGCCCAGATGTGGTCGCCGTGGTGGTAGTGCGTCTGCTCGTGCGCGATGCAGTGCCGCCGGAGGGATTCATCCGCCGCGCTGTCCGGCGTCAGATAGATGGCCGGGCGGAGAAAGCCGAACAGGCACGGCGAGGCCGCCGCCCGCGAGATGTAGATGGCGGGGCAGCCCGGCAAGGCCGGGGCAAACAGCTCCGCGTCCTTCCGTAGGGCGTGGCCAAACGCGAGGTTGAACCCGAAGAACCAGACGAGCACGCCCGCCGCGCCGACGGCCCAGAGAATGGTCAGGACGGTTTTCAGGTCCAGAACGCTGCCGCCGCGGACGGCTTTCTGCGTTTCAGCGGCTTGCTGCGCCGGGAGCAGCTGCATGGGCGGCTGTGCGGCATTCTGCTGAGATACTGCGGGCGTTTCGGCAGCTGCATCTGTGCGCGGCGCGGTATAGAGGACGTAATGCTGCGTCTCGGGGACGAGGTTTTCGACGCTCGCGGCGCTCTGCCCCACGGAGAAGGGCAGCAGCAGCCGGACGAGCGCCAGCGCCCAGAGGGCGTATTGCAGCTTCGGGCTGACCCTGCCGCGCAGCAGATAGTGCAGCGCGATCAGGACGGCCAGCAGGATCGCCGAGGAAACAAACCACTCAATCATGCTTCCGTTTCGTCTCCATTTCGTCTAAAATCGCATACAGTTCGTCAATTTCGCGTTGGGAAAGCTGTTCCTCGTGCGTCATTGCGGTGACGAGACGGCTGAGGCTTCCCTGATAGACGCGCCGGAGCAGATCGTGCGTCTGCTTCAGCGCAGCCTGCTCGCGGCTGACCGCGGGGGAATAGACGTTTTTTCCGTTTTCTGTCTCCGATTGAACCGCGCCCTTTTCCTGAAGACGACGCAGGAGCGTGAGCGTTGTGCTCCGCGTCCAGCCCGTCTCTGCCTGCATCCGCTGTGTCAGTTCCCGGCCTGTTGCGTTCTCTGCGGCCCAGAGCTGTTCCATCAGCGTCCATTCGGCTTCTGTCAGATTCATACTGCATCACCTCTGTTTACATCTGTAAACAGAGCATATCATGCTTGCTTACAATTGTCAACAAAAAAATCCGCCGCTTTACAAGCGGCGGATTCTGAACGTCAGCAGGGCGGAAAATACCTATTTCCGATACAGATACCGGTAATTCATCTTCAGAATGTTGCAAACAAACGGAATGCCCATCACGAGGTCGGCAAAGAGCCAGGCAACCGGATCGGCCAGACAGAGCGCGAGATACGTCGCCGGGGAGGAGGCAGCGCTGACCACACCGCCGCCTACGAGCGTTGGCAGCGTCAGGCAGACGGACACGCGCGCGACCAGTTCCGCACAGCCGCCGCCGAGAATATACTGCGGCCGGCCGATGCCCTGCACACAGTTGCGGGTGATGAAGATCATAGCAAGCAGGGGATAGAGCGGCAGATCGATATAGAGATAGCTGTTGCCGTAGCGGATGGTTTCCGCTGTGATCTTCTCCGGGCTGAGGAAAATGTGCAGATAGCTTCCGCCGATTGTGGAGAGCAATCCAATGGCGACGGACACGGCGGTCATGATCATGATGATGACGACGGACTGCACCGCACCCTTGCGGATGCGCTGAAAATCGGTCGCGCCGAGATTCTGCGCAACAAAGCTGGTCATAGCGGAGCCGAGGCCGTTGAGCGGCGTCATCAGGAAGTTGTTGAGCTTGTTGGCTGCGCCGAAGCCGTTCTGCGCGGCATTGGACACCATCTGACCGTCCAGCAGATCGAAGCGGACGACCACGCTCTGTACAACGATAATGCCGATGGCCAGCACCGAGAATTGCAGGCCGAGCGGCACGCCCTGAAACAGGTGCTGCGTGAGATCCTGCCGGGTGAGGGCCCAGTCCGCCTTGCCGAGGCGCAGATACGGGTATTTGCGGAACGCGTAGAGGAAACAGCCGAGCGTGCTGATGAGCTGGGCCAGAACGGTGGCAATCGCCGCGCCAGCGACGCCCCAGTGGAAACTGACAATGAACAGCAGATCAAGGCCGACGTTCAAAGCCGTGGAGAACAGCAGGAACAGCAGCGGCGTGACGGAGTCGCCGAGGCTGCGCAGGAACGAACAGATGAAATTATAGAACAGCTGCGCGCCGATTCCGGCGAAGATGAGTGCGCAGTAGGTATAGGCAGCGCGATAGACCTCGCCGCTGTCCGGCGTAACGTGGATCCAGGCGAGCATCGGATTCAGCAGCGCCATTGCCAGCGCCGTGAGCAGAACGGTCAGTACGGCAGAAAGCACGATCTGCGTCGCCAGCGACCGGCGAATGCCGGCGTCGTCATGCGCGCCGACGCTTCGCGCCGTCACGGCGCAGAACCCTGCGCTGACGCCAAATGCAAATTGCAGGAAGATGAACACCAGCGACGACGTATCGTTGACGCCGGCAACCTCGTCCGCTGTCAGCGTCTGACCGACGATGGCTGCGTCGCTGATCGTGTAGACCTGCTGCAGCAGATAGGAGATGATGATGGGGATGGAAAACCAGAAAATCGTCTTCCAGCACGTGCCCTGCGTCAGGTCGACCGTGCGGAAAAGGGAAAAGGCTTTTTTCATGAAACAAACCTCTCATACAGACTGAAAATTGAGAATACCTCTGTCCGAAAGTGCGATTATATGCCTGTCAGGCAAGAAAGTCAAGTGGAATGTTGCCATGATTTTTGTAAAAAATCGCGGCATTTTTTGTCGCGTAAAACGGCAAACCGCCGCAGGCAGATTGCCTGCGGCGGTTTGAAGAAAGGGAAGAAGAGAAAAATGGAAAAAGCAAAATCAGTCTTCCAGCAGCGCCCACGCGCGGTTCAGGACGCGCTTGGTGTTAGCCAGAATGATGTCGGCTTCCTCGTCGCCGAACGGAGAGACCTCCATGGACAGCACCAGCGGCTGCTCCGCACGGAAGAAGCCCTCGTCCTTCAGCACGCGCAGATAGTCCAGAACCTCTGCGGTGTCATTTGCGCTGTTCGGGAAGCCCAGGCGCTGATGCTTGTCGCCGAAGCCGACGCAGCCGCGCTTTGCAACGGCATTTCCGAAATGCAGGTGGGTGATGTAGGGACGCAGCGTCTGAATGACGAAGCGGGAGTTTTCATAGGTGATGGGGAAGTGGCTGAGGTCGACCAGCAGACCGAAGTTGTGATGCGTGGTGCGCATATCGGCGGCGAATCTGGCGGCAAACGGAGCCGGGCCGATCAGTGCGGCCTTGTCGATGTCAAAGTCGAAGACCTCGACCTCAACGTTCATGCCCTTCGTCGCGGCGTAGTCGCACACAGCGCGGGTCGTCTTGAGCAGCTGCGCGTAGGATTCTTCCTTCGTCGCGTCCTCATACTTGCCGGCCAGGAATGCGATGCCCTGTGCGCCGAGGTACTCGGCTTCGTCGACGGCCTCGATCAGTGTGGCCTCAGCCTTCTTGCGGCCTTCCTCGTCGAGATCGTTCGGGTTCAGCTTCGGGCCGAGCAGGCGGGGCTGTGCGCCGTAGCAGACCTTCATGTGGGACTGATCGAGCAGTTTCTTGCATGCTTCGCGGGATGCGTCGTCCGGGCACTTGCAGACCTCAATGGCGTCGAAAAAGTCGTCAGAAGCGATCTTGCGGATCACATCGGCCTGCGGCACACCGGGATAGGACATCCAGCTGATGGTGCCAACCTGAAAATACTTGTGAATGGATTCTTTCATAACGAGTTCCTCCTAAGTACGACATGTATAACAAGATATATTTTGAATTACATCTTAGCCTGATGATACATGACTTTTCCCTCATTGTCAACCACTAAATTTCGAAATTTTGACATGCAGGAGAAAAAATATTCAGATTCCGTTAAAATCTGTAATACATGTTTTGCAGGAAAAACCAGCAAAATCAATCAAAATTTATCGATTAAAATAGAAGTAATAGGTAATAAAGGGAATATATGTATGTCAATCGAGCGAATTTGTCGGCATTTCCAACAATTCATTTCCTGCGAAACTGTACAGTTATACAAAACTGCCGATTCTGACCGACCGCCTCTTGACATTTTGACGGACACAGCGCATAATGAAACCAGCCTGACTGATATATCACATGTATATCTTAATGCGTAATTACAAATATGAACGGCGAAACTGATGGAAGAGAGCGGCAAAGATTTTATGGGGAGTATCAAAGATCACGTGTATGAGGAGCTGCGCAGACGCATCATCTGCTGCGAAATCGCTCCTGGAAGCATCATTGACGAACGTGCGCTGGTGGAGGAATTCAACGTCAGCCGGACGCCCGTGCGCGAGGCGTTGAGCGTTCTTGCGCAGGAGGAGCTTGTGATCATCTACCCGCGCCGCGCCATCATGGCTACGCCCATTACAATTCAGGACGTGGATAACGTCTTTGAGGTGCGCGAGCTGCTGGAACCTTATATTGTGCGCACGTTTGCCGGCCGGCTGGATCGGCACGAGCTGCTCCGTCTCGCAAAATCCATTACCAAAGCGGATGACCCTATCACCATGGCAAAGAAAGACGACGAATTCCACAATTACCTGATTTCGTCCTGCACCAACCCGGTGCTTGCGTCCATGCTGCGCAGCGTCTGCGCGCAGACCCAGCGGATGCGCATAGCGATGGGCTGCCAGGAGCAGCGGGCGGACGAGACGATTGCGGAGCATCTGGCCATCGCGCATTCCATTCTTGATTCAGACGGGACGCAGGCGGAGATCGCCATGCGGCAGCACCTGAACCACGCCAGACTGACCGTGCTTGGATATTACAGCCGAGAGGCAGTATAAAGATTAGAGACAAGGAGAACAGACCGATGAGTGTGATAGATACCTTGCTGAAGGACATTTATGTTCCGCAGATGTATCTTGTCCGTCAGCATTTCGACGATACCTGCCTGCATGATATTGAACCCCACCTGCTCGCCCAGATGCGCGCGAAGGGCGTCAAGATCGAAAAAGGCCAGCGAATTGCCATTACCTGCGGCAGCCGCGGCATCAACAACATTGTCGAGGCTATCCGTACCGCAGCGAACTTCGTCAAGGAACAGGGGGGCGTCCCGTTTGTCGTTCCCGCAATGGGCAGCCACGGCGGCGCGACAGCCGAGGGCCAGCTCGAAGTGGTCAATTCGCTCGGCGTGACGGAGGAATCCGTCGGCTGCGAGATCCGCTCCTGTATGGATGTTGTGCAGATCGACACAACGGAAGACGGCTTGCCCGTCTACATCGACCGTCTGGCCTACGAAGCGGACGGCATCATCCTCATCAACCGCGTCAAGGCGCATACCTCGTTCCGCGGCCCGTATGAAAGCGGCCTGATGAAAATGATGACCATCGGCCTCGGCAAGCAACGCGGCGCAGAAGCCTGCCACTCCGTGGGCTGGAAATACATGTACCACAATGTGCCGACGATCGGCAACATTGTCCTCAAAAAGGCAAAGATCCTCTTCGGCGTAGCCCTGATGGAAAATGCCTACGACAGAACCTACCGCACCGAGGTGCTCCTCCCGGCAGAAATTCCCGAGGTCGAGCCGGAACTGCTCAAGGAGAGTAAGACGAAGCTGCCCTCGCTGCCGTTTGACGATATCGACGTGCTGGTCATCGACGAGCTCGGCAAGAACATCAGCGGCGCCGGCCAGGATCCGAACATCACCGGCCGTTACGATACGCCCTATGCCTCCGGCGGCCCGAAGGTGCAGCGCATGGTCATTCTCGACATCACCGAGCCTTCGCACGGCAACGCCTGCGGCATCGGCCTGGCGGATTACATTTCCGAACGCGCCTATCGCAAGATGGACTTCGACAAAATGTACCTGAATGTCCTGACGAACAAACTGCCGCATACGGTCAACGTCCCGGTCTTCCTGAAAAACGACTGGCAGGCCGTGCAGGCCGCCGTCAAGACCTGCATCGAGATCGACCACCAGAATCCGCGCGTCGTGCGGATCAAGAATACGCTCTCGCTCGGCGAGATCTACGTCTCCGAACCGATGCTCGCGGAGCTGGCCTCCCACCCGTATGTCGAGGTGACGGACATCCCCATGCCCGCGCCGGACGCCGCCCGCAACCTCCTGTAAATAATCCAGCGCCGGAATTCCTGCGGAGCGCTGCTCCGCGGGGTTCGGCAGAATCCATTGTCCCCGAGAACATTGTTTCAAATTGTGAGTCAGATTCCTTTTTCAAACCGTGATTCTTATTGAGGATGCTTTTTTGTAGGCGTCTGATATATCAATTGAATATCACAATAATTTAAGCAACCAAAAGCAAAGGAGAGCAAAGTCATGAAAGCACTTGTCAAGTATGCAGCCGGCCCGGGCAACATGGAGATCCGGGATGTGGAAGAACCCGTTGCTGCCCCTGGTCAGGTCAAGATCCGCATTGTGGAAGCAGGTATCTGCGGTTCCGACCTGCATATCCTGCACAGCGATATCGCCATTCCCGTCCGCCCGCCCGTGACGACCGGCCATGAATTTTCAGGCGTCGTCGAGTCTGTCGGCGAAGGCGTCACCAACTTCAAGCCCGGCGACCGCGTCGTCTCCGAAACGGCGTATCACTACTGCGGCAAGTGCGACTACTGCCGCGACGGCTTCTACAACCTCTGCGTGGAGCGCAAGACGCTCGGCTATTGGTTCAACGGCATCTTCACAAAGTATACCGTCGTTCCCGAAGACCGCGTTCATAAGATTGCTGACCATGTCGACTTTACTTCCGCGGCCATGACCGAGCCTCTGGCCTGCGTCTGCCACGCGGTCTACGACCAGTGCAAGATCGTCGCCGGCGACTTCGTCCTCGTAGTTGGATGCGGCGCCATCGGCATCATGGCGGCACAGGTCGCCAAGGCCAGCGGCGCGACCGTCCTGCTCGCCGGCACGAACATTGATGCCGACCGCCTGAAAATGGCCAAGGAGATGGGCGCGTGCGACTACACCGCGAACGTTCAGGTCGATGACATGAAGGCACTGGTCGAAGGCTACACCCGCGGCTACGGCGCGGACGTTGTCCTCGAGTGCTCCGGTTCCCAGTCCGGCACAAACATGGGTCTGGAGCTGATCCGCAAGCGCGGCTACTTCACTCAGATCGGTCTGGCCGGCCGCAAGATCGAGTTCCCGATCGAGACGATCTGCTACAAGGAACTGCATTTCTCCGGTTCCATGGGTTCCAGAAACCACAGCTGGCGCAAGGCCATTCAGCTCATCGAGAACGGCCTGGTCAACCTGAAGCCGCTCGTGACAGCCAAGTACCCGATCGACCAGTGGGAAGAGGCATTTGACGCCTTCCAGAACAAGAAGGGCTGCAAGATCTTCCTGCTCCCGATCGACGACTGATCCGTTCCCACATTTGTCCGGTATTATAGTTATAATTATAATAGTGTATTCAACAGGGAAGCCTGTGAATAAAACAAAACAACAGAAAGAGGTCCAACAATGAAAAAACTGATTGCGCTCCTTCTCGCGTGCGTTATGCTGCTTTCTCTGGCGGCCTGCGCATCCAAGACCAATGACACCACCACCAACGACACTGCGGCCGAGACAGCGGCTGACACCGCCGAGCCCACCGATTCCACCGACACTTCCTCCGAAGACGCTTCCACCGACGGCGAGTCCAACGGCTACACCGGCGGCGAGTATACGCTGGTCGTTGCTTCCCATAACAACGCCACCACGGCTGCCGGTTCCGGCCTGCAGAAGCTCTGCGAGCTGATCGAGGAGTACAGCGACGGCAAGATCAAGTGCGAGCTTTACACCGACGGCAAGCTCGGTTCTCAGTCTGAGACCGCTTCCGAAGTCCGCAACGGCGGCATCGACATCTGCGAAAACGACTGGGCGACCATGGCTTCTGCCAATGGCTACGCGAAGGGCAGCGTTGTCTCCCTCGGCTACATGTTCCAGAACTATGACCATGTCATGGCGTTCTATAAGAGCGATGTCTTCAAGCAGATGACCCAGGAGCTCATCGACCAGACCGGTATCCGCTGCCTGGCCGGTTCCGCCAGCGGCTTCCGTCACATCTTCACCAAGACCCCGGTCACCACGCTGGACGATCTGAACGGCCTCCGCATCCGCGTTCCCGACATCCAGGTCTACGTTGACACCTTCCAGGCCCTCGGCTGCGCTACCACCATTGTTGCCAGCTCCGAAGTCTACACCGCGCTTCAGACCGGCATTGTTGACGCCGTTGAAAACCCCTATATCACCGTTTACAACGCTTCCTGGTATGAGCAGCTGAGCTACATCACCAAGACCTACCACATCTGGTGCGACCTCGACTACTTCATGAACGAGGCCAAGTATGAGAGCCTGGACGACGAGGCCAAGGCTGTCATCGACCGCGCTGCGGAAGACGCTCAGGCGTACGGTATGAGCTACTCCGAAGAGATGGAAGACTACTACGAAGACCTGCTGGTCAACGAATGCGGTCTGGAGATCGTTGAGATCGACACCGATGCCATCAAGGCCAAGATGCAGGAGACTGTCTGGAAGAACTTCGAAGACACCGTCGACGGCGGCGCCGATCTGATCGCTTCCATCCAGGCCCTCGCCAACTGATCATCCGCAGCCGCATATTAACCCGAAATCTTTAGAAGGGGGATTCAAGGCATATGAGAAAAGTATGCGACGCATTGGATAAGTTTTTCAAGCTTTTCTACTACTTTGCGGGAATCATCCTCTTCGCCATGCTGGTGGTCTCCGCGTCAGACGTGGCTTCACGTCTGGCCGGACACCCGCTGGTGTGGGCGAACGAGTTGGTCCGATTCCTGATGTTCTACATGAGCTTTGTGGCCTGCGTCTATCTGGTCAGTGCGAGAAAGAACCTTGAAGTCGACCTGACGGCGATCTTCTGCCCGAACAAGAAAAAGCTGCTCGAAAAGACCCATATCATCGGCGACTTTGTGATGCTCGCGGTTCTGGTTTACCTGATTTTCCCGACTTGGCAGCTGACGCTCCAGAATACCACCGTGAAATCCTCGGCGATGCAGTGGCCGATGTCCGTCGTCTACGTCATCATGCCGATCAGTTTCGTGCTGTGTGTGATCGCACACCTGAAAAACATGGTTCGCGACTTCCTGCCCAAGGAAGAGAGCGATGAGAAGAAGGAGGGCTGAGTAATATGGGTCTTGCACTGATTTGCTTCGGCATTTTCATGTTCCTGCTGGTCTTCAATGTTCCTCTGGCCTTCTCAATGGGCGCAGCAGGCGTCCTGACGATGTTCATGCAGGGCACGATCGCGCCGATCAGCGCTGCCATGAAGATTTTCTCCGGCATCAACTCGATCTCCATGGTCGCCGTTCCGTTCTTCATCCTTTCCGGCGTTCTGATGGAAGGCGGCAACATCTCTGAGCAGATCGTTTCCTTCTCCCGCGCCGTTGTCGGCCGCGTCCGCGGCAGTCTGGCCCATGTGTGCGTCGTTTCCTGTATGCTCTTCGCTTCCGTCTCCGGTTCTGCCATGGCGACGGCGCTGGCGTTCAGCAACCTGCTCGCCCCGGCCATGCGCAAGGAAGGCTACGGCACTGACTTTATCTGCGCACTGCAGGCCTGCGGCGGCACGCTCGGCCCCATCATCCCGCCGAGCATCCTGATGATCATGTACTGCTCCTACGCCAACCTGTCTGTCGGTTCGATGTTCCTCGCGGGCATTGTCCCCGGCATCCTCTGCGGCGTCGGCCTCATGATCTGCAGCTACTTCTATGCCAAGAAGAACAACATCGCGGTTGCGGACAAAATGCCCGGTAAAGAGCGCGCGAAGGCCATCCTTTCTGCGCTGCCCGCCCTGTTCATGCCGGTCATCATCATCGGCGGCACCATGGCTGGGTTCTCCAGCCCGACGGAAGCCGGTATGGTCGCCTGCATCTACGGCATCATCCTGGGCCTGTTTGTCTACCGCGGCCTGAAGGTAAAGGATCTGCCCGGCATTTTTGCCAAGGCTGCTCTTTCCTCGGCGACGACGCTGGTCATGGTCGGCCTGGCCAACATGATGGGCTTCGTCCTCATCCGCCTGAACTTCGCAGAGACCATCGGCACGTTCCTCGGCGGCATTACCACCAACCCGCTGCTCGTCATGCTCATCATCGTGCTCTTCCTCTTCATCCTCGGTATGTTCATGGAGAGCACTGCGGCGATGATCGTCTTCGCGCCGGTTCTTGCACCGATCGCGGTCAAGTTCGGCATCAATCCCATCCAGTTCGGCCTGATCGTGGTCATGTGCCAGTGTGTTGCGCAGGTCACGCCGCCCGTCGGCGCGCTCCTCTCCGCGACGTCCTTCATCCAGGGCATCCCCGTCCAGAAGTGCTATAAGCCTCTGGTTCCGATGGTCATTGCAGAGATGGTCGTCCTGATTCTGACCATTCTCATTCCTGGCATTTCCACCTGGCTTCCCACCGTGGCCCTCGGCTGATTCTGACAGCAAGCTACCGTTTTATTTTGTGGAGGATTACTATGGCAACTGATACAATCAAACGTCTGATGGATGAATACCGCGAGCTGGAGGCCAGCGAAGCCAACCAGAAGCGGAAGGCAAAGTGGGCCTGCATCCAGAAGACCACCCGCGACCAGTGGCGCGGCACCCCGCGCATCGACGGCAAGTCGAAGTACGGCGCGGCCCCGCTTCAGATGGACTGCAACACCAACTTCTGGGGCGCTTATCTGGGCTACAGCGTCGAGGACTACTACCGCAAGCCGGAAGTGTTCCTGGAGAACTACATGAAGATGCGCATCGAGCGCTTCAAGCTGTTCGAGGACGACATCTTTGTCGACAAGATGATCCCCATCTGGATGGGTTCTGCATTCGAAGCCAGCCTGATCGGCATGCGTGTGGTCTATTCCGATGTCAACGACCCCTGGATCGACTTCAAATACTTCCTCAAAGAGCCGGAAGATCTTGAGAAGATTCCGGAATTCGACTTCTATCACACCGGCCAGATGGAAGACGCCGTCAAGATCTATGAGTACTGCCGTTCGCAGCTCGATCCGGACTTTGACGTCATCTTCCCGGAGTGGGAGCGCGGCCCGTTCGGCGTCGCCACCTACGCCCGCGGCTTTGAAGACGTGCTCAGCGACATGCTGGACGACGAGGACGACTTCATGGATACCTACATGAAGTTCTTCACCGACCGTCAGATCCAGTACTTCGACGAGCTTGAGAAGTATCTCGGCCATAAGATCGGCAAGATCAACCTCTTCAACGACGAGGTCAATACGCCGACGCTGTCCCCGAGCCTCTACGAAGAGCGCGTCCGTCCGCATGAGGAGCGCCTCAGCGAGCGCTTCGGCGGCCTGTACTACTGGCACAGCTGCGGCACGCTGGATAAGCTCTATCCGGCAATCGCGGAGATCCCCAACATCGACATGATCCACAAGGGCCCGTGGTCCTCTGCAACGGCTGCCGGCAAGGCATTCGGCCAGAAGAGCGCCATCGAGGTCTGCCTGAACCCGATCAAGGACGTCATCAGCACCGACGCGCAGGGCATGTATGACCGCGTGTACGGCATCTGCAAAGAGCTGAACGACACCGATGCCAAGGGCTACACCATCCGTGCCAACAACGTCGGCTGCCTCGGCACGCCGGACAAGACCATCGCAAAGTGCCGCGAATTCATTGCCACGGCCAGACGCGCCATTGCGGACGCTGCCGTGAAAGAGTAAAAACCGTAAACTGCCGCTGACCGGGACAGTCCGTCCCGGTCAGCACAGAAAACCTGCATGATCGGAGGATCATAATGAAACTGACTGAAGAAAAAGTTCAGGAACTGAACGAGCTCTGCCGCAAGTTCCGCATTGATGTGCTGACAATTCTGCACGAGAAGCAGACCGGCCATCCCGGCGGCTCGCTCTCTGTCTGTGAAATTTTAACATCCCTGTATTTCGCGCAGATGCGCGTCGACCCGAAGGACCCCAAGTGGGCCGACCGTGACCGCCTCGTGCTCTGCAAGGGCCATGCCGCCCCGATGCTCTACCGTGTTCTGGCCGAAAAAGGCTTCTTCCCGGTGGAGGAAATGCACACGCTGCGTGATTTTGAGACCCGCCTGCAGGGCCATCCCTGCTGCCTGGAGACCCCGGGCGTCGACGCGAGCTCCGGCCCGCTCGGCATCGGCCTCTCCGCTGCCCTCGGCATGGCCATTGGCCTGCGCATGGACGACTCCGACGCCCGTGTTTATGCGGTCCTAGGCGACGGTGAGATCGACGAAGGCACCGTCTGGGAAGCCTGCATGTCCGGCGCAAAGTTCGGTGTGGACAACCTCTGCGCCATCGTCGACTGGAACCGCGTCCAGCTCGACGGCGTGACCGCCGACATTATGCCCACCGGCGACCTGACCCAGAAGTTCGCAGCCTTCGGCTGGAACGTCATCGAGTGCGACGGCCACGATGTCGCGCAGCTCGTTGATGCGCTGGAGCAGGCAAAGACCGTCAAGGGCAAGCCCACCATGATCCTGGCGCATACCGTCAAGGGCAAGGGCGTTTCCTTTATGGAAGGCAAGAACACCTGGCATGGCAAGGCCATCGATGACGCCAGCTTTGCACAGGCGATGAAGGAACTGGGAGGTGTGCAGGAATGAGCAAGTCTATCCGTGTCGCCTATGGCGAAGCACTGGTTGAAATGGGCAAGGAGTATCAGAATGTCGTCGTGCTGGACGCCGACGTCAGCTGCTCCACGCAGTCTGCCATGTTCGGCAAGGCTTATCCGGACCGCTTCCTGAACGTCGGTATTGCCGAGGCCAACATGACTGCCATGGCGGCCGGTCTGGCCTCCGTCGGCAAGATCCCGTTCGTCAATACGTTCGCCGTGTTCCTGACCTCCATCGGTCTGACCCCGGCCAGAGCGTTCGGTTCCTATTCCAAGCTCCCCATCAAGCTCGTCGGCGCCTATGGCGGCATGTCCGATGCGTTTGACGGTCCGAGCCATCATTCCCTGGAAGATCTCGCTGTCATGCGCACGCTCCCGAACTTTGAGGTCTATGTCCCGTCCGACGAGACGCAGACACACTGGGTCGTCAAGCATGCCATCGAGTCTCCGAAGCCGATGTACCTTCGCATGTCCCGTGACGCATTCCCGGATCTCTATACGTCCGACACCAGGTTCGAGGCCGGCAAGGGCTTCGTGGTGCGCGAGGGCAAGGACGCGACGATCATCGCCTGCGGCCTGATGGTTGCAAACGCCATGCAGGCTGCCGAGCTGCTCGCTGCGGAAGGCATCAGTGTCCGCGTTGTCGATATGTTCTGCATCAAGCCGATCGATGAGGCGCTCATCGTCCGCTGCGCGGCAGAAACCGGCGCGATCATCAGCGCGGAAGAGCATAACATCTACGGCGGCCTTGGCAGCGCTGTTGCCGAAGTCCTGGCCAAAGACAACTGCAAGGTCCCGATGGGCTTTGTCGGCGTCAACGACTGCCACGGCGAGTGCGGCCCGTATGCCAAGCTTCAGGCCAAGTACGGCCTCGACGCGAACGCCATCGCGGCGAAGGTCCGCGAGACGATCGCCAAGAAGTAATCTTTTCGTTCAGATATACTCTTTCTCTTTCTGATATCCCTGAAATAACGGGCCGTCTGTATTGCGGGCGGCCTGTTATTTTTTGCAGATTCTTTCTTGCAATCAAGCGGATTCCATGGTAGAATGTATCTGATAATGAGTACGATAAAGGGGGCAGATCGATGGCGAGAGATGTTGCGAGATTTTTCCGCCGGAATCAGATCGAACCGGGACAGATTCTCTATATCACGCGCGAAGCGCAGCGCACGGTTCTGCATTTGTGCGACGGTACGCTGGTTTCCACGTCGATTCCGCAGAAGGAGATCCGCGCCTGCCTGGACGGCGAACGGTTTGTCAACATCTGCAAGGGTGTCACTGTCCGCAAGGATCAGATTATGGACATCAGCCGCGCCGGTGTCTATACCATGATCGACGGCACGACGTTTCAGGGCCGCCGGCGCAGCCTGGCGGAGCATCATCGTCTGCGGCAGGAGCTGAGTTCCCTTGCTGCGGCAGCGGAAAAGCCGATCCCGATGGAGATGCTGGAAAAATGCACGATTCTGGACCGGATGCCGGTCGCCTTCTGCGTGATCGAGCTGGTGTTCGATGCAGCGGGGCACGGCGTGGACTTCATTTTCCGCTACTGCAACCACATGATGGAGCAGGTGGAGGGGCGCACGATCGAACAGATGCTGAATCACTCGTTCTACGCGGTTTTTCCGGACGGCGACCGCAAATGGCTGGTCCCCTGTGCCGATACGGCGCTGAACGGAACGCCGCATACGCTGTACGACTACAGCCAGGAGATCGAAAAGCACCTGACGCTCTACTGCTATCAGCCGGAGCCTGGCTACTGTGCCTGCCTGCTCTACCCTGAAGAAGCATAAAGCAGGAGCTGCCACATGGCAGCTCCTGCTTTTCACACTGTTTTCTGATGAAATTTTATCATCAGAAGGTTCCGCCTTTGGCGTAACCAATTGTGTGATTTTGAAATAATCACACAATCTTGTCTCATAATGGATAAGGCAGCGGCGCCGCCTAAAATGTCATTGATATGCTTCCCATAGTGAAAAGAGAACAGCACAGCGTCAAGGTGAAAGGCCTATCTGCTGCGCTGTCCGATGTTCGCTTATGAGGTCAAGTCAGCGGCTTTTGCTGCTCGGCCGTATGTCAGCTGGTCACTTCTTGCAGCGCCGGAGGAAGGTCACGATCTGCGCTCTGGTGCAATCCGCGTCAGGGCTGAATGTCGTGTTGGCAGCTCCCTTGGTGATGCCGTTTTCTGCCGCCCACAGCACCGCATAGCAGTAGTAGCTGCCCGCGGGAACATCGGTGAAATGCATGGAGAGGGGTGCAGGTTCGGGACTGTCGGCGGTGCGCCATAGGTACGGTTCGGTCCCGGTTCTGCTGCGGTTCCCGACACGCTTCCGAACCGGGCGAACCGGGCGTCAGAATTCCGGAGCCACGCGCCCGTTGGCCGCTTGAAAGAAAAACACCATATTCCTTCTGTCGTTTCCGACGTTGGAATGCGGTGCTTCTGCTGCGTTATTCTTTTGTGATCTGCGGAACGGAGCGCAGCGCCTGGCGGATGCTCCGGAATTGCTCCGGAACTTCAGAAAGTTCCATTTTCTGCGGAACATCGACTGTTCCGGCGGCTTTTGCGGTCTCATAGTACCAGCATTTGTACTCCACAAGCTCCATCGTCTGCCGGAGTTCCTTCATCTGCTGCTTCAGAACTTCCTGCTGATGCCGGAACATGGCAAGGCGGAGCACAATGGTATCGTCACCCTGAAGCGCCATTTCAATATACTGCCGGATGTCCCGGATGGACATGCCGGCTTTTTTCATGCAGCCGATCACTTGCAGCCATTCCAGATCGGTTTCCCGGAACATGCGGATGCCGCCGGCGGAGCGCTCCACAAACGGCAGCAGCCCCTCTTTGTCATAATAGCGCAGCGTTGACGACGGAATGCCCAGCAGCTTCGCCATTTCTCCCACGGTATATACCATCCGACAATTCCTCCGATTTTTTCAAAAAGCCTCTTGACTTGAAGTGTGCTTTAAGTTGTAAAGTATGAACATGCTTTAAGATAAGGCTTGACACGCCAGCTGTCAAGCGGAAGTTTTGGAGGAATGGATATGAAAAAACCATGCATTGTATGCCATATGATGAGCTCCGTGGACGGGCGCATCGACTGCGCCATGACGGAACATCTGCCGGGCGTGCAGGAATACTACAGCACGCTCGACGCCCTTGACGCGCCCAGCCGCGTGAGCGGACGCGTGACGGCACAGCTTGAGCTTGCGCAGCCCGGCACGTTTTACAGCGAAACGGCCACGGCGCTCGGCCGGGAGGGATTTTCCCGGGCGGAAGCTGCCGACGGATATGAGATCGTGGCCGATACGCAGGGGACGCTGCTCTGGGACGGCGCAGCGGGGAAGCGGCCGCTGCTGATCCTCACGAGCGAGCGCGTCAGCCGGGAATATCTTGCCTATCTGGACGAAAACCGCATTTCCTGGATCGCCTGCGGCAAGGAGCGAATCGATCTGCACCGCGCATGCGCACTGCTTGCCGCGGAGTTCGGCGTGGAGCGCATGGCAGTTGTTGGCGGCGGACATATCAACGCAGGCTTTCTGGCAGAGGGACTGCTCGACGAGGTGAGCGTGCTGATCGGTGCGGGCATAGATGGGCGCAGCGGTATGAGCGCCGTGTTTGACGGGCTGCCCGCAGAGCGCAGCGTGACGCAACTGCGGCTTGAAGGCGTACAGCAGTTCAGCAGCGGCGCAGTCTGGCTGCGTTATGCCGTGATCGGGGAGAAATCAAAATGATTTTGAAGGAAAGTTATTTATTGGAAAGCGGCGTGCATCTCCCGAAGCTGGGACTCGGCACCTGGTTCATTGACGATGACAAGGCTGCGGAGGCGGTCCGGACGGCGGTCCGGCTGGGCTATCGGTTCATCGACACGGCGCAGGCCTACGGCAACGAGCGCGGCGTCGGCGAGGGCGTGCGTACCTGCGGTATTCCGCGCGGGGAGCTGTTCATCGCCAGCAAGGTGGCGGCGGAGCTGAAAACCTATGAGGATGCGGCAAGGTCCATCAACGAAACGCTGGAAAAAATGGGGCTTGATTATCTGGATCAGATGATCATCCACTCGCCGCAGCCCTGGACGGAGTTCCGCGTGGAAAAGCGCTATTTTGAAGAAAACAAAGCGGTCTGGCGTGCGCTGGAGGATGCGCAGGCGGCAGGGAAAGTCCGGGTCATCGGCGTTTCGAACTTCTTGCAGGATGATCTGGAACATCTGCTCGCAGACTGCCGCGTAAAGCCTGCGGTGAACCAGATTTTGCTGCATATCAGCAATACCGATCTGGAGTTACTGGAATTCTGCAAAGCACTGGGTATTCAGCTGGAAGCCTATTCGCCCATTGCCCACGGTGAGGCGCTCAAAAATCCTGCTATCGCAGAACTGGCAGGGAAGTACGGCGTGTCTGCCGCGCAGCTCTGTATCCGTTACGTCATTCAGCTTGGCGCGGCCGCGCTCCCGAAGACAGCGAACCCGGAGCACATGAAGCACAACGCAGAGGTGGACTTTGTCATCTCCGAGGAAGATATGGAAGCGCTGAAGCACATGGAGCGCATTACGGATTATGGGGCGTTCAGCATTTTCCCGGTGTTCAGCGGCAAGCCGCTGAAGCAGGGTTGAGGGCTTCTGCGCCGGTAATCCCCATCGTTCAGAATTACAGCGCTCCCGCTGTGCCGGTCTGCCGGCGCGGCGGGAGCGCTGATGCATGCAATCTGCTGCAAAATTGCCCAAATGCCTTGACGGAATCAGATTTTTTGCTATAATAATCCTAATTCAAGGGAAGCTTTGTTCCCTAGGGAAAGGAATGAAACGAATGGATTCTGACGGCAGCGATTGTCATAGTACACACTGGATCTGTCATCTGTTTTGGGGAGCATATCTGCGCTGCGGGATGCAGGGCGGACGTGCTTTTTTGCGTCTTTAGAGGATGCGGCCATTGACACATTCAGAAAATTTCAGATGACAGAAAAGGAGTTACCGTACATTGTCAACCACGACTTGCATCATCATTATGGCCGTCTGCCTGATGCTCTCCGCCTACTTTTCAGCAACGGAGACGGCATTTTCCTCCGCAAATACGACAAGACTGAAAACCCTTGCCGAAAAAGGCAATAAACGAGCAGCACTCGTCTGCAAGCTGTTGGAGCGCTACGACCGGCTGCTGTCCACCATTCTGATCGGCAACAACATCGTAAATATCGCCGCGGCTTCCATCGGCACGGTGCTGTTCGTCAGGCATTACGGCGACGCCGGCGCAACGATCTCCACCGTTGTGGTCACGGTCGTCGTACTGATTTTCGGCGAAATTTCGCCGAAGAGCATTGCAAAGGACTGCGCAGAGACGTGCGCGATGCTGTCTGCGCCGGTATTGCAGATCCTCATCTGGATCTTTACGCCGCTGAATGCGGTCTTTTCCCTCTGGAAAAAGCTGCTGGCGAAGGCCTTCCATCTCAGCGCTGACAACAAAATGTCGCAGGAAGAGCTGCTGATGCTCGTCGACGAGGTGCAGCAGGATGGCAGCATCGATAAAAATGAGGGAGAACTGCTCAGGAATGCGATCGACTTCTCCGAGCAGCGCGCGGAGGATATTCTGATTCACCGCACAGACCTGGCCGCGCTCCCGATCACGGCGACAAAGGAAGAGGTTGCCGCGCTGTTCACGGAGACGAAGTATTCGAGGCTGCTCATCTATCAGGACTCGATCGACAACATTCTCGGCACCATCCATCAGAAGGACTTCTATGTCGGCTGCGGCGTGACGGATAAGCCGCTGCGGGACATCATCCTGCCGCCGGTCTATGCGCTGGAGATGGAGCCCATCAGCCTGCTGCTCAAGAAGCTACAACAGGCCAAAACACATGTGGCTGTTGTGGTCGACGAATACGGCGGTACCTGCGGCATTGTGACGATGGAAGACATTCTGGAGGAGTTGGTCGGCGAGATCTGGGACGAACACGACGAGGAGGAAACGCCGATCACCAGAGTGTCCGAAGATACCTATCTCGTCGATGCGGAGATGAGTTTTGATGATTTTGCGGACTATTTTGGCCTGAAATCCAAATCGGATATGTCGTCAGTCAGCGGTTGGGTGATGGAACAGTTCGGAAGACTCCCGGAGCCCGGCGCTTCGTTTGATTTTGAGGGGCTGCACGTACAGATCACAAGCATTGCAAACCACCACATCGAGCAGATCCGCGTTTCCGCAGATGCGGACAGGTGTGCGGAGATGGAACCCGAGGCCGTGCGGGCATGATTCAAAGTATCACAATGTTTCATAGGGAATAAACATGCGTGCCCGGAGACTGCTCCGGGCGCGCGTTTTTCTGATACTGATATTCAATTAAACCTTTACGACCCATCCTCCGGGCGAACACGATGATGTGCAGTACGTTTTTGCGTAGCGAGGACTTTTAAGTCCTCGCTATTGCAACGGTGGTCAGCTCGTTTGCGGCAGAACGGAATGACCGAAGTGCGGAGCAGCACCACGAATGAAGGGAGGTGCCGCTCCATATTACGCGTTATACGCAATGAAACAAGTGCGTTTTGGCGGGACCCGTTATGTATAAAACAGGCTTGAAGGCGGAAATCAAATCAATCGCCATACTGGAATATGCCCCAGAACAAGATTCCGAGGCCCGCCGAAAACAGGATCATCAGAATTGGCGATGGAGCTCCTTTCCTGATCTTCTTACAAATCAGATGTGTTGCTCCGAGAATGACAAAAACTGCGATAGAGCGCAAATCAGGTGCAAATCCGGTCTGTAAATCGGTGAAACCAAACAGCGTAGACAGCGCCATGGTGAGCGCGGTCGCAAGGATCATCGCTACAACGCACGGACGGACACCCGATAAAAAGGCGTTGACGGGCGCATATTTCATCAGATTCTTTAGTGCGGATGCAATTAAGAGAATAATCAAAAACGACGGCAGCACTACGCCCAGCGTTGCAACAAATGAACCGAGAATTCCGCCCTGTGTTGCGCCGATAAAGGTTGCCATATTCACGGCAAGAGGTCCCGGCGTGGATTCAGATACGGCAATAAAATTCAGAAACTCGCTCTCGGTCAGCCAGCCGTTGGAAAGCACCGTTTCGCGTACCAGCGAAACCATTCCATAGCCGCCGCCGAAAGACAGGGCACCGATCATCAAAAAGTTCAGAAAAAGGCGCAGGTATATCATGACGTTTTTCCATGACCTTTCCGGATTTTTCGCAGGAAGAAAACAGCAAGTCCGACTGTGCCGCAGATCAGGATGTAAAATACAGAGGAGAACGAGACTGCCACGATTGAGCAGCAGAGCATGGAACACATCACCAACGTGAGAAGCGCCAAATTTAGTACATTTCTGTCAATGCTTTTGAGCATTTTCAGCCCTGCGGTAAGGATCAGATAGATCACACATACCTGAATCCCACGAAATGCGCAGGAAACCCAGCGCAAACTGAGAAACTGATCAAAGAACAGCGAGATACCATAAATCACAAGAAAAGATGGAATGCAGACCGCAAGTGTGGACATGGCTGCACCTCCAAATCCCGCAATTTTGTAACCAATGTAAGTTGCGCTGTTGATGGCAACTGGTCCGGGCGTGGATTCGGCTATCGCAACCATGTCCAGAAACTCGCTTTTTTCAAGCCATTTTTTCTTTTCAACGAACTCATTTTCGAGCAGCGCGATCATAGCATATCCGCCGCCAAAGGTGAACGCGCCGATTTTTAAGAATGTGATAAACAAAGAGCAAATCAGTTTCATGCCTGTATGTCCTGCCTTTTGCGAATAATATCTACAAGGAAAGCGCCCGATAGAATCAGGCAGCCAGACAACACCTGCGACACGCCAGGTTGAGACTGTCGGTGTGAAGTCCCTCTACAAAGCAGCGTATCGCACCATGGCCGATCATGTAGAACGGAAGCAGAAATCCCTTTCTTCTGAAATGCGGATGGGAGATCAGCATGGCATCAGCGGGTCAATCCCAAATTCTGTATAAACGCTGAATTGTGATGCAAAATAGAGCAAAATAATTTTAAGGCAGGAGCGGCGCAGGCTGCTGCCG